>NZ_JAVRCD010000007.1:119491-229486 GCF_034530895.1 Nostoc sp. DedQUE08
AAGGCTTAATGTTTGAGCATAAAGGCTTAATGTTTGAGTATTAAGGCTTAATGTTTGAGCAATAAGGCTTAAGGTTCGAGCATTAAGGCTTAATGTTTGAGCATAAAGGCTTAATGTTTGAGTATTAAGGCTTAATGTTCGAGCTAAAAGGTTGTTTGAATAATGGTTGGCTGCGATCTTAGGCACTTATCGATCTCCCCTAACCCCCCTTAAAATTTACCCCACCCTAACCCCCTTTAAAATTTACCCCACCCTAACCCTCCCCTTGTAAAGGGGAGGGAACTAGATTAGATTTCTTGTTTCCCCCCTTTACAAGGGGGGATTAAGGGGGGTAACACCTTTTTGCTACCGAGAAGAGGACTTTTCAAATATCCTCTAAAAGGTTCAACGTTTAACCTCAAAACCTCATCTTCCACCCTGCGGGAAGCTAAAGCTACATCCCCCTTACTCCCCACTCCTACTAAAAAAATATGCGAATTCCCACCGCCACTTATCGAATTCAGTTTACACCTCAGTTTGGCTTTGACAACGCCAAAGCGATCGCAGCTTATCTAGCAGATTTAGGTGTTTCCGATTTATATGCTTCCCCCATTTTCAAAGCACGATCCGGGAGTACGCACGGCTACGATATAGTAGATGCGACTCAACTTAACCCAGAACTGGGAACTAATGAGTCCTTTGATGCATTAGTTGCTGAAGTTCAATCCCTTGGTATGGGCTGGTTACAAGATATTGTGCCCAACCACATGGCCTATAGCAGCGAAAACGATTACTTGATGGACGTATTGGAACACGGCCCAGATTCCAGCTATACCGATTACTTCGATCTTTCTTGGAATGCTCCCTTTGGCGATCGCCAAGAGCGAATTCTCGCTCCTCTGCTGGGAGATTTCTATGGTACATCCCTAGAAAACGGACACATTCAACTGCAATACGAACAAAACGGTTTAACCGTCAACTATTACAGCTTAAAACTGCCACTGCGGCTAGAATCTTATACAAAATTTATCAGCCATAATTTAGGTAAACTCACGCGCACACTGGGACGCAATCATCCCGATTTTATTAAACTATTGGGGATTCTCTACATTCTCAAAAGTGTGCCCTCAGAAGTTGCCGGAAAACAGCGACAAGACCAAATCGCATTTATTAAAGGATTGCTTTGGGAACTCTACACCACAAATGATACCATCCGCGAGTTTATTGACGAAAATCTCCAAACATTCAACGGAGAACCCGGTAATTCAGAAAGCTTTAACCTCCTAGATGAATTACTGAACGACCAGTTTTACCGCCTCGCCTTCTGGAAAGTTGGGGCGGAAGAAATGAATTACCGTCGTTTCTTTACTGTCAATGAACTGATTTCCGTTAAGGTTGAAGAAGTGCGGGTTTTTAATAATACCCACAGCTTAATTCAGAAACTAGTTGAAGAAGGCAAATTTACTGGTTTACGGATTGACCATATTGATGGACTTTATAACCCAATCCAGTATCTCGAAAGACTGCAAGAAAAGATGGGAGATGTTTATATCACCGTCGAGAAGATTTTAGAACTCACCGAAGAGTTGCCGGAAAACTGGGAAATAGAAGGTACGTCTGGATATGACTTTTTAAATTATGTAAATGGCGTATTTTGTCAAACGGAAAATGAATCATCCTTCGATAAAATTTACCAAAACTTTATCAGTTCCAGAGCAGATTATGCATCGGTAGTAAAAGATAAAAAGCACCTGATTTTAGAAAAGAATTTAGCAGGTGATATTGACAATCTGGCTCTTTTGTTAAAGAACGTTTCCAGCAAATATCGCTATGGCAATGATTTTACACTGAATGGATTAAAAAGAGCGATCGCCGAAGTTTTGACACTGTTCCCAATTTACCGCACCTACATTACGCCCGATGGAATTGGAGAAAGCGATCGCGCTACCATTCAAGAAGTAATTAGCCAAACCAAAGAACAAGTGCCACTGTTGCAGAATGAACTGACCTTTATTGAAAAGTTAATGCTGCTAGAGTTTGATAATTCTCTGACTCAAACAGAACGCGAACAGTGGATATATTTTGTCTTGCGAATGCAGCAATACAGCGGCCCGCTAATGGCCAAAGGCGTAGAAGATACCACATTATATGTTTACAATCGGTTGCTGTCGCTGAATGAAGTCGGCGGAAATCCCGGCCACTTTGGCATCGAATTAGCCAAATTCCATGCCTTTAACAAACAGCACCAAGCAACCTGGCCTCACACAATGAACACCACAGCCACCCACGACACCAAGCGCGGCGAAGATGTGCGGGCAAGGTTGAATGTCCTCTCAGAAATCCCCGATGAATGGGATCAGCAGGTAAATACCTGGAGTGCCATGAATCGAGGACATCGTAGCCATCGCCACGGGTTTGCGATGCCCGATCGCAACGACGAGTATTTTCTCTATCAAACCCTAGTAGGGGCGTTTCCCTTTGCCGAACACGAACATGCATCCTTCGTGGAACGGGTGAAAGACTATATAATAAAAGCAATACGAGAAGCGAAGGTGCATACAGCCTGGTTACGACCTGATAGTGAGTATGAAGAAGCTTGTACCTCCTTCATTGGGAAAGTACTCGATCCTGCTATATCCGGGGAATTTCTAGAAGCGTTTCGTCCATTTCAACAGCGAATTGCAGAGTATGGGATATTCAATTCCCTTTCCCAAACTTTACTGAAGATTACCGTACCCGGCGTACCCGATTTATACCAGGGAACGGAACTTTGGGAACTGAGTTTAGTCGATCCAGATAATCGCCGTCCTGTGGATTTTGAACAGCGACGTACTTACTTAAGCGCCATCCGCGAACAGGCAAAAACAGACATTTTGGGACTAATTCAGGAGTTACTAAACGACAAAACAGACGGCAGAATCAAACTGTTTTTAACGGCTCAATTACTCCAAGCCAGAACAAACTATGTCTCATTATTCCAGGACGGCGATTATTTACCGTTAGAAGTTCAGGGAACCTACGCCAATCATATTATCGCCTTTGCACGGCGGGAGGGGAATCAAACAGCGATCGCGATCGCGCCCCGCTTTTTAACCAGCCTCATCCAGCCAAAAGACAATCCTTTGGGCGAGTCAGTTTGGCAAGATACGCACCTGCAACTACCCCCTGGAACTTCCCCCACTTGGAAAAACGTCTTAACTCAGCAACCCTTACAAACTACAGAAACCCTATCAATCGCAACAGCCCTTACCCATTTCCCAGTTGCCCTGTTAATTAGCACTGCCGAGTAAAAACAAAAATCTTGTCCCACGCAGAGAGAACCCTGTAAAACCTCAGCGTTCCTCTGCGCTTCCCTTGGCATGGATACGTAATCGAGTACTCAAATCACTCCCACCTGTAAAACCTCAGCGTTCCTCTGCGCCTCCCTTGGCGACGGCAGTCGCTCATGGGGGAAACCCCCAAGACCGCGCTGCCTCTCCTTTGCGTTAAAAAAACAATTCTGTAATTATGACCCCAACACTTACCACAGCACAGATAGACGCTGTGCGCCTCCACATCAAAAAAATGTGGAAAACTTTAACGCGATCGCACGAACACTTATTACAATCTGCCAAGGATACCAAACTAGACCATAAAAGAGAAACTCCCTGGATTGTCTACATTTCCCCTTCAGAAGATTGTCCCAACATTCAGACTGTATTGGAGCGATCGCTATCTCCAAAAGATATGCAACAGCTAGAAATTCGCACTTTGCCAGCAGAAGCAGAAGCGATTAAACAGCATGGGTTACTATACCTACCAGGGCCTTATGTCGTACCAGGTGGTCGCTTCAACGAAATGTATGGCTGGGACAGCTACTTTATATTGCTAGGACTTTTGCACGATGGAGAATTGGAGCTAGCACAAAGTCAAGTCGATCAATTGTTGTACCAAGTACAACATTACGGCATTATTCTCAACGCCAACCGGACTTATATGCTGTCGCGATCGCAGCCCCCTGTCCTGAGTATGATGGTCTTGGCGTTATTCCAGCACACCCAAGATGAAGAGTGGTTAAAAGCAACCGTACCTCTGTTAGAGCAATTTTATTATTACTGGGTAGTACCGCCCCACCTGAATGCTGCAACCGGCTTATCCAGATTTTATGCCTTTGGGGAAGGCCCAGCGCCAGAAGTTTTGTTTTCCGAGCGAGATGAAGAGGGAAAAAGCCACTACGATCGCGTCAAGGAATATTACCAAACCTTTGAGGTTGAAGATTACGATGTCAATCTTTACTACGATCGCGAAAATGACAAACTGACCAATCTATTTTACAAAAGCGATCGCACCATGCGCGAGTCTGGTTTTGATATCACCAACCGATTTGGCCCTTTTAGTGCTGATATTCTCCACTACGCTCCTGTGTGCCTCAATAGTTTCTTGTATCAGGTGGAACAAGACATGGCGCAAATTAAGCATATTCTGGGGAACGAACAATTGGAACAAAAATGGAGCAATCGCGCAGATATCCGCCGCGACCGGATCGATCAATTTCTCTGGGATGAAGAACAAGGATTATATTTCGACTATCATTTCCAGAATGGAAAACGCCGCCGCTACGAATTTGCTACCACGTTCTATCCTCTCTGGCTGGGAATTGCTTCTCCAACTCAAGCCAAACGCGTCGTAGAAAATCTCTCTTTGTTTGAAGCCCCAGGCGGAATTTTTACCAGTACTCGTGTCACCGGCAATCAGTGGGATGCTCCCCTTGGCTGGGCACCATTGACATTAGTTGCAGTCCTTGGACTTCACCGCTATGGGTATCATACAGAAGGCGATCGCATTGCCAACAAATTTTTAGCTATGGTAGTTAAAGAATTCGAGCGTCACAATACCCTAGTTGAGAAATATGATGTTGAACGCTGTTCTGCCAATGTTTCTGAAGAAATCTGTTTTGGATATAGTTCTAACGAAGTTGGTTTCGGCTGGACAAATGGAGCGATTCTGGAACTCTTAGCAATCGGCGATCGAAAAGTTTAAATAAAAGGGTGTGAGAAAAACCTCACGCCTTAAACTTACTTGCTTTTTTCAATGTCATTTTTTTGCCCACCATAGCAAACACCCTACAATGAATCTCCAAATATAAATGATTAAGTTTAGGCTTGTTTAGGGAATACTAAAACTGTCTATTACTTTTTGAATTTTAAATATGCTCCCAACCTTATGTGATACTTTCAGAAACTGCTCAAAAGAAACATGGGATATGCTTGCCAAAGGACGTGATTTAGATCATCAGATTGGAGAAGAAACTTTAACAGATATAAATATTCTTAAACTAAAATCTGAGAAAAAACTGGAAATTTATAATCATAAATTTACTAAACATAAAGAAGGATCAAACGGTGCAGATTGGGAGTGGTGGTTTACTGGTGCTAGCAATAAATGGATAGGTTTTCGAGTGCAAGCTAAAGTTGTAGATTTTAAAAACAATTCTTTCAATCATCTGTATTACTACAAAAAAACTAAAAGTAAAAATAAGGTATATCAATGCGATCTTCTTATAGAAAATGCTTCAAAAGAAAAGAATTCACCTATCCCTTTATATTGCTTTTACTCTAACTGGAATGACTCAAAATCTAGTAAAGAGTATCTAAAATACAACCCTATAGAAAAAGAAAATAGCTATGGTTGTTCCATTATTTCTGCTTTCATAATTCAACATTTACGGAGCAAAAAAAAAGAACCAAAACATCTTACAGATTTACTAAAATATATGCAGCCGTGGCATTCTTTAGTATGTTGTCATGGAGATAGCTCAGACGATTTACCAAGTAGAGTTTTGGAATCTTGGAGAAACTCTATTCTCCAAACTGAGAGTTTATTTCTCAAAAGATTTGACGTAAGTATTTCTCAAAAATTGAAGAGTATGCCAAATAATTATCAAAGAATTTATGATGATTTGCATCTAAGTGATGTGCCACCTAAACATGTACAACTACTGCTTAATAACGATTTAGTAGAGCTACCTGACTCCAATCTGGGACAGGTTACAATCATAAAAGAACGGAAGCAACTAACATATAGTAGATATGAGGGAGAACGTATACGAAAGGAGCTACTTGAACTACTTTAATATGTTGGGTGAAAGAATTACTTGGGAACTAGCAAGCACCAAATCATGAGGAATAATCACAATGGTTCAATCAGTCTCAAAAGTTCTAACCGTTGATGAATTTATTAGCCTTTACAGTGAGTGCGATCGCTATGAACTAATTGATGGTGAATTAATCGAGATGGAACCAACCGGGCCACACGAGCAAGTATCTGCATTGATTGGGCGAAAGCTGAATGTAGAAATCGATCGTCAGGATCTAAGCTACTTTATTCCCCATCGCTGTCTAATCAAACTCTTAGGAACAGAAACCGCTTTTCGTCCCGATGTGATTGTGTTAGACCAAACTCAATTAATTAATGAACCATTATGGCAACAACAACCTGTAATTACATCAGGAAACTCAATAAAACTGATTGCTGAAGTTGTCAGCACAAACTGGCAGAACGATTATGCCCGTAAAGCCGAAGACTACGCCCTGTTAGGAATTCCTGAATATTGGATTGTTGATTATTTAGGTATTGGTGGCAGAGAATATATTGGTAAACCCAAACAGCCAACGGTAACAATTTGCAACCTAAGAGAGGATGAGTATCAAAAACAATTATTTCAAAACAACGATCGACTTATCTCTTTAATCTTTCCCAACTTGCAACTAACGGCACAACAAATATTTTCGGCTGGACAATTTGCTATTAAGTAGTTTATGTCAAGCGCAACGCAACTATAGCAATCCTATTTGATTGGTTCTCCACCGAGAAAATCAGACCTCCGACTTATTGAAGAAGTCGGGGATCTTTTTGTTGATAAATATTTTTCACATACCGGATCGGCATCTACCAATTATCATCTCTATCTTCGTCGTAAGGCTCACCTGTAAAAGGTTGTACGCCAACAGCAGGATAAGCATCATCCGTAGGGCCAAAAATCCGCATTGCAGCTTCAGAAATATACTGGGTTATGTTCGCAATGATTTTGGAAA
This sequence comes from Nostoc sp. DedQUE08, assembly GCF_034530895.1. Lineage (NCBI taxonomy): Bacteria > Bacillati > Cyanobacteriota > Cyanophyceae > Nostocales > Nostocaceae > Nostoc > Nostoc sp. DedQUE08. The sequence goes on from NZ_JAVRCD010000007.1 coordinate 126,544, forward strand.
TATCCATAATATTGGACTCCTTCTTTTTGAGTCGCTTTAATGGTAATGCTTATACTCTAATCCTAATACTCAAGCCTTGCTCATATTCTCAATATATTGAGAATATATGCAATGTTTATTCAGATAACTTTGCAATACTTTAGCTTGTCAAAAAGTCAAATTTTTCTCTTCGATTCTAATTGTAACATAGTTGTTTCTTTCAACCCATTTGGAAAAAGAGCGAAGCAAAACAAACTTTCTCTGACAGGATATTATTTCCCTTGATTAGCCGCCCGATTTAATTAACATTATTGCTAGCCATTACTATTAAAAAATATTAATTATTTGATGAAATTAGTATTAAGCTAGCCAGAAATCTACTGTTATACGGCAATTTCAGACAATATACTTGCAGGGAGTTGACATTATTTATGGTAAATATTACCATAATAAAAAGAAGCATCTTGTAAGGAAGCTCTTGCATGACAACTTTGCCAGATTTGGACTATGTATATAAACAGCAAAGCCAGCAGAACCCGGAACTGAACCTTTCTGCCGATGACTACAGCTTGCTGACTGACCTTTACCAGTTGACGATGGCAGCTTGTTACACAGGCGAAGGTATAGAACAACGACGGGCAAGCTTTGAGTTGTCTGTCAGACGGTTGCCAGAGGGTTTTGGTTATTTAATTGCGATGGGGCTGACGCAGGCATTGGAATATTTAGCCAAAATCCGCTTTAGTTTGGCGCAAATTGCAGCATTACAGGCAACGGGAATTTTTGCTCACGCAGGCGATCGCTTTTGGTCACTTTTAGCTGAGGGAAAGTTTACGGGTGATGTTTGGGCAGTACCAGAAGGGACAGCCGTGTTTGCCAATCAACCACTCTTGCGGGTGGAAGCACCCCTTTGGCAAGCGCAACTAGTAGAAACTTACCTGCTGAATACAATTAATTACCAGACTTTGATTGCCACAAAAGCAGCCCGGTTGCGGGATGTAGCGGGGGAGTCAGCAACACTTTTAGAATTTGGCACCAGACGAGCATTTAGTCCCCAAGGGTCTTTGTGGGCAGCACGGGCGGCGTTGGCGGGTGGGTTAGATTCCACTTCCAATGTGTTAGCAGCGCTACAACTGGGACAACAGCCAAGTGGTACGATGGCACACGCCTTAGTGATGGCATTGTCAGCAATAGAAGGCACTGAAGAACAAGCTTTTAGTGCATTTCATCGCTATTTTCCGGGTGCGCCATTACTAATTGATACTTACGATACCATTGCTGCTGCCCAGCGCTTGGCCGAAAAAGTAAATTCCGGGGAAATGCAATTAACAGGAGTGAGATTAGACTCAGGAGATTTAGTTACCTTATCAAAACAGGTGCGATCGCTCCTTCCCGGTGTGCCAATTTTTGCCAGTGGCGACATAGACGAGTGGGAAATTGCCAGATTAAAAGCTGCTGGAGCGCAAATTGATGGTTACGGACTGGGAACGCGACTAGTTACAGGTTCGCCTGTCAATGGAGTTTATAAACTTGTAGACATTGATGGCATCCCAGTCATGAAGCAATCGAGTAGTAAAGTTACTTATCCAGGGCGCAAGCAGATTTTTCGCTCGTTTACGGGAGGTAAGGTAAAAGCAGACAGGTTAGGACTTTTAGATGAAATTGCTTTAGAAGAAGAAGCTTTATTGCAGTTGGTAGTGCAAGAAGGTGAACGGATACAGCCTTTGGAGTCGTTGGCAACAATTCGTCAGCGTACCGCCGCCTCAGTTGGTAGTTTGCCACAACAAACACGGCGTTTGGATCGTCCTGTGGCTGTAGAAGTGGAGATTTCTGAGGGGTTACGGGTGTTGACTGAAGAAACTAAGAAACGTAGATGCACCAGCGGCTTGCCGTAGGCTACCGCAGAGGCGCTGAGTACACAGAGATAGAAGTACTTTTTCAGTCTGTCTTAATTACGAATTACGAATTACGAATTACGAATTATTATGAGAGTCGCTTTGTTTGGAACTAGTGCCGATCCACCAACTGCTGGACATCAAGAAATTCTAAGTTGGTTGTCTGAGCGTTATGATTGGGTAGCGGTTTGGGCAGCAGATAATCCATTTAAGTCTCATCAAACACCCTTAGAACATCGGGCGGCAATGCTGCAACTGTTGATTGCAAATATAGACGCGCCACGGCACAATATTGCTTTGGAACAAAAATTGAGTAGTTTCAGAACGCTGGAAACAGTGGAAAAAGCCAAGCTTACTTGGGGTGAAGAGGCTGAATTAACGTTGATCGTTGGTTCAGATTTACTGACTCAGCTACCACGTTGGTATCGCATTGAAGATTTGTTACAGGAAGTACAACTACTGATTGTACCGCGACCGGGATATGCAATAGATGAATCTAGTTCAGAGGTAGTGCAAAAGCTGGGAGGGAAAATTGCGATCGCTAGTCTGACTGGTCTAGATGTTTCCTCAACAGCCTACCGCGAACATAGAGATCCCCAAGCCCTCACAGCCCCTGTAGTTGCCTATATTAATCGAGAGCATTTGTACGAATGCCAGGACGTTCACCAAAAAAGATACCAACTCCGTTAAACCAACAACCTTTGGCCGATTTCAAGGTTGGTGTTGATAATGTAATTTTTTCTGTAGATACTGTACAAAATCGGCTGTTAGTTCTACTAGTAATGCGGCAGCAAGAACCATTTTTAAATCATTGGAGTCTTCCCGGTACTTTGGTACGTCCAGGAGAGTCTTTAGAAGATGCCGCTTATCGCATTATGGCGGAGAAAATTAAGGTCAATAATCTCTATTTAGAACAACTGTATACATTTGGCGGGCCAAATCGCGATCCACGGGAAGCAACTGATAGTTATGGTGTGCGTTATTTATCAGTTAGTTACTTTGCCCTAGTGCGATTTGAAGAAGCCGAATTGATTGCCGATCGCATGACTGGCATCGCTTGGTATCCGGTAAAACAAGTGCCGCAATTAGCTTTTGACCATAACGAAATTCTGGCTTATGGGCACAGGCGATTGCGAAATAAATTAGAGTATAGTCCGGTGGCTTTTGAAGTCTTGCCAGAAATGTTCACTTTGAATGATTTATATCAGTTATACGCCACAGTTTTAGGTGACAATTTTTCCGATTATTCTAATTTTCGAGCGCGTCTACTCAAGTTAGGTTTTTTATGCGATACCGGAATTAAGGTATCACGAGGTGCTGGTCGTCCAGCTAGTTTGTATAAGTTTGATGCCGAAGCTTTTGCTCCCTTAAAAGATAAACCTTTAGTGTTTATTTAACCAATCTCTACCCCAAGTCAAGAGTTAAAAGTCTGAAGTCCAGAGTAACTTATGACTCCTGACAAATGACAAATGACCAATGACCAATGACAAATAATATGAAAATTGCGATCGCTCAAATTAATCCGACTATTGGTGATTTGCTTTTAAATGCCCAAAAAATCCTGGAGGCGGCACAACGAGCCGCATCTAGCGGTGCGCGTTTGTTGTTGACCCCAGAACTTTCTCTGTGTGGCTATCCACCAAGAGATTTATTACTAAATCCTAGTTTTGTGGAAGCGATGGGCATCACTTTACAAAACTTGGCTGAGGATTTACCACCAAATTTAGCTGTATTGGTAGGAACTGTTGAATCGAATATCAAAGCAGATATTAGTGGCGGTAAAAGTTTATTTAACAGCATGGCTTTGTTAGAAAATGGCACAGTCAAGCAAGTTTTTCACAAGCGACTTTTGCCTACTTACGATGTCTTTGATGAACGCCGTTATTTTGAAGAAGGCTTGCAAGCTAATTATTTCACTCTCGATAATATCCATATTGGCGTAACTATTTGCGAAGATTTATGGAACGATGAGGAATTCTGGGGCAAACGTAGTTATGCAGTAAATCCGATTGCTGACTTAGCAATTTTGGGTGTAGATTTGATTGTAAATTTGTCTGCTTCTCCCTACACGGCTGGTAAGCAACAGTTTCGTGAAACCATGCTTAGGCATAGTGCAATACGTTTTCAACAACCAATGATTTACGCTAATCAGGTTGGCGGAAATGACGATTTAATTTTTGATGGACATAGTTTTGCCTTAAATCGTCAAGGTGAAATTATGTGTCGCGCTCGTGGTTTTGACACTGATTTAGTAGTAGTAGAATTTGACGAAACGCTGCGTGATTTACAGTTGGGTTCTGTAGAACCGATGTATGAATCGGAAGATGAAGAAATTTGGCAAGCTTTGGTTTTGGGAGTGCGAGATTACGCTCGTAAGTGCCGCTTTTCTAAAGTAGTGTTGGGGTTAAGTGGCGGGATTGACTCGGCAATAGTAGCTGCGATCGCCACGGCTGCACTTGGTAAAGAAAATGTCCTCGGTGTTCTCATGCCTTCCCCTTACAGTTCCGAGCATTCCATCAGTGATGCTGAAGCATTAGCCGAAAATTTGGGAATTAAAACTCATCTTTTACCAATTGGCGAGTTAATGCAAGGCTTCGATCGCACTTTAGATGATTTGTTTGCGGGTACGGAGTTTGGACTAGCTGAAGAAAATATCCAATCTCGGATTCGCGGTAATTTATTAATGGCGATCGCGAATAAATTTGGCTATCTGCTTTTATCTACTGGTAACAAGTCAGAAATGGCTGTGGGTTACTGTACTCTCTACGGCGATATGAATGGCGGGTTAGCGGTAATTGCAGATGTTCCTAAAACCCGCGTGTATGCACTTTGCCATTGGTTAAATCGCAATAATGAAATCATCCCGGAAAACGTCTTGACAAAAGCACCCAGCGCCGAACTCAAACCAGGCCAAGTCGATCGAGACTCTCTACCGCCTTACGAAATTTTGGACGATATTTTGCAACGCCTGATTCACAACCACCAATCAGCAGCACAAATTGTTGCAGCCGGTCACGATCCGGTAATTGTAAACCGAGTAATTCAAATGGTGGCGCGGGCTGAATTTAAACGGCGACAAGCACCCCCCGGTTTAAAAATTACCGATCGCGCCTTTGGAACCGGTTGGCGAATGCCAATTGCTAGTAACTGGGTTGGTGTCAAAAATGCTTACCAGACTAAAACTACAGCTACACCTAACCTTAGTTTGTTGTGATGGACAAAATGCTCATCCACAAATCAAGTAATTAGTTATCAAACCTCTTCCTGTCTTGAACTTTTATTAAAGTCTGTCCTTCTCCGAGGCGAAGAGGGACAGGTTTTACATTCTTCGTTAAAAGTCGTGTGATTTATCCGTAAACGGTAATGATTTTGATTAATGAGCGAGAGGGATAGCTACATTGAACGTGAAATTGTCTAGTTAAAAGGGCGTAAATCTAGCTTGTCGGAGACATTGCTCAACCTCTGAACTCGAACCATATTCCCGAAAAAAATTTAATATATGTCGCCAATAAATAGTTTTTTCTTCAGTGTAATATCTGTGAATTTTTGTGTGCTTAATCATAAATTAATAGTAAAAATTGTGACATCATCTTTTAGTCAAGAGTATAGTTTCAAACAACATCAATTTTAAAATTGATGTTTATACTTAGAACTCAGTAAATGAAAGCAGGTGCATAATGAAACTACAAGATTTCTTGGGAAAAGATGAGAAATGGTCATTTGATGCGATCGCAGAAGATGCAGACTTGGCTCGTCAGATTCAGATATTGTTAATCGGCTTAGGTTTGCTGGAACCTCCAGCTGATGGTAAATTTGGCCCTGTCTCTGTCATATCTCTCAAAAAATTTCAAGAATTAATAAAGACTGAAGAGAGTGGTTTTTTAGGAGCAGTCACAGCCAAGAAACTAATCGAAACCAAAATAGACGATCTTCCTCAACCCCCCTTAAAACTAGGCAATGACATCGCTAGTAAGATTGTGAAATATATGCTAGCCAAAGGTTATCAAGTATTTACCAATCCCAAAGAATACAACATTGTTTATGTAGAGGGTATCAATGGAGACTGGACTCTCAACAGTGATACACCCAATCAATTTAACGATCGCCGGATTGTAATTGAAGTAGTAAATGGTGTTCCCAAAATCGTAGATCACTGGGAAGCTACTACAGAACCAGGGAAGTACTACACTTACAATCCGATGAATCCCAAAGGAGCAGCTAGGATTCAGTTTGGACAATACAAAGCTTGGGCTGTGGGTACTCACGGTACAGCCGAGCCTCATGAAGCATTAGTGCAAGTTGGAGATATAACAGTTTGTAGAGATTTCAACCAAGATTTTAAACGGACTGGCGACAAACTTGATACAGGTGATAATTTTTATGTGAATCAACACTACGGCTTTGATTTCCCCCGAAATGATATTCGCCTTGCTAGTGCAGGTTGTTTAGTGGGACGTAGCCGTGAGGGACATAGAGAGTTTATGGCAATTATTAAACAAGACCGACGTTATGTCGCTAATCGCAAATATACTTTTTACACTACCGTCATTCCTGGAGATGATTTACTGTAAACGTTTACAGGATGAGGTAATGATTAATTAGTAGCATTCATTAGACCTGCCTTGAAAATAAGGCAGGAGGCAGAAGGCAGGAGGCAGGAGGAAAAGACATTTTCATTGTTCCTTGTGAGCGCAGCTCATGAAGTTTCTTGCAAAAATCCTTGAATCACGCCCTACAGTGTACACAACAAGTCTAAAATAGCTGAAAAACCCAAGGTTTTACCCCACCCTAACCCTCCCCTTATAAAGGGGAGCCACTGCGTTGGACGGGTTTCCCAGCTTGAAGCAAGTGGCGTGAGGGAACAAGATTTCTCGTTCCCAGTCTCCGACTGGGAATGCATTCATTGAGTCTCTGACTCAATATCTCACTGGAGGCAGAGCCTCTAAATCAGGCATTTCCATGCAGAGCATGGGAACGAGATCAACGAGAAAACAATGGAAAATCAAGCTTTTTTCGACTTGTGTGTACACCGTAGGGATAAGGGGAGGGTTAGGGTGGGGTATTTTTGTACTTCATTAATTTACAATCTGCTGTATTGTTGTGATGCGAGATAAAGTAAGGTAGCACAGCTGGGCTACCTTACTTTGTCTAACTTTGTTCTTGTGGTTGCCCTATCTGTGCCGTCAATTTCTCTTTATCCTGCCTGCGTTTTTTGGCGTAAAGTTGAATAGTGACTGCCATCAAAATAATCATGGCGAAAATAGCCCAAGCAGCCATATCTGTAGGTAGATTATTCTTAAACACAGCCAACAAAACGATCGCTACTAACATAACTGTAGGCGCTTCATTTAAAGCACGTAATTGCTGACTATTCCAGCGACATTCATCTACTGCTAATTTCTTCATCAGCCGAGCGCAGTAATGATGATAGCCAATTAAAAGCGCCACAAACAGCAGTTTGATATGCAACCAACCCTCTTTTAAAACGTCCGGTTCAGTGGTTAATAAACCGATGGCCATTGCGATCGTCACAAACATTCCTGGGTTAGTGATGATAGAGTAAAGGCGCTTTTCCATAATTTGATACTGATTTTTCAGTATCGTTCGTGCTGGTTCAGGTTCAACGTTCGCTTCAACGTGATAGATAAAAAGACGTACTAAGTAGAATAAACCAGCAAACCAAACTACAAATCCGACAATATGAAAGGCTTTAAACCATGAATAAGCCATGAATCATAATTTCCTTTACTTGTAATGGTAATAACAAAGTAGTCAGGAGCCAGAATTCTGAATTCAGAATATTTTACCTATTCAAAGATGGAGTTTTAACAAGAAATAACATTTGAATTCTGCCACTCAATCTTCTATTTAGTGGGCTAAAATGATGATTTTGCATCCTCTACTAATTAATTCTGACTCCTGAATTCTGACATTCATTTTTATAATATCCATTTTTGCCAAAGCTATAGCAATCCTAAATCATTCGTAAGACAAAACCAAGGACAAATGACCAATTGACTTAGGACAGTCAACACCAAAATTCTCACAAATCAAATAGAATTGCTATATATTGTCAATGAGCATCTTTACGACGCACAAAGGGTAAAAGGTCTTGCAAAATCGTCTCGTGGTAGTGTTCTTGAGGATAATGTCCGACGTTATTAAGTTTTATTAATTCGGTATTTGGTACGGAATTGGCAAAGTTTTCGGCAATGTCTATAGGTAGCCAAGGGTCAATCATACCCCATTGAATCAGAATTGGTTGTTGCCATTCTTTAAAGCCAGTTTGGATTTCGGTCATGGCTGAATCAAGCTGTAAATTGCGAATACTTGCTAAGAGACTTCGACCAGACGAAGAAGCAGTTAAAAATGGTTTTCGATAAACATCTAAATCCTTGTCTCCTATGCGATAACGGCTTCCGCCTTCTAGCGTTCGATCGACTAATAAGGGGTCTTGGGTCATGACTTCACCTGCTAAAGGTAAACCCATTTGTTTAATTTTCCAGGGTAATTTAGCAGCAGTTGAAATTGGTGTATTTAAAATAGCTATATTGGCAATTTGTTCTGGATGACGCAAAGCATATTGTAGTCCTACAGAACCTAAAAAACCTTGGACAACTAAAGAAAAATGTTCAAGTTTTAAAGCTTTAATAAATCCTTCTAAAGCTGTGATAAAAGCATCGGGAGTGTAAGCAAAATCCCGTTTTTCTGGTTTGAAAGAATTGCCGTAACCAATCCAATCTGGAGCGATCGCTCTTGTCCCCTGATTCGCCAAAGCAGGTATAATATGACGCCAACTGTAACTTTGTGAAACTAAGCCGTGTAGCAATAACACAGGCGCTAAGTCACTTCTGCCGATTGGTAAAGATTCCCGATAAAACCATTTCAGTGAATCTACATTGATTTTATGTTCTTTTATTGACACGCTATTTTCCTATATTGGGCATTTGTCATTTGTCATTTGTCATTTGTCATTTGTCATTTGTCATTTGTCATTTGTCATTGGAAAAGAGGAGGCAGGAGGCAGAAGTTCTAAAATGTTTGAATTTTGAATTTTGAATTTTGAATTTTGAATTGATTTCTCCCCTACTCCCCAGTCCCCATTCCCTGAGAAATAATCATCTCACGAATCGCATAAGCTGTAGCGGGTGCTAATAAAACGCCGTTGCGATAGTGTCCGGTAGCTAGGAGGATGTTATTAAACCCTGGCAACTTACCAATAACTGGGGCTGGGCGTCCTTCAGGGCGGGGACGTAACCCCGACCAAGTGCGGAGAATATTTGCTGTGGCTAACTCTGGACAAAATGCGATCGCTTGTTTTCTAACAGATTTCAGCAGTTCTTGATTTGGTTGTATCTCATCGCCATTGCTGGGAAATTCCACTGTTGCGCCTATCCAATAATCTCCACCGCCCACAGGAACAATATGGACATCATTACCCGTTATCGCTGGCTGGAAATCGGGATTTCCTAATGGATGCCCTACACGCATTTGCAAGGCTTGCCCAAGTACGGGGCGGATATCAATTATCTGATTTAATTTTGCTGTTAGTGGGGTTGAACCTAACCCTGCTGCAATTACAAACCAATCAGCGGTTATTTTTCCTTCTGTAGTCTCTAGTTGATGGCAAAATTCAGGTGTTGAGGTTGGGGCATCCAAAACAGTCACACCAAATTTGAAAGTTACACCATTTTGCTGGGCAGCTTCAACTAAAGCCAATGTCAGGGCAGTTGGATCGATCTGGCGGTCTTGCAAAGAATAGACAGCGCCAGTAATTTTTTCGTTATTAATTTGAGGACAGATATTCTGGAGTTTAGCCGTGTCCCAAATTTCTAAATTCCAGCCTTGAGAGTGGCGAATTTCTACTAACTTTTCCCATGCTGACATCCCCTCTAGGGAGGAATCAGATAAAAGCATCAGAATTCCCTGACGATTAAAAGGAATTTTGCGACCTGTTAAAGCTTCGAGTTCAGGAATCAAGGTTTCATAGCGTTGGATGCTAGTTTGCCGCATCTGCCAAGCCTTGCCCTTGATTTTTTGGCTGATTGCGCCCATCAAAACGCCAAGTGCAGCGCCCGTGGAAGCTTGTGCTGGTGGTTGGCGATCGCAAACTGTGATTTTCAGCCCTTTTACTAAACTCAGTTCGTAAGCGATCGCAGCCCCAACTACACCACAACCGATAATAACTACATGACTCATTGCTGTTTTGAGGCAAAAATCGAGAGATGTGGGAGATGAGGGAATAGGGGGAGAAATTTTTTCTCTCCCTCATCCTCCTCATCCCCCTTTGCTCATCTTACCTTGGGCTTAACTTGCCTCTGCTTCACTGCTGGTATTAGGAAGCAAGTCGAAGAATTTGTCAATCTCTGCAAAAGCATCTTGGGATTGATTCAAGGCAACTAGAGGATTGCCTGCACTAGTAGCTTTATCAAGCTTAACCAAGTCATTAAACAAATCTCGTGTTATTTGACGTGCTTTGGGTTGGTCATTGGGTAGAAGGTTGGAAGTGACATAAGTCAGGTTCAGCCTTGCTTCTGTCATGGGCCCATGTATAAAGTTACGCACATTGATCCAATCACCTCTTTTAATCAGGGTTGTTAACTCTTGTGAGCGATCGCGCACAGCCTGAATTTCAGGAACATAAGCCTGAATTTTTTCAAGTTGTACTGCTGTGTAAGTCGGAGGTGCTACCGCAACACCAGGGCCACCACAACTAATCAGGAATGTGGCCAATAATACTAGGAAAAATGAAAAAATCGAGCGTTGACGCACCATATATTGAACTTAATTGCTTTTGGTTTACCGATTAACAGTGTCATTTTAGATCGCTAGCGGAGTTAATCGTTCTTGTCAGCCAAGGATTTTGCAGAAAATCTTGATATTTTCTTCAAAGAACAGAGTTTCATCTGCTTTGGAGTAATTTTTAAGTACAATTACTTAATAGGTGTTAGGCAGTCCCAACAAGAAGCGATTTTTGGCTTCTGTTAGTAACGAGGATTGTTAGGAAAATATGATTTAGAGTTGCTAAATCTCAAAGGTCTTGATAAGCTGAAACACCAATAATATAAGCCTTCTGGCGGTTTTTATGTCTTCACATCCTTGAAGATGGCGACGCAATATAGGAGTGTTTTTTAGTGAACGCAGCTGAACAGGCAACGAACCTTGAACTCGCCAGCAACATTGCCACGGTAGTTAATTTGTTCAAATTTGAGTTTCCTGATGCCAAATCCGATCTCAAACCCTGGAAAAATGACCCGGAAACTAGGGAGTTAGTCGATCCAGATTCTATAGATATTGGCTTTCACTTTCCTGGTATTAGCAAATCTTGGCGAAGTCGCAGTATTTTAATTCAAATCCGATTTTATCAAGATCCCATCAATAATTCCCGGCGTGCGATCGGCGTGGAGGTGGCGGGATTCGATCATCGTGGTGAGGCGTGGCGACTTTCTACGGTAGAAAACTGGAGTGTTGTCGGCGCATCTTCGCCTTCTGGTGAAATCGAGGAAAAGCTCAAGCAGATTTGCCGACAGATTTTAGAAGTTTTTAATAAACCAAGTGAATAAAATCAACAATGACAGCACAACTAGAAGTTGTTGCTGCTTTTGAATTACAGCAGATTGCAAGTTAATGAAGTACAAAAATACCCCTCCCTAACCTCCCCTTGGAAAGAGGAGGGAACTAGATTGGGAATTTCCCCCCAATACAGCGGAGGGATTAAGGGGGGTAAAAGATGTACTTCATTTAGATGCAAACTGCTGTAATTTTAGAGGATGTCTGAGAAGTATTAAATATTTCGCTTGATCCCCCCTAGCCCCCCTTAAAAAGGCTACCGTGTATACACAAGTCGAGTTGGCAATCAAATCAACAAAAAACAACAGAAAATTTTTTTTAAAATCTTTGATTTTCCGTTAGGACTCTATCAATAAGCTGACACTATTGATAATCAGTTCGCTTAACTCAAAACCTTGCCTACCAAGGCTTGTATCTTACCAGGCAATGATTTTAGGACTTGTGTATACACCGTAGCTTAAAAAGGGGGGAACCGGAATCAAAGTCCCCCTTTTTAAGGGGGATTTAGGGGGATCTACAAGTCTCAAATACAACACCAAAAAGTTTTCAGACATCCTCTTAGAATTACTAAACATCCTCTCAAATTATCTTTAGAGAACTACAAATTTTTGTACGAGAAAAGAATAAGTGCATCTGCCAAACTAACCAAGATTTTACCCGCCAGGCTCCCATTGAAAGGTGTTCTGTAGATGATAGAGATAAGTCAGAGCTATGTTGATCGTAGTGTAACCATTTGGCTGGTAAGTGTCCCATCGGTGTCATCGGGGACAATTTAAAAGTTAGTTGCTCATAGTCTAACCAGTTTCCCTCTTTTCGCCAACCAAGGCGATCGCCTAGTCTCTTTTCTGTTTCATAATCTACTTGACCACCCATTTCACTCCAGATAGTTTGCTGAACACTGAAACCGAAATAACCATAACTATATTGTTCCCAAAGTTCATCAATGGTATGGATGTCTTGACAACAAAAGTTATCAATATCTTCCTTATAAACTTCATTCCAATAATTCTTCTTCATGGCTTTTAGCATTAATTTAGCTGTTTCAATGTCAGCTTCTTTCCACTTATGCTGCGATAGGAGATATCGCAATTGGGTATAATCAATATCTTTATTGCTGAAAAATTCTTTTGTCAATGTAAGATTGTTATCAGTCAGTTCCATCAATTCTGTTTCTTCAACAGTAGATAGAGACACTGTAGAGACAAAATCTACTTCTGCTATGCCTAACATTTTTCTTTTATCGGTAAGTTGCTTAGATATATAGTTAGATATTAAATCAATACCCTTGTCTAAAAAGACAAAATTTTCGCTCGAATCTAAATTATAGATTTGCCAATCTAATAATTTAGATTGAATAAAAGCATCTTTTAATCTAGTTTTTTTATCATAACTTGTCACCATAAAATCGAGAAAAGTTTCAGAAATTATCTTGGCTTCTTCAAGGTTAAATAAATTTGACTGATACTTTAAAATATTATCCCCTAAATTTTTAATATCTCCGACAGTTGCGTAAAAATATTCATCTATTTTTACGAATTCATCGATTAAAGATTGAAAAGGACTAAAGTAATCTTGTAAAGAATTCTCAAAATTGATTGCTGTCTGGGCAATTTTTGCTATTTCTTGACGAATTTTATAGGCTTTACTTTGATACTCATAAAGCTCTTGATAGGTATCTAAATCTTCAACTATTTGCTGAACAATTTCTTTTTGTTTTTTTAAATCTTCTGCAAGTTTTTTAATTCCTTCACTAAGCAAGCTAATTTTTTCTAACATCAAAAAATAAGCATTACTTAATAATAAAACTGCTTTAAAGTTTTCTTCTTTCTCCCATCTTAGTTCCTTAAGTATTTGGGGATTTTTATAATTCTTTAGCTCTATCTTGCTTCTTTCATCTTCTAAATTTTTTATTGTCAAATATTTCTGTTTGAATAATTCCTTCAAATCATTAATTAAGTTTAACAAAAAATTGTGATAACTATCTTTATAACTGTTTAGAAAGACAATAATCTGATTGTAGTCTTTAATAAATAATTGAATTTCATCAAAAATCTCTCCCTGACTAATTTTTTCTTTTCGCTTAATTATTCCTCCAAGTTTATGATGATATCTAACACCTTCTTTAATTAATCTTTGACGTTCTCTAATTGTTTTTTGAACCGTTTCTATACCGTGATTTTTGAGAATTGGTAATTGATAAGTTCGCTCGTAGATTGAAATACTTTTATAAGTAATTAGTTGTCTTTGCTGTTTAGTTAACATGACCTTAATTTTCACAAACATTAATAGTTATTAAGTTATTACCCATTTCAACACCTTGGGGTTTTTGTCATAGCGATAGGTAAAACCATCTTTGGTAGTAATGGATTTACCAAGGCTAGCTTTACTTCTGATAGTGTTAATGGGAGAGTTTGTTAATGTCTGCATTTCTTTATGAGAAAGTCCTACAATTGTGTCTATCTCTATCGATATTTCTGGTTGGCTTTGGGATTGATTATCGGGTAAAATATCTATTGTAGTTTCAGGATTTACGGAACTATTAGTGACAATTTCTTTTGCTTTTTGCAGCCGATAATCTTGCACAGTCAAAAGTTGCCAACTGGAATCTTGTGAAAGTTCCAAAACCCATTGATGATAATTAAATAGACTTTCTCGGTGTCCAACACTGATAAAAGTTGTTTTTGTTTCTTGCAACTGTTGATATAAATTGCCTTCATTATTCAAATCCAAAGCGCTAGTTGCTTCATCTAATATCGTGAAGCTAGGGTTAGTAACTAATAATCGTGCAAAAGCCAGACGTTGTTGTTCTCCCAGCGATAATATATTCTCCCAAGGAACTTCTGTATCAAAGCCTTCAACTCGATTTAACAAGTTTTGCAGATTTACTTGTTGTAAAATGTCTTTGAGTTCTGGGTCGGTCATTTGACGATTTGTATTAGGATATATTAACTGTTCGCGCAAAGTTCCTAAGATTATGTAAGGACGTTGGGGTAAAAATAAAACTTCTTCTAGGGGAGGTCGCACCAGGCGACCAGTTCCCGCATTCCACAAACCAGCGATCGCTCTCAATAGAGAACTTTTACCTCGACCACTAGGGCCAATAATTAATAAACCTTCACCTGGTTGAATAGACACTGACAAGTCTTCAACAATCACCTGCTCATAGTTTGGCGTTTGTAAGGTGACATGCTCAAAAGCAAGATGGTTTTCTTCTATTGTTTTAATCGTACTAACGTTCTCTGGTTGTTTGGTAACAGCTTCTAAGGCATCTGAAAATTCAGATAAACGCTCAACATAACTAGAAAATCGTCCGGAATTCCCAAATTCTCTAATTAATGTTGCCATAGCATTGGCAAACGAATTACAAGCTATACTAGCTTGAACAACTTCTCCAAAATCAGCTTGACCGCTCATATATATAGGTGCGAGTACCAAATATGGGAATATTTGGATAGCAGATTTATATGCTCCGTCAAATAGTTCTTGATTGTTCTCCCAATTAATCTTGCGTTCGATATTTTTTAGGAGATTAATAAATCTTCGTTGAATTATATTAGATTCTTGATTTTCTCCCTGGAAAAAAGCTATTGATTCGGCATGATTACGAACATGAGTCAGACAATAATTGTATTCTGCTTTCAGTTCTAATTCCTCTTGATTAATTTTATTCAATTGTTGACCCAAATAAACAGCAATCAAATTGCCTACGATCGTATAAACAACCAGAACAGTTGCAATAAATTGGGAAATTGACCAAATGATTACTAAAAAAGTCGTCATTTCCAGCACTTTTTCTAGGAAAATAGCTGAAAACGAGAGAGCATTACTGGTAATGGGTTCTATTTCTTGAGATATTCGTTGATCTGGATTATCAACATCGGATCTAAAGTTGATTCTATAATAGGCACGATTGCTAAAATATTTTGATAATGTATGATTATTTAACCATTTGTACCAATCAAGAGCAATTTTTTTTCTAACAAGTTTAGAAAATCCACTTAAGAGTGTTATGCAGATCAGAGCAGCGCTGAAAACTACTATCGTCTTAATAAAGTTAGGATAATCTTTCTCTTCAATTACATCGGTTATATAGCGAGTAACAAAGCTATTAAAAGCCGTTACACCCACTAGTGCGATTATTAATAAAATCAGGAGAATGAGCATCCCCCATATCCGAATCACGTCTGAAAATGCTCTTTCCCCTGACTTGGTTGGATACCAGTAAGGGCCAGCGATCGCTCTGACGCTCTGCCAAAATTTATTAAAATCCGAAGGAGAAGGATCGTTCATTAAGGAGCGATCGCGAGAAACTTTAGTTTGCATATTCTAAAATAAACTGAACATATTTTTGCGATTGAAATATAGAAAAATTCAATGATTAAACAACATAAGCAGGATTTACGCAAAATTATAAAAAACTAACTGCAAATGACATAAATTCAAGAGGTTTTAAAGAGATATTAGGTAAGTTATAACAGGATTGAATGTATATCATAAATTTTGAATATAGATATAAATTATGAACTCAATTAACAATTAGCTATTTAAAAAAATAGCTAATTTAAAACATCAAAGAATAATTTGAAACTAGTAGAACTTTTAATCAACTTTCACTATGCAACGCTAAATTTAGGATACCAAAGAAACTGCATCATTCTTGCTAGAAGGTGTATCAGTAGCGATCGCAACTGCATTACTAACATTAGGGAGTTCATCTTCCACAAACCGTAGGCGAGGGTACAAGTAGGCAATAGAGGTTTCTAAAATGGTCAAGACTCCCATAATAATCAGTAGAAGTCCCATACCACGACCAGACCCAACACCGATGATTTGTCCGATGCTTCCCGCCAAATAACCATCAGTAGCCATTAAGGGTTCAAAAACCTTCTCAGCTAAAGGCCCAATCGTGATGTAGCCTAGAGGTAAAGCAGCCGCTTCAATCGCGCCTTTGATCGCAAAAACTCTACCTTGCACACTAGGTTCTACTTTTTTTTGCATGACAGCTTGCGTAGAACTGGAAACGATCGGTTGTGTCAAAGAGAATAAGAAAATGCTAGCAGTGAAGATGACAAGAGAGGGTTGCAAACCGGCGGCGATAATAAATACACCATTTAACAGCATACACCCGTATATTGCATAGATGTTGCGTTCTAGTCCTCCCCAGATACTCACGAGCAAGCCGCCTGCTAGAATAGCAATGCCAAATAGCGAAAGAATAGTTCCCAGAACGCTTACTGAAACGAAATTCAACGCTAGCGGAACAGTAATGACATTAATACCTCCCACAAGATAAAGACTGGAAGCTGAGAATAAAATTAGTCCCAGCAGTCCGGGTCGAGCGGTCAAATATGTAAATCCGTAAGTTGCTTCACTGAGAAATGAACTTTTTGCAGTTGCAACAACACTTGTGTTGACTTGCGGGAACAGAACCAGCATCAGGGAGACAACAGCGATCGACACACTGGTTACGTGAAGCAAAATAATCCCTTGGAAATGAACAATGCTTAGTAGAATACCTCCGAGAGTTGGTGCAATGATTATGGAGATGCCATACATCAGACTCATCAGACCGTTAGCACGATTGAGGTGCTGTTTTGGCACAAGTAAGACTGTTGATGCTGTATAAGCTGGCATGTGAAAAGCCATGAAAACAGCAGTGAAGGTATTGGCTAAGTAAATATGCCAAACTTCCAACCGACCCATGACAAATAAAACGCCGATCGCAATTGTTCCCAAACACGCCAAGACATCAGCGAAAATCATCGTCTTGCGGCGATCCCACCTATCTACCAAAGGCCCAGCGATCGGGGAAATTAAGATTAGCGGTAGAGTATTGAACAGGGAGATTAAAGCAAACTGGGTGACTGAGCCAGTGCGATTATAAACCCAGATATCTAAGGCAAAGGCAGTGGTACTGGAACCAATCAAAGCGATCAACTGTCCTATCCAAACAATGATAAACAGTTGCATTTCCCGCAAAGCAGTCAGTCTTGTTTTCTCTATCATTTGTACGTTTGACATCATAATCAGGTATTTTCTAGCTTTTTACTGTTCAAATCTTTTAATTACGAATTACGAATTACGAATTACGCACGGCATTGAGAATTATGCTTTTGAAATAGTAAACCAAGGTCACTCAGGCGGCATTCGGGATTATTAATTAGTAGCTCAAGCAACACTAGAAACTGAGTTACCACACGGCTAATAGTAGTAGCATCAAACAAATCTATTTTGTAGCACCATTTTCCTTCAATACTTCCTAATGTTGTTTGTTGAAGATAAATATCCCAATCAAATTCTGCTGTTTTACTTTCAATTGACCAGGGATGAACAGTTAAATTTGTCAGTTTTAAATCTGATGGAGGCAAGAAGTTAAACATCACTTGATATAGCAAAGAGTGGCTTGGTTCTCGTTTTGGCTGTAGTGCTTCTACTAACTTCACGAAGGGAATTTGCTGGCGATCGCAGGCTGCTAAAAAACATCCACGTACCCGATCGAGCAATTCTCTCAAACTTGGATCGCTATCCAGATATGTACGTATTGGCAATGTGTTAATGAAGCATCCAATAAGTCCTTTAGTTTCTACTTGCTGGCGATTGGCAAAAGGAGCGCCCACGATAATATCTGACTGTCCGGTGTAATAGAACAGCACTATTTTGAAGGCTGTTAGTAGAGTCACGAATAGAGTTACATTGTGCTGTTGGCTCAAATGTTTAAGAGCATTTGTTAGGCTTTTAGAAATAATGAAAGTTTGACTTGCACCTTGAAAAGTTCGTACTGGCAAGCGTGGGCGATCGCTAGGTAACTTTAGTAAAAGTGTACTATTACTTAGTTGCTGTTTCCAGTAGTCAAGCTCAGACACGAAAGCCGGACGAGCAACCCACTGCTGTTGCCAATGGGCAAAGTCAGCATATTGAATGGGTAAATCGGGAAGTGGTGAGGGCTGACCATGACAAAATGCTGCGTATAATTTTGTTAGCTCCTGTAAAAACACACCCACAGACCAACCATCAAAAACCAGATGATGGATAGTTACTATGAGTAAATGCTCGGCATCAGAGAGCCGCAGCAGTTTAATGCGTAACAATGGGCTTTGTTCTAAATCGAAAGGCTGGTTTTTTTCCTCAGTTACAAATCTTTGAGCCAGAGCCTTTCGCTCAGTTTTAGATTCAGAAAGTTTTCGCAAATCTATCACTGAAAATGGTAGGATAGGCTCCTGAATAATTTTCTGAACAACTTGTCTATCTGTAATAGTAAAAGTAGTTCGCAAAGCTTCATGACGACGGACAATTTCCACGAGGCTTTGCACCAAGGCATTGACGTTGAGTAAACCCGTCAAGCGATAAGCCAGGGGAATATTGTAGACGGGAATGCCCGGATTTAATTGAGCTAATATCCAAAACTCAAGCTGAGTCAAAGAGATTGGCAACTCTTTTGTTTTCCGAGGTACTGGTTTGAGAGATAGAGTAAAGTCATTTTGGCGGTATTCTGAAATCTGCCGATCTAGTTCGACTATTGTCGGGTAATCAAACAGACAGCTTATGGGTAACTCCATCTTGAAGGTTTCTCGCAACCGAGCAATGACTTGCATTGCTGATAAAGAATGCCCTCCTAATGCAAAAAAGTTGTCATGGATACCAACTTGTTCCAACTCTAAAACATCGCTCCAGATTCCTGCCAGAACCTCTTCACTCGCAGTACGGGGTGGGATCAAGTCTGTAGAGATGTTACGTTCCCTACTCATAGGTATTGGTAAAGCGCGGCGGTCTGTTTTGCCACTGCTGGTTAAAGGTAGAGCATCCAGCAACTTGACAAAAGCGGAAGGCAGCATATATTCTGGTAGCTTTTGTTTGAGGTAACAAAGCAGTTCGCTGGTATCTAGGTGCTGTTTGGGGACAATGTAGGCGACTAGACACTTGTTCCCCGATCGCTCAACTCTTGCAATAACTACTGCTTCTCTTACCTGTGGATGTGCGGCGAGTACGGTTTCAATTTCCCCCAGTTCAATGCGAAAGCCCCGCACCTTTACTTGATTGTCAATACGACCGAGAAATTCGATGTTGCCATCAGGTAAATAGCGAGCGCGATCGCCTGTTTTATACAAACGGTTCCCATCCTTCACAATGAATTTCTCAGCCGTCAATTCCGAGGAATTAATATAACTTCTAGCGATCGCCACGCCGCCAATATACAGTTCTCCGGGAACTCCAATCGGTAATGGTTGCAGATTGCAGTCAAGAATGTAGATTTGCGTATTTGCGATCGCCCGACCAATGGGCGGAAGTGGCGACCAATTGCTGACAGCATTGTTTAGAGTAAAACTTGTTACTACATGGCTCTCCGTCGGGCCGTACTGATTTTGCAGCGTACAATCAGGAAGCTCTCTAAAAAAGTTGACTAAAACAGGAGTAACTTGTAACTGTTCTCCTGCCGTGATAATTTGACGCAAAGATGCAGGATAGGATTGAGAAATAGAAGCGGCATGAGCTAATTGCTGAAGGGCGACGAAGGGCAAAAACAGTCTTTCTACCTTTTCTTGGGCAATTAATTGTAATAATCCGAACGCATCTTTTTGTACTTCTTCGGCGATTAAAACTAAGGTTCCGCCGTTACACCAAGTAGAGAAAATTTCCTGAAAAGAGACATCGAAACTGATAGAAGCAAATTGCAAAGTTTTGGCACAACTAAAAGCAGTTTCGTTGATTTGCCAATATAAAAGGTTTGCTAGAGAACGGTGACTCATGGCTACACCTTTGGGTTTGCCGGTTGAGCCTGAAGTATAGATAACATAAGCCAAGTTCTCTGGTGTCACTTCACTAACAGGATTCTCCTGACTGTTTTGGCACAAATCCGATGTATCTAAGCAAACTACTGTTAATGATGGCTGGGATAAGGCAATTAATGAATCTGTCAGCAATACCGATGCTTGAGAATCACTCAAAATATAAGTCAAGCGTTCTTGGGGCGATCGCGGATCTAAGGGTACGTAAGCACCACCAGCTTTGAGGATTGCCAACAGTCCTACTGCGATCGATAAAGAACGCTCAACGCAAATCCCTACCCGCACTTCTGGCCCTACCCCAAGTTTTTGTAGGTGGTGTGCTAACTTGTTAGCCTGACAATTTAACTGTTGGTAAGTCAGTAGTTGGGATTGGAAAGAGACTGCTACCGCATCCGGTGTTCGTTCTACCTGTTCTTCAAACAACCGAGCGATACATTTGTGAGGATAATCTGTTTGGGTATCATTCCATACCAAAATTTGTTGCTGCTCGGCAGCAGTTAGCATAGGTATCTCGCTTACTGTCTGCTCGATATTAGCGCCCATACCCTCTAACAAAGTCACGAGATGCCCCATCATCCGGTGAATCGTTTCCTCATCAAAGCGGCTACCATCATAAAGAATGCGTAGGGATAACTCTTGTCCCGGTACAGCGATGACTGTGAGCGGATAATTAGTTTGTTCAATGACTCGCCGTTTAGTAATCTGGATGCTGCTACCTGGATTTGATAAAAACGTATCTTGTGGATAGTTCTCAAACACCACGATGCTTTCAAACAAAGGTAATTCTGGGGGAATTTCACTAATAGCCTGAATTTTGACTAACGGACACCAAGAATATTGCGATCGCTCTACCTGTTGAGTCTGCAATTGCCTCAGCCATTGCCATAAAGGAGTCGCTGTTGGGACTTTCACCCTTACTGGTAGAGTATTAATGAATAGTCCCACCATAGATTCCACCCCCGATAAAGTGGGAGGACGGCCGGACACAGTTGCGCCAAATATCAGCTCAGACTCATCAGTGTAGCGACTGAGTAAAATTGCCCAAGCTGCTTGTACGAAAGTTGAAACTGTCAGATGATATTGCTGTGCTTGGGACTGTAAAGCAGCAGTTATGGGCAACGATAAACAGTAGTGCTGTTCGTGGTAGGTTTTTAGTTGTGGAGAATTTTGCACCTCACCCCGATTTAGTAGCAAACGGGTAGGACTAGTAAATCCTTGGAGTTGTTGCCGCCAAAAAGCTTCTGCTGCTCTCAAATCTTGTTGTTGTAACCAATTTATGTAATTTTGGTAAGGAGGAGGAGTATTTAAATATAAATATTTGCCTTTAAGTAAAGCATTGTAAAAAGTAAAAACCTCTTTGCAGAGAATCGGCCAACTCCAGCCATCAATCAGCAAGTGATGAAAGCTCCAGATAAATTCGTAAGTATCATCAGCAACTCGAATTAACGTGAAGCGCATGAGTGGAGCTTTGTCAAGAACAAAGCCTTGGACTCGATCTGCTTGTAAGAAAGTTTCTAGGCGCTCTTGTTGTTCTTTTGCAGATAAGGAACGCCAATCATAGTTCTGCCAAGGTAACTCTACTTGCTTACATACTACCTGGAGAGGCTTTTCCTGCTTTTCCCAAACAACAAGAGTACGCAAAACTGGGTGACGCTTCACTACTCGCACACAAGCCTGCTGAAGTACTGTAATATCTAGATTTCCAGAGAACGTGAGACAGAACTGCTCAAGATATACTCCTGATTCTGGCTCGTGCAGAGTATGAAAAAGCATACCCTCCTGCATAGGAGAAAGAGGGTAAATAGATTCAATATTTTTATTTTTAATTATTTGCAGTTTGCTCATATAAGGCTATTATTTTATTTTTGAAAAGATAGGTACGCCTCTTTATCCAATTTTTATTGTTCGCCATATGATATTTAATTTCCTACGCTCAAGTTATGAAATCAGATTTATTTATATAACTAGGAAGAATCGCCAAATAATACTCCATCTTTTTGCCCTAAATACTTATAAGCTATTTGACTATTTAATTCTTGAAATTGTCTCATAATATCTTCTTTTTCTTTCGGCAAGAGAAGTAGATCATCAATTAAAACATTTGGCAGCATTGATACTAATTTACATATTGTTTTATTATCAGATAAAAAGCTCAAAAAATTTTGATACTTTGACCAATAACTATCATCTAACTTTATAAATCTAGCTAAAACTCTTTCATTTAAATTATTTATAAGTAAAAGCATCTCGATCGTTTTCCCTGAAGGAGACACATTTATTTTTGCACCATAGTCAACTTTATAATCACTTTTATTGTTGAATTGATTAATGACTCCTAAAAAATCAGCAAAAATATGATTTTTTGTATTTGATTTTGCAAACAGTCGAACAATCATATTGTCATATCCAAATATATCTGCCCAATTCTCTAATATTTGATAATAGTTAAAGATATATTGATATTCATTAAATAACTCTTTAATTCCTACGCTACATGCTCCTAGTTTGACCATGTAACAGTAAGAGGATTCTAAAAAATCATCTTGTTTTCTTAGATATATAACTACCTTAATTTCGTATTCTTTTAACAAATCTTTTATTTTTGCAAGTGTTTCAGGTTGATAAAAGATTTCAAAAGAAGTAAAAGCTTCTGCGGAAATTATCACATTTTTAGGGTTAATAAAGTCTATTTCTGTTTTCAGTTCTTCCCAAATTGACATTGAAAGTGTATTATCCTTGTCTTCCAAACCCATTAAACAATGGGCTAAAGTATTATGACAGTAACGGTTAACTATTTCTTTGGCATTATGTTTTATACCAGACATAGGATACAAATAACCGTTTTCTAAAAATTTATCCCTATTGTTAAACAATGCTTTTTGTAAACAAGTTATTCCGGTCTTGGGCATTCCAATGTGTAAGTAAATTGTTGTCATATCTCTCTAATCGATGGCGTAATTTAAAAGGTATTTTTTATAAAAATTGAGCGATCGCACACTAAAACTGAAAGTATACAAAGGGTTGAGGACTAATTGCTGTCAGCCGAAATATTGTTGAGACCAACACCCCAAATAAAACAGCAAAACTCCAACTAGGAATTTTACGCCACCAATCGGCAAACCAACCCTTATAAGCCGCCCAGTGGAGGATAATTAAAGGTACAAAAATCCATGCAATTTGGAGATTTAGGTTTTCATAACCAAGAGAATTAAAGAATAAAAAGGATTTTTCTATTTTTACAGCGCTGCTGAGATCGTTACTCCGAAAGAAGATTGCAGAGGCACAAAACCAATACAATGTTAGGGGGATACCTAGCATCTTTCTCAATGGTACTAATTCCTTATAGGGAGCAATCCGAGATGACCATTGCTTGTGAACAACTAAGGCGATTCCATTTAATCCACCCCAAACTACAAAATGCCAAGCAGCCCCATGCCACAGTCCTGATAAAAGCATCAAAATGAGAAGATTTCTATAGCCAAACAGTTCTGTGCGTTCAGCTTTTGGCCGCTTTCTCATTAAAGGAATATAAACATAGTCTCGCAACCAACTGTAGAGAGTTATGTGCCAACGTTGCCATAAATCAGTGATATTACCGGAAAGGTAGGGGAAATTAAAGTTCAGAGGTAGTTTGTATCCAAGTAAACCGGCTGAAGCGATCGCCATATCAGAATAACCAGAAAAATCGCAGTATATCTGGATGACGAAAGAAATAACAGCAATCCAACAACTCAAGAAAGTATAATTTTCTGGATTCGTAAAATACTGTTCTACTAAAGGCGAAAGATTATCAGAAATGCAGGCTTTCTTAAAATACCCTATGAAAAAAAGCATTAAACATCCTCGAAAATCAACCTCGCTTAAATTTTTTGGGGTTAGCAGTTGAGGTAAAAAGGTAGATGCACGGACAATTGGCCCTGCAACCAGTTGAGGGAAAAAAGTTACAAATAGAGAAAAATCCCAAAAACTTTTAACAGGTTTTAGTTTACCTAAATACGCATCAAGGGAATAACTCAGAGTTTGAAACGTGTAAAAACTAATGCCTGCTGGCAGAATAATTTTAAGGGTTGTAAGGCTTATAGGTAAACCCAAAAAAGCTAATAAGTTTGCAGCAGACTCAGTGAAGAAGTTATAGTACTTAAAAAACCCTAATATTCCTAGATTTGCTACTAAACTAAGTACCAACCATGCTTGGCGCTGTTGCTGATTAATTGGCTTATTCAGCAAAGCATCCCAATTTCCAAAACTTGTAGCTTTTCTCTTCTCTACTATATCACTTGTTGAGATTACTGGTTCTGATACGGAGCGATCGTTTTGGAAATCATTAATCTGTGGTCTAGACAGCATTAAACCGACAAAGTAATCAATGACTGTCGATAGCAAGAGCAAAAAAAGGAATCGCCAATCCCAAGCACTATAGAAAATATAACTACAGACTAGCAGCCACAATTTCCGATGATTGTGTTTCTGTAAAGCCCAATAGATGCAGAAAACAATCAGAAAGAAAAATAGAAACCGAAATTCTGTAAATATCATAAATTATTTAAGTATTGAGCAAATTTTGATGCTAATAAAAGTGTGAATTCTTGAGCGCCTTGATAATTGAGATGGGCGCTATCAATTCTGCGATCCACTTCATATAAATTACTAAACTTCTTAGGATTATTAAAAGCAAAAAGGGTATCGATATATCCTGATTGATATGCTTTGTAAAGAGCAGATGGGTTGGAATCAGTCTCTAGGAGTGGCGGAATAAAAAAGACAGCTTCAATTTTCTTGTTGTTAATTTGCTGTTGTTCAATTCGGGAAGCAATATTTTTCACCATTTTCGCTCCATATATTATAGATGTATTATTAAATGCACTTTCTGAATTTAAAGTGGCTAATTTTATTTGTTCATATTTGAGATTTTTTTGATAAGTATTCAACCCATTTGTTCGGAATATAGTCTTCCATTTATCAGCTTTTTTTTGCCAATCTATTGCGTAATATCCAGATTCTTGTAGGAGTCTATCTTCAGATACTTTTGCTAATGGATCTGCATTTGATAAATCTAAATTTAATATTCTTTCTTGCCACAAAGTAGAAAGCTGACCAATCCCTAACCATCGGTAGATAAAGCTTTGAAAGTTAGCGTATATATATGGAACTTTTACTTTCCAGCTATCAATTGATGATTCCCAAATTAATTGGAAATTTTCTAAAGTTTTCTGAGGAGTATGCCAATATATCTCTTGAGCGGAAGTAGAACCAATGTTTGTAAATAAGTCAACTGAACAATCTAGAAATATCCACTTTAAGTTTGCTGGTTCTAAAGCCAGAATTTTTTGTAAGTAAAAATCTAGTTCTGATACATTTGCACCTGCAATACCAAAGTTGAAAGATTTTACACTTTTACCCTCTGTTGTCATGTATTTATCAAACAATTTCGGGATTACCCCAAAGTACGTAGTACTTGGCCCTAGAAAAATAGCGTCATAATCATCTTTGTGTTCAGTCAAATATTGCCATTTAACACTGATTTCACCAAGGTTTTGGATAGTCTTGTAATAGGGTAAAATTAGATTCAAGCATCCCGAAGAAAAAAATATAGTAATAATAAAAATTAAGCTATAGCCAAACATCACTAATGGTCTTAACATGATTTTTTCTTAAATATCTACAATTACATCTGTTTTTGTTAATTGCCAGTTCATCTTCAGGTTGAGCCAGAAATTCCAAAGTGTCACACAAGCGATCGCTACCAATTTAGCTATGTATTCATTCACTTGAAATTGATAAAACAGCAAATTTACAATTAGGCTATTGAAAATAAGTCCAATTAAACAAATGAGATTAAACTTGACAAAGCGTTGCAACTTTTGACTGTTTTTTTGCTCAAAAGACACATCACCAAATGTCCATAAATCATTCCACAGAAAGTTATTAATAATTGCTATTTCTGTGGAAAGCATTGCACTCGGAGTTAACGCCAAACATAACGAGCTATGAAAGCAATAGAATGCTCCTAAGTCTACAAATACTCCACTAAAACCGACTACAGCAAAGCGGATAAACCGACTAAAAAGTGCGGAATTGAGATAAAAGTAGATTTTACCTCTCAGATAACTAATATTGAAATAGTTAAGATATTGCTTCATTCAACTTCTAATTTTTTAATGTTTTTTATGTTTTCTGATTTTTGTCGAGTTGCCAAAATCCTTCAAGTGGGTAGACTAATTTAAGTGAGTTAGTTTTATCTTGCTGGAGTTGATGAGCTAAACTATTTTCTAGGTCGTCAACAAAGAAGATAGATTTATAATCTTGAGGCATTATTGGTAATTGGTTGTTTTGGATGGGAAGTAAGGAAATTTTTGGTTCTAAACTATGACTTAATGTGAGGATGACTCCCAAGTTATAATCATTTTTATTACTTATTAATAAAACATTATTATTAGATTGGTTAATACGTTTACTCATTGCTAGTAAATTCTTGCCACCTATTTGTGGCCACCAAGTTTCAGCCTGAAAAAATCTGACATCAGAAACTAGCCCAGAAATAAGTAATCCCACCAAAATGAGTTGCCAGAAGTTTTTCTGCCAACTCTTAGCTAGAAAAAGATGGAAAGCTAAAATATAGACTACAGCAATTTGAATGCTGAGATATAACGGTATCTGATAGCGAAAATGAATAGAGCGAATTCCCCCAAAAGCTAGGTCATATAAAAGCAATGTTAACCCTGGAAATCCGCCTAATAAAGCAATAAATAAACTAGTGTTAGTTGATAAAGATTTGGTCAAAAAAATAATAATATAAATAATTAAAAATAAACTAAATATTATTGTAATAATACTATAAAACAAAGGACTTTCATAACTTAAATTATTGACCCAAGCATCATCAGAAGCCAAATTAAAATCAAAAAATATTCGGCTAATCCGACTGAGCCAAATTCCAATCAGGTCAAAAGGACTATCTGTTTTAAATATTATCCATGACAAAAGATTTGTTGCTGTGTCAGCTTTGGTAATAAGCACCGTTAGCCAGGGTAAAAACATTAAGCAAGCTGCTATTGAACTCAGTAAATAATTACGCAGGGTTTTTTGAAAGCGAAACTTTTGCCTAATAACTATATAAATACCATGAGCGATCGCAACCATTACTGTTAATAAATGGGTGTAGAATCCTAAGGCTAGGGTGAGAGCATACACAGCCCAGGTAAAGAAACTTTCTCGGCGAATGGCTCGCAACAAAGCAGCACTTGATACTAGGATCATCACCATCCACAGACCGTATTCTCGTGCATCTTGGGCAAAGAAAACCTGCAAGGGAGAAATACCCATCACAGCCATTCCCACCCATCCTACTAGCGGCGATTCAAATAACTCTAAACACAACCAATACACACTAGGAAATATCAACAGACTGATGACTGCTGATAAACTCCTGACTCCCGCCGGAAAATCCCCAAAGACTTGCGCCCACAATCTCACCATTACATAATACAAAGGTGGATGCTGCGGGTCTGAAGTTATTAAGTAGCGAACTGTATCAACCACAGATCGATCTGGGTTAATGTGTTGATATTTGTCTAAAGTGATGGCAGGAATTATGCCTTGATTATTGCTCCAATTGCTAAAAACTTCTTGTTTAACCTCAGCTAGCGTATGACCAGATATTGCCAGCGATGTAGCAATTTCATCATACCAATACACTTTTTGCCCTAAATGGGTAAAGCGAAAGAAAATGCCCAACCCAATTAGGCTGATTACCAGAATTTTTAACCAAGTTGGAGGATTTGACTTTGCTAAGATTTGTAATTTGTCCATTTATTGCACTAATACCTAATTAGCAAAGGATGTATTGTCTGAGCAAGAGATTAGCAAATATAAAACAGCCCATATCAAGCCTTTTTGAAGTGTCTATTAATTAAAAATTACGAATTACGAACTACGAATTAGTAACTATCATTTTGGCTGCTTGAAATATTCCTGTGCAAGAATTGGTGGATACTTAGGCACTTCATCTATATCTAAGCAAGTCTTAATGGACTTAATTGGAGCATCGTAATTAGGGCCTGTAAAAAAGGCGCATGAATATCTTTGTTTAGCACTGTGAGATTGAGTTGGAACTATAACTCGATGTGGTGTGGCGCGAAATTTATCGTTTGTCCATCGCTGCATTAAATCTGCAACCAATACTATAATTGCATCAGGAACGAAGGGCGCTACAACCCATTCTCCAGCATTTGTATATACTTCTAACCCTTCCGAATCTTGAAATAAAAATGTCAGCGTCCCGATGTCAGTATGTTCTGCCAGATAAACTTTTCCTAGTTCTGGAGGCTGATATATAGATGGGTAGTGATGCCAAACTATGCCGTGGTTTTGTTCTGAATATAAATTTGTAAAGTAATCTTCTGGAATTCTCAGGGAAATAGCCAAAGCTTGAAATACTTTCAGGGCGCTTTCGTGACAACCCGTGAAAAATTCCATCATCACTTCACGAAACTGAATTGGATTTTTAGGCCATTTATTCGGTTCAAAAAAAGGATCTTCGATTGCACCAACTTCATCGAGAGTAATTTCCTTTCCAAAATGAAAGCCTTCAGTCATTAGCTCATTGGCGTTATGTTTATCTTCACTCTTTTTAAAATTATGATATCCGCGAAGATTCCGATCTGGAAAGAAAGATACTTGTTCTTTTTCATCCTCCGGTAGTGCAAAAAAGGACTCGGTTTGTGAAAAGACTTGAGCGATTAGAGTCTGAGAAATACCATAATTTTTCAGATAGAAACATCCGACCTCATGAATAGCAAGAGAAATTTGTGTAGCAACAGCTTCTTTTGCGGTTGAGTCACCTATAAGAAAAGGATTGAAATCAATGATAGGAATTTGCATACAAACGATATCCTCTTTAGTTAATCTCAGTCAGTTTCAAGTTGTAAGTGTTCCAAAATGTCCCTAGTAGGGGAGAGTGTTCAATACCTTGGATACGATTTCGTACTGCTACCATTGAGAAAGGGTTAACTAGATAAATAAATGGCAGATACTCCTGAGTAATTTGTTGAGTTTCTACGTACATGGCTTTACGCTTTGATTCATCCACCTCAGAGGCTGCCTGAATGTATAAATTACCAATTTTTCGTTCCCAATCTGCAACCTGTCGCCCTATTATCGGCATTTGTCCTGCTTGGGATTCTTGATTAAAAAAGTGCCAACCAGCTTCAGGCAACCAAACATTAGCCCAATCATTTGGTTCTTGACCGACAGCAACCTCAAGTAATTGACACTCCCAATCGAAAGTTTGAGTCAATTTATTGATGAAAATGCTAGCAGCTACGGGATTAAAATCAACAGTTATGCCAAGGTTACTCAAATTTTGTTTTATGTGTACTCCCATCGCCTGCAAGGCATTATTGGTACTATTAGTCATTAGGCTAAAGCGGACAATATTTCCTTGCTCGTCTAATAGCTGACCTTGATTGTTGTATTTAAAGCCTGCTTTTAGAAGTAATTTTTTCGCTTTTTGAAGATTGTATTCATAGACAGTTTGCACAGGAGAATAATACTTACTCTGTACAGCAATCGGCGAATTTTGCAGTTTACCCAATCCTTTATAGATATTGTTGAGTATTTGTTGGCGATCGATTCCATAGGCAACTGCTTGTCTAAATTCCACTGTATTGAACCAACGAGACTTTATGGGATCGACCAGTGGTTGACCATTCCTACTGCCTTGATTGAGATTAAAAGTAATAGCAGTTGATCCAACAAAAAGACCGCCATTATAGATAGTAAAATTTCCTTTGCTTTCTTCATGTTTTAATAATGAAAAATAATCAGTATTGACGTTGATGTAATCCAATCCTCCAGAACGAAATTGGATCAAAGAAGTATCTTGATTAGGAATAATTTGCCCAATCACACGCTCGATATAAGGTTGCGAATTGCCTTGAATATCTTTACGCCAGTAATAAGGATTTTTGCGGAAAATTATTCGCTGGCTCGGAGTATAAGATTCTATTGTATAAGGGCCGTTGACAATAATATTTTTTGGGGGAGTATCAGTTCCCCAAGTAGACATAAATTTAGGTATGCCATCCTGCTCTTTTGTTTTGATGCTTTCCCGAAAAACATGGGCTGGTAAAATTTCTAGTTTTGTAGCCCGAACAAATGGAGCAAATGGTTCAGGTAATGTAAATTCAACT
This sequence comes from Nostoc sp. DedQUE08, assembly GCF_034530895.1. Taxonomy (NCBI): domain Bacteria; kingdom Bacillati; phylum Cyanobacteriota; class Cyanophyceae; order Nostocales; family Nostocaceae; genus Nostoc; species Nostoc sp. DedQUE08. Next base: position 156,958 of record NZ_JAVRCD010000007.1, read on the forward strand.
CGCAGATTATCAAGCTTTCGGACAGTAGGGAAGGTACGATTTTTACCAATCATGAAGAAGTCTTTAGCGTAAGTAGGAATGTCTGGATTACGGTAAATTTCATTGTAGGTAAAAACGACATCTTCAGTCGTTAGTGGTTTCCCATCTGACCATTTTAGCCCTTTTCTGAGGGTGTAAATTACTTGTTTATCATCCTTGGAAGTTTGCCACGATTTAGCTAGATCGGGTTCAATTTCTCCACGAGCATTTTCTTTAACTAGCCCTTCATAAGTATAGTTTAAAATATAAGCCGATTCTACGATTAAAGCCGGATTGAAAGTTGTGGGTTCAGTTGGGAAAGGGACGATAATTTCAGATGTTGGTATTACGTTGATTTTTAAGGTAATTTGATGATAGATAATTATTGCGATCGCAGTTACAAAAGCTAGCAAAATTACTAGCCAACGATGACGAATTAAAGTATATTTTTTATTATTTCTTAATAACTTATAATCCGACATTGTGAAACTACTCCGCAATATATCCTTAACTAGATTGAGATAACAATCTATGGGCATCTTCTAATAATGCTGGTATTTTATCAGCATGTGGACTATGACGCAGACAATCACTTAGATCGAATTGTCTAACTTTTTCTGCTGTCAAACCAGGAAACCAAGGATCGGCAGTATTTAAATGGTTGTAACGCCTTTTGGCATATTCATACATATCAAAAGCGATCGCTAAATTTCGCAACCACAAAATAACTGGAATATTAATCTCACCAGGGGTTTCTTTATAAGCGGGTAAACCAGTGTGCCAGGTACGATACCAGTCTTGTCCTAATGTGGCGATCGCTGCTTTCTCTAAACGGTTTAAAATTGGTGGTAGAATTTCATCCGCTTGCTCTAAAAGTTCTATAACCTTCAAGTGTTCGTCAAAATCTGATGGTTTAGATGCACCCAAACTGAGAGTATGTACTTGAGTATGGCTCAAACAAAACAGATCGTTAAATACCATCGGGCTAAGAGGATAGCACAAGTCTAATAACTTTTGTGGAGGCTTATAAAGCATACCACCTTTATCTGATGGGCTAATGATAAATACACCCATATCATGATGTTTGGCGGCTTCAATGGCGGGCCAATTGAATTGATTAATGTAGTACCAGTGGAGATTGACATAATCAAATCGATTGGTTTCAATGGTTTTGATAATTAAGTCTGTTGGAGCGTGGGTAGAAAAGCCAATAAATTTTACCTTACCCTGAGCTTGCAATTGTCGCGCTACATCAAGACATCCATTGAGACGAATGCTATCTTCAAGATGTTGGTAATTATTAATGCCATGCAGTGTTAATAAGTCAATGTAATCTAGCTTTAATAAAGCCAAAGATTTCTCACATAAATGGCGGAAGTCTTCAGAGTCAGATGTAGGAGTAACCTTAGTCTGGACAATAATTTTTTCTCTAGGCAACTTAGGTAAAATAGCTCCTAATTGCATCTCAGAAGTCCCATACATTCGAGCAGTTTCGATGTGATTGATGCCAACTTCTAAAGAACGGCGAATAGTGGCTTCTAGATTCTGTTGATTTTCATCGGGAATTTGTTCTTGATTAAGCTCTTTATACTCAGTATAGACGTAGCGCATTCCACCACAAGAAAATACTGGCATTGGCAATTCTGTACGCCCGAATCTACGATATTGCATCATAAATGTATTTTGATTAGAGCGATTTATTAATGACTTTTTGCCGCAATCAAGCCTTGTATTATTTTTAGATGAAACATCAAGTATGATTTTTCAATATGCTGAAGGTGATGTTGAATTAACTCATGTATCTTGGAGTAGTTACACGGTGGCATACTTGGGTATAGATGATGCTCTACATGGTAATTATTATTCCAGTAATAAAACCTAATTATCGGGTTAGAAATCATTGTTCGTGTATCATTCCATAGGTTGTGATTTAAGTCAGACTCACAGCCATAGTGATCTGTAATACTGAAAAGAAACCCGAATGGAGAAGCAAAAGTTGCTAATGGTATCCAGTAACCAAAGAACAAAATCCCAGGAAAAATTACGGTCAATCCTGCCATTAATACAAACCAACCCAATAGTAGCCAATTATTTTGTAAGACAAATTGGCGTTGTTCTGGTGTTTTAAAATAGCTCAAATAAAAGTTAGCTGGTAAGGCTGATTCCTCTTGCGTCTGTGTTTTCAAAGAATCTAAATATAAATCTTTGGTTACTATCCACCAATTTTTCCATGCCGCAAGAGGATAAAAATATGTCAAGGCAAAGAGATAAGTATTAAGATTAGGAAAGGTTTGCCATGCTGAGGTATCTCCTACGATTTTACCTTTGATTTTTGCTTCTCGATGATGTCCAATATGAATATATTTGTGAAACGAAAAGTTCATCAACAATACTAATGATAAGAAGGTTCCCATGAATCGGTTAGTATTTTTTGACTTATACAAACTATAGTGAGAGCAATAATGTATTGCTGCAAAAAAACAGACAAATAAGAATCCTTGAACCAACCAGACTAATAACCATACTGCCCAGTTATTCAACCAGAACCCAATAGCTGAGAGGATGAAATATGTACTAATGACAACAAATGTTTGAATAATCGGTCTAAATGTAGGAATCTCATGCAATATACGAAGTTCTTCGTTAGATATTTGAGTAACTTCTTTAATACTAGGTCTGGCATTCTCAATTATTTGATTGTTTTTTGTAAGTTCCATATTTTTCATTTCTACGTTGACAATAACAATTGACAAACCAGATATCAACCTATTAATTGTTTAATTGGTCTTGGATGGCTGCTGCTAGCTGAAATACAGTAGGTTTTTCAAACAGGTAAATCAACGGCAGTTCGACTTGCAAAGCTGACTGTATTTTGCATATAACTTCAAGAGCTTGAGCAGAATGTCCTCCCAGTTCAAAAAAGTTGTCTTGAGTGCTAATCCGATCTATCCCTAAAATTTCTTTCCAAATAGCTAACACAACTTCTTCGATAGGATTTTGAGGTGTAACAAAATCCCTCGATGTTGGGGAGACAATAGTTTGAGTAGGCAAACTTGGAGGTTCCGATATTAAGATAAGTTCAGCTAGACGTTGCTTATAATTGGTCGTTATTTTTTCCAGCAAGGTCTGAAAATTCTCGACCATCTTGGTAATAGTTGCAGGTTCAAATAAATCGGTTCTGTATACGAGCAAACCTTCAATACCTGTTGATGTTTCTTCGAGCGTTAACTCTAAATCAAACTCTGCGGTATCTTTTGTATCTCTAGCAATAAACTGCTCCTTCAAAGTGAGATTTGCAAATTCTAAATTATCCTCTGGAGTATTTTGAAAGACAAACATTACTTGATTTATTAACGTATAGCTAGGATCTCTGACTGGTTGGAGTTCTTCTATTAGCTTAATCAGGGGCATTTCTTGATGAGCGTAAACACCCAAGGCTACCTCGCGCACTCGGCTAAGTAGTTCTCGGAAGCTGGGGTTTCCTCCTAAGTTGGTACAAAATGGCAGTAAATTGACAAAAAAACCAATCAGTCCCTCAGTTTCTACTTTGGTGCGATTTGCCAGGGCGCTGCTGACAATGATATTTTCCTGTCTTGTATAAGAGAAGAGTAATGTCTGGAATGCTGCCAACAATGTCATAAACAGAGTTACGCCTTCCTGTTGACTCAGTGCCTTAAGTGCATCGGTTAATTTCTGGGAGAGAACTATTGGTTGACCTGCACTTTTAAAGGTTCGCGCTGGTGGGCGGGGATAATCAGTTGGTAGCTTCAATATTGGCGGACTAATGCCTAAATGCTTTTGCCAAAACTGAAGCTGAGATTCTAAAACTTCTCCTTCTAACCACTGCCTCTGCCATTGAGCAAAGTCGGTATATGCGATCGGTAACTCAGTCAGAGGTGACGGCTTACCCTCACAGAAAGCTTCGTAAACTTTTGCCAGTTCTTGGGTTAGGACACTAAAAGACCAACCATCAGCAACAATATGGTGGGTGACGGCAACGAATAGATACTCTTGTTCATCCAAACACCAAAGCTTGCTGCGTAATAAAGGGCCTCGTGCCAAATCGAAAGGATGCTTAATTTCCTGTTCAGCCTGTTGTGTGGCTTGAGCTTCGCGTTCAGTTTCGGGGAGGTGCTGAAGATCGATTACGGAAAAGTCAAAGACAGGCTCGTTAATAACAGCATAAACGACTTGTCCATTCTTAACCTGAAAAGTCGATCGCAATGTCTCATGTCGCCAGACAATTTCCCTTAAACTCTCTGATAATGCTTTTTCGTTGAGCGCACCTGTGATGCGATAGACCAAAGGCAGGTTATAGATGGAATTACCTGGATAAAATTGGTCAAAAAACCACAACTCTAGCTGGGTTAAAGAAATTGGGATTGGCTCGTTTTGCGAGGGAAACCGTTTTAAAGATAACTCCTGATGGTCTGGCGCTTTAGCTGTGGCGATTTTTTGGGCTAAAGGTGCGATCGCAGGAGACTCAAACAAACTTAACAGTGGTAATTCTATCCCAAATGCTTTGCGCGTTAAAGCAATCACCTGAGTTGCTAGTAAAGAATGTCCCCCCAAATCAAAGAAGTTATCGTAAATACCAACTCGTTCTAACCCTAAAACATCTCTCCAGATACCAGCCAAAATTTCTTCGGTGGGAGTACGCGGCCCAACAAAAGTTTGACTTAATTCAGGTCGGTTTGTTGTCGGTTCTGGTAAGGCGCGACGGTTTACCTTACCGTTGGGTGTGAGCGGAAAAGATTCCATTTCGACAAAAGCTGATGGAATCATATAATCTGGCAATTGCACAGTCAAAAAAGCCCGCAGTTGTTCGACTGTGATTGTCTCTCCTGCAATGGGGACAAAGTAAGCGACTAAATATTTTTCCCTAGCACTTTCCCCATGCACTTTTGCTACGGCTTGGTTAATTTGAGGATGTTTGCTCAGAACGGCTTCAACTTCTCCCAGTTCAACGCGAAAGCCCCGAATTTTTACTAAATCATCTATCCGTCCCAAAAATTCGATATTCCCATCTGGTAGATATTGGGCTAAGTCCCCAGTTTTGTACAAACAACTTGATTTTAAATTTTGGATTTTGGATTTTGGATTATCAGAACTTTCAGCAGATTGGAAATTTTCACTTGTGTCCCTCAATCTAAAATCTAAAATCGGCAATCCAAAATCGGTAAACGGATTTGGTAGAAATTTTTGATTGGTCAAATCTGCACGGTTGAGGTAGCCACGAGCCAAACCATCACCACTAACGTAGAGTTCCCCAGGAACGCCAATCGGCACGGGTTGAAGGTTGCTGTCTAACAGATAAACTTGCACATTGACAGCAGCTTTACCAATGGGTGGATAAATCGGCCATTCATCTGGCTTTTGGCTAAAAGTATAAGCTGTCACTAAGTCTGCTTCCGTGGGGCCATAGAAATTGTAGAGCGTACAATTTTCCAGACGCTTAAACAGCTTGATCGTAGGCTGAGTAATTTGGAGTTGTTCGCCACAAGCGATCGCTTCCCTAATATTCTGAAATAAATGTGCTTGCTCTCCGTAGATTTCCGCTAATTGCTGCCACAGAGTAACGGGCAGAAAAACTTTCCCAATTGGGTTGTTGCCAAGTAAGTGGATTAATTTATCTAAATCTTTGCGATCGCATTCAGAAATCATATACAGCGTACCTCCCAAGCCCCACGCCACGGATATTTCGTGATAGCTGACATCAAAACTGAGAGAGGCAAACTGAAGCACACCAATACCTGTGGTCATTTTTGCCTGATGGTGTGCTACTAAATTGGTGAGCGATCGCTGGGTAACAAGAGTGCCTTTAGGAGTGCCAGTAGAGCCAGAGGTATATATGATGTAGGCTAAATTATCAACTCCTACCTCAACTTGCAGATTGCTCTCAGATTCTTTGGCGATTTCTTCCCCATCTTCATCTAACACAATCAGACGATGAGCAAAGTTGCCCTCAAGTAATGACTTCCAACGTGTTTGAGTTAAGACGACTGGTGCTTGAGAATCCTTGAGCATGAAAGCTAAACGCTCTGATGGATAAGTAGGATCGAGAGGAACGCAAACTCCTCCAGCCTTAAGAGTACCTAAAATAGCGATCGCAGCTTCTATTGAACGCTCCACACAAATACCTACAGGGACATCTGGCTTCACACCTAAGCGTTGCAAGTAGTGGGCGATTTTATTGGCTTGCTGGTTTAACTCCTCATAAGTCAAACTTTGGTTTTCATATACCACCGCCAAGGCTTGGGGTGTTTTTTCAACTTGCTCCTCAAATAACTGATGGATGCAACGATTGATCGGATGCGCTGCTGAGGTAGCATTCCACTGTACTAAAAGCAAATTTTGCTCTGCTGGAGTCAGTATCGGTAACTCGCCTGGGGTGCGATGAGGATTGACGGTAATTCCTTCCAACAAAGTGAGGAAATGACCAGCCATGCGATCGATAATATCTGCATCAAAACGTTGGCGATCGTAGTAAATTTTTACAGTCATTTCCTCGCCAGGAATTGCCAGCAGTGTGAGAGGATAATTAGTTTGTCCTCTGTCTTGTAGTTCCCCAATGCTTAAGTTTCCAGGAAGTTGTTGCAACGTTACATTTACAGGATAGTTTTCAAATACAACGAGGCTTTCAAACAAAAGTTGAGTGCGAGGAATTTCACTTACGCCTTGAATATCTACCAGTGGAGTGTATGAATATTGCTCCCGTTCTATGTACTCTTGTTGCAACAACCGCAACCAGGTTAACAAATCGGTTGTATCCGGGATTTTCACTCGTGCGGGTAATGTATTAATAAACAATCCAACCATCGACTCCACACCAGATAAAGTAGGTGGGCGGCCAGATACAGTAGTGCCAAAAACCACGTCAGACTCACCACTGTAGCGACTTAGTAACAGCCCCCAAGCAGCTTGTACCAAGGTGGCAAGTGTCAGATGATGTTGTTGGGCAAAAGATTTTAAGGTAGTTGTCGTCTGGGCTGATAGATGTTGCGATCGCACCTCAATATTTTGCTGTTGGTGAGAACTCTGCCCTAGCGATCGCTCTACTATCAAAGGCGTAGGTGCAGTGAAACCCTCAAGATTTTGTTGCCAAAACGCTTTCGCTCCAGCCAAATCTTGCTGCTGCAACCAATTAATATAATCTCGGTAAGGACGACTGGGAGCTAAATATAACTGTTGACCGTTCTGAATTGACTCATATAAAGCAAACAATTCTTTGAAGATAATCGGCCAGCTCCAGCCATCAACTAATAAGTGATGAAAACTCCAAACAAACTCATAATTCTCATCAGCTACCCGAATTAAAGCAAAGCGCATTAATGGAGCTTTGTCAAGTTCAAACCCTTGTTTTCTATCTGAATCTAAGAAAGAATTGAGACGTATTTCTTGCTCCTGTTGAGGAAACATTCGCCAGTCTAAATTAGACCAAGGCAAATTCACTTCTTTTCGCACCACCTGAACTGCTTGTTTGCGATTCTTCCAAACAAAAAGAGTTCTCAAAGCCGAATGTCGCTCTACCAACAGTTGCCAAGCTCGTTCAAATACACCTGAATCTAAATTGCCATGAATAGTTAATTGAAACTGCTCAAAATATATTGTCGATTCCGGCTCATAGAGAGTATGAAAGAGTATCCCCTCTTGCGTGGGTGAAAGAGGATAAATAGATTCAATATCTTTATTTTTACTTTGTTTTTGTGCAACTACCATTGTTTTTTAAAGATGATATTAATTAGGTTATTGCGATTTTCATTTAAGTGAGGTACAAAACCAATGTTTTTTAACGCAGAGGAACGCAGAGTCAAGCGCAAAGGTACGCAGAGGTTTGCCCAATTTTATTAGCAATGTATTAATAACCTCTGGGCCTCTGCGGTTCATTGAAAAAAAGTAATTTTCATAAATCAAATAGAACTTGTATAAACTAAAAATTTACCAAATTTTTTAAAAAGCAGATGTTGACAATCCGCCATCTACTGGAATAGTAACACCCGTAATATAACTGGCACATTCTGACGCTAGAAAAGCTACCAAATTAGCAACCTCGCTAGAAAAACCGCGACGACCAAGAGGAATCATTTTATTAGTTCCTTCAATGATTGAATCAACAGTCCGACCCTCCTCTTCGGCAAATACTTCTAAATATTCTCTATGCCTTGGAGTATCAATCAAACCAGGATTGACACAGGTAACTAAAACATTCCACTTAGCAACTTGTGAAGCAACAGTTTTAGTAAAATTGATTAATCCAGCATTCGCCACTCCCGATTTCACAAGACGACTAGAAGGTTCTTTACCTGATGTCCCAACAATATTGATAATGCGTCCCCATTGCTGATTTTTCATCGTCGGTAGCACTAAATTCGTCATGCGAATATAGCCCATTAACTTACCTTCAAACACAGACAACCAATCTTCATCAGATAGATTTTCTATTGCTTCATTAGAAAAACTAGCCCCTTCTGAATTATTGACTAATATATCAAGTTTGCCAAATTGATTGAGAGCTTCTTGGACTAAGTTTTGAGAATCACTTGGATTTTGCACATCAGCAGAAATCGGGACAATTTTTGCTTGAGAACCAATCAAACCTTGATAAGCTTGCTCTAAGCGTTCAGAATTTCTCCCACAAATTATTAACTGACAACCTTCTGCTGCCAGCTTTTGGGCAACGCTATAACCTATGCCAGCACTTGCTCCGGTCACTAAAGCTACTTTCTGTGTTAATCCTAAATCCATGATGAATATTCCTTTAGGAAGTAGTTAGCGCTGTCTTAAAAAAACTATCTTTGAGCGAAAAATGAGAGCGAGGTTTAATCACAATTTCAATCAAAGATACTGTTTCATCAGAAGAATTATATCCTCCATAAACAACATCAGCAGGAACATAATAAACACTACCATATTTTACATGTTGCTGTTGTTCTGCAACTGCGATCGTCAATTTATCATTCAGGACTATTCCCATTATTTCATTAGCCGATTGGCGAATTGGGATTATTCCTTTGGGAGGAATTTGAGTGATAATAATCTCAAACCAAGAACCAACAACAGACTTACACTCAAAACCTGTAACTTCATCTTGAGTTGATGTAACTTTCAGAATAGCCTCCTCAGCTTCCTCAAAATTTGTGATGCGTTTCACATCAAACGCTAACGCTGTTTCTGAGAAAGGGTTGATAGAACCATGAAGAACATTAGAACCAGCTACATAAACTTGCTCAAATGGCTCCAGAATTTCTTTAGTACCGTTGAGGTTAAATTCCAAACGTCCCGCAATTTGCATTCCAATTTGGCTTTCGGGATGTCGATGCAATTCAAAAATAGCTCCTGGGGGAATAGAAGCTAATTGCACAACTGTGTCTTGACATTGAAATGCGATTAACTCAACATCAGAATTAATTTTGATGGTTTTTAGCTGAGGAAAATATTTAGACATAATTTTCTGCTAATTTTTTCTGAAAAATCGACCAACTCATCTGGATATTTCCATAGGTTGAAATAAACTCTAAATCGTAGGCTTTCACCGCATTCTCATTAGTAATAGCGAAATCAGCTAAACCCTGCATTACTTGAATTGCTGAATCGCTGGTAGAAGGAGACAAATCCACTTGTATTTGTGTTCGATCTTGAGAGTCTGGCAATAGTTTTGTTAACAGAGGTAAAGGAGCAGGATGAGTAACAATTCTAGAACCGTTGAAAACTGCCTCTTTATTTTTTTTCTTAGCCAATCCATAAACTGGAGTAGGAAATATAAAAATGAAGCCTAGCTCAAAACTTGGCTCCATATAAAACTCATTAATTCGGTCGTAAGCATGAGGGACTAAAGCCATATTTACTTTGTCTTGTAGCAAAGCTTCTTTGACATCTGTAAAAGTATCAAATAACTGAGTTGATACAGTAAATTCTTCTGAGATAAGATGGTTATTTATATGCTTGGCAGCGTAGTCACTACTAGTAGCATTAGGCCCCAAAGTACCTATGACTAAATTTTTTGAAGGAGGGATACGAGGTTGAAATTCAATCTGAAATTCCAGCATAGTTTTTCCTGAGTAATCATCATGATATTTTTTGGTAGTGAATCATTAGTAGCTTTGTTATAAATTACCTCCAGAAATTTAGTTTATTTGCAGAAAACTTTGTTAAAACAGAAACCGGGTTTATAGTATGAACGACTTTATTTAATTAATTTCTGCTAGTAGTTCGTCCAAAGCTTCTTGGCTAAACTCAACTTCCGGGAAATCTGAAGGAGTATAGCCACCTGCCTCTGGGGATAAACAGTGGGCAATAATAGCTTCTAAGGCTTCTATATATTCATTAGCTAGATTTTCTACAGTGGCCCGGCTATGGAAATATTCGCTATATTGCCACTCCAGTTTCAGCTTTCCTTCAACGACTAATCCATTTACAGTTAACAAATGGCGGCGCTGTCCTTTGGGGCTGTGAATGGAACCGCTAGACTCTTGAGCATATTTCCACCCAAGGGTTGCTAACTGCGTTTGGTCAAATTGACCCAAGTAGTTAAAGCTCACCTCAGCTTGAGGTAGGACTTGTATAGGTAGTTTTTCTCCCCTGTTCGACGGCAGTTGCTCCTGGGGGAAACCCCCAAGACCGCACTGCCTCCCCTGCTCCCCTGCCCCCCTGCTCCCCGCTCCCTGCTCAAGAGCTTTTTCACTGCGATCGCTCTCATCCAGGCTAAGATAGCGCCAGATGCCATAATCAATACCTCGGTTGGGAATACGTCGCAGTTGCTCTTTTACCGACTTGAGAACCTCTCCGGGATCGAAACGATCCTCCAGTTTTAAAAGCACGGGGAATATAGTAGTAAACCAGCCTACAGTACGAGACAAGTCCACATCCTCAAACAAGTCCTCTCGTCCGTGACCTTCTAAGTCAATCAGAAGGGAGTGAGAACCTGTCCAACGAGCGAAAGTCTGCACCAACGCTGTCAGCAGCACATCGTTAATTTGAGTATTGTAGGCTCCGGGGACATCCTGTAATAGAGTGTGAGTCTGTTCTACATTCAGGTATACAGATACAATCCGACTGGAAGCTACAGTATTATCTTGGGCAACAGCAGCATAATCCAACGGTAAAGGAGCAATTGGGAACTGCATTGAGTCCAGCCAGTAATCTAACTGTGAGTAGAGTTGTTGACTGCGGGCATAATCCTGCAATCGCATTGCCCAATCCTTGAAGGAAGTTGTTTTTGCAGGTAGTTGGATACTTTTGCCAGTTTCTAATTGTTTGTATGCTCCAGATAAATTTTCTAGCAAAATTCGCCACGAGATCCCATCTACAGCCAGGTGATGGATGATAATGAGTAAACGTCCGGGGGAATTGCCTAAGTGAAACAGAACGACCCGCATCAGCGGCCCATCTGCTAAGTTCAGCGTCCTTTGTTCTTCCTCTGCCCTGGCTTCAATTGTCCTTAACTGTTCTGCTTGGGGCAGATAGGACAAATCTGCAATACCCAACGATACGCCATCGCTCGCATCACTGTTGTACTGCTGCCATTGCCCCTCCTGCTGCACAAACCGCAGGCGTAGAGCATCGTGATGGTACAGTAACTTTTGTAGTGCCTGCTTTAATAACTCCGGTTGCAAATTTGCGGGAACTTCTAGCAGGAAGGATTGGTTAAAGTGATGAGGTTCTGGCAGATTTTGCTCAAAGAACCAGTGCTGAATCGGTGTTAGAGGGACAACCCCTGTAACTAAACCTTGTTCTGATTGAACCGAATTAATTGTACCAGCAACAGCAGCTAATTCAGCAATTGTTTGATGTTGAAATATTTGTTTGGGAGTAAGTTTTAGTCCGGCTTGATTAGCTTTAGCAATAATTTGCATACTAATGATAGAATCTCCGCCCAATTCAAAGAAATTGTCGTGGATACCGACTTTTTTTAGAACTAAAACCTCCCGCCAAATCTTTGCCAAGACTTCTTGAGTGTGGGTGTGGGGAGAGACAAAGCCAGTTGATTCATCGAACTCGAACTCTGGTACTGGTAATGCACGACGATCTACTTTGCCGTTGGGGGTAATCGGCAGAACTTCTAGAACTATGAAGGATGCAGGTATCATGTAACTGGGGAGCTTGGACTTGAGAAACTGACGTAACTCATTACTGTTCGGCTGTGTCAGTTCTGGGATGATATATGCTGCCAAACTCTTAATACTGGGTTTATCTTCTCTTGCAAGCACAACAGCATCGCGTACCTGTGGGTGTTGAGTCAAAGCCGCCTCAATTTCGGAAAGTTCAATGCGAAAGCCACGAATTTTAACTTGGCTATCAATGCGACCCAAGAATTCTATATTGCCATCGGCTTGGTAGCGAACCAAATCGCCTGTTCGATAAAGCCGCTCAGAATTAGAGCATTGGTCTTTTATTTCTCCCCTGCTCCCCTGCTCCCCTGCTCCCCTGCCTCTTTGGAAAGGGTTACGAATGAAGCGTTCTGATGTCAGGTCGGGACGGTGGAGGTAGCCTCGTGCCAAGCTCTCACCACCGATGTACAATTCTCCAGTCACACCAATGGGTACAGGCTGCAACAGGGAATCGAGTATATAAACTTGGGTATTAGCGATCGCCCGCCCAATCGCAGGTGGTATATAGTCTTGTTGTCTTTTCGGAACAGTACCAGATGTTGTGACTACAGTATTCTCTGTTGGCCCGTAATTATTCACCACCTTAAAGGGATGGGAATCTAAAGGATATTGATGAAGTTGATCCCCACCTGTGAGCAAAGTCCGCAAAGCAGCATTCGCCGGCCAATTTAATGATAAAATTTTCTCGGCCATTGGTGTCGGTAGAAAACTAATGGTTATTGCTTTTGACAACAACCAGTCTCGTAGTTGCTCGGGGTAAAGTCGGGTTTCATCGTTAGGAAAGTGAATGCTAGCTCCCGCCGTCAGATAAGGCCAGATTTCCCAACCACAAGCGTCAAATGCGACTCCCGCAATTTGTGTTGCTCGGTCAAGCGGCGACACTGCAAAAGCTTGTTGATGCCAAAAGACGAGATTTAACAATCCTCGATGTTCAATTTGCACTCCTTTGGGTTTACCAGTGGAACCGGAAGTGTAAATCACATAAGCCAGATTGTCAGTTGTTACTGTATGGAGTAAATTCTCTACACTGGTGCTGAAGATTGCTGTGTCGCTATCCAGACAAATCACCTGCGCTTGATGTGACGGTAGCATTGCGACCAAGCTTTTCTGGGTCAACAGCACTTTAACTTGGGCATCTTCTAGCATAAACGCCAACCGCTCTTGAGGATATGCTGGGTCAAGCGGTACATAAGCCCCACCAGCCTTGAGAATGCCCAGCAATCCTACCAGCATTAGGAGAGAACGCTCAACACAAATTCCTACCAATACTTCTGCACCAACACCTAAAGATTGCAGATAGTGCGCTAATTGATTGGCGCGGAGGTTCAATTGCTGGTATGTCAGAGACTCATCCTCATAGACCACAGCCACAGCATTTGGTGTTTTTTCCACCTGTTCTTCAAACAACTGATGGATGCATTTGCTGTCAGGATAAGGCGTATAAGTATCATTCCACACCACTAGTAACTGATGTCGCTCCTGCTGACTCAGCAGTGGTAATTCACCAATGGTTTGATTCGGATTAGCAATAATCCCTGCTAACAAAGTCTGGAAATGACTTGTCATCCTCGCAATGGTATCTGGCTCAAAGAGGTCGCTGTTATATTCCCACGAACCGATCAGCCCCTCTTTTGTGTCCCAAACTGCCAAGGTCAAATCAAACTGAGATGTTCCACGTTCTATAAATTGAGGAGTCAGGGTAACATCAGGCAATTCTAATGTATCCAACAAGAAATTCTCTAAGACAAACACCACTTGGAATAGGGGATTGTAGCTGAGAGAACGTTCTGGTTGCAAGGCTTCTACTACTTGTTCAAAGGGGACATCTTGATGAGTGTAAGCAGACGTTGCAACTTGTCGCACTTGAGAGAGAAACTCACCGAAACTCGGATTTCCCTCGATTTGGTGACGCAGTACCAATGTATTGACAAAAAAGCCCATCAATGTTTCTATCTCTGTGCGGTTGCGGTTGGCAATAGGGCTACCAATGCAGATATCATCTTGACCACTGTAACGAAACATTAAAACTACGAAAGCCGCCAGTAGGGTATGAAAGAGGGTAGCTCCTGACTGTTGGCTGAAAATTTTGATTTGCTGGCTCAAATTTTGGTCAATTTGAAATTCCTGGGTAGCACCACAGAAAGTCTGAACGGCGGGACGTGGTTTGTCTGTGGGTAGTTCTAATAAGGGTGTAGCACCAGCTAATTGTTGCTTCCAGTAATTGAGTTGCTGTTTTTGAATTTCTTCGGTTAACCATTGTCGCTGCCAAACTGCAAAATCAGCATACTGGATGGGCAACTCAGCGAGGAGTAAAGGAGAATCAAGAGTAAAAGCTCGGTAGAGGCTGGACAACTCTTTGATGAATATCCCCATTGACCAGCCATCCGTGATTATATGGTGCATAATCAACACCAGCACATTCGACTCTGACCCCAGTCGCAGTAAAGTGACTCGCAACAAAGGGCCATTATCCAAATCAAAAGGTTGCCGAGCTTCTTTTGTGACAATCTGTTGTACTTCTGATTCTTCTAAACCTTGCAAGTCCAGCACTGGCATAGCAATCAGCAAGCTAGGAGAAATTACCTGCACGGGTTTTCCATCTACTGCTGGAAATGTTGTCCGTAAAATCTCGTGGCGGCGAATGATTTCGTTGATACTCTGCTGAAGAACTTCTACGTTGAGTACACCTTGAACGCGCAGCTGGAAACCCTCGTTATAAAATGGGCTTTGGCTCTCTAATTGATAGAGAAACCACATCCTCTGCTGGGCAAAGGATAAGGGCAACTCTGTAGAACGCTCTATAGGCAGTATTGGTGCAAAGGAGGAGTCTGTGGCAGTCTTGGCTTCTTGTATAAAAGCCAGGATTTCTGATTTGCGTTCTAGCAATTGGTTTTTCAGGTCTGGGTTCATCACTCCCTTGGGAGCGCGATAGTTTAAGCGATCGCCTTCCAACCAAATTTTGATGCCTAAACTATTTAAATAAGAGACAAATTCTATTGTTGTCATTTATAATACGCCTCCCTCATATTCTTCCTCTGCGTCATCAATAGCTACATTCCACTTGCTGACGACAGTTTGTAGCGCCTCAAGACTTTCTCCCAAACCAGCTACAGTTGGGGATGCAAAAAAACGATTGGGCGACAACTCAACAGAAAAAGTCTCACGCAACCGAGAAATGACTTGGAAGGCTAGCAAGGAATTTCCTCCTAATTGAAAGAAGTTATCATGAATGCCGATTTGAGGTATGCCTAATACTTCTTGCCAGTTTTGAGCTATTTGCCGTTCTGTCTCGTTTCGGGGAGCGATCGCTCTTTGAGTCATACCCCTAGCCAATAAATCTCGATTGATTTCACCATTAGCAGTGAGAGGCATTTGGGATAGTTGCACGAAGTCACAGTTAACGGTTGTTGTAAAGCGATCGCGCACCGTCAAATCTGATAACTCTGGTACGGTAGAACCGTTACTCGTAGTGAAATAAGCAGTTAATTTCTGTAGCCCTGGAAACTCAGAGGTGAAACGCCGAATTTTGGGATTGCTGCCATCTAAACCGACTATTAGCTGTGCTTGGTTGTGATATAAACCAGCCAAAAAGGAATATAATCCTTGTTGCAAACTCATCTCATAATAGCCTTGAGCGCGGGTGATTTCTTGCCTCTGATAACCCTTGTTAATCCCTGTATCACGCCAATTTGTCCAAGCAAAGCAATAGCTGTGCAACCTGCTAACAGAACGTTGATATTGATTAAAGCTTTCCAAAAAGTTGTTAGCAGCAGCATAAGCAGAAATTGTCGCTCCACCAAAGAAACTTGCTAAAGACGAAAAGCTAATGAAAATCCCCTGTCCTTGCTTCTTAAGTACCTGATGTAGTACCCAAGTGCCTAACACTTTGGGTTGCAGAATTGCAGCTAAACTCTGTGGTGTTTCATTCACTAGCATTTGTTCGTGATAAGTTCCCGCCAGATGAATCACGCCATCCAGTTGACATCCCCAGTTAGCCTTGGCTTTTTCCACCACTTGTTGCACTGCTTGAAAGTCGCAGATATCCACTGCTTCATAAACCACGGAACCAAGCTGCTTTAATTCCTGATAAACTTTGACTTTTTCTAATGAGACATTTGGTAAACGAGTCCGACCTACTAATAACAATTTGGCATTAAAAAATTTAATTAGATATTTAGCAATTTCAACTGCAACGCCTCCAAGCCCACCACTTATCAGATACATTCCCCCCATTTTCAAAGTAAGTTCTTGCTTTGGTTTGTCTTGCAGATTAACTTTTTCTAAACCTGCAATTAAACGTTGTCCATTGCGATAAGCTATTTCTTGGTCTTTTGAGAAAATCTGGAGTTCTTGTAGAAGATAGTTACCATCTACTTGTACTGAATTTGGTGTCAAATCTATGTGACGACAATTTAACCAAGGTATTTCTTGGGGAATAGTTTTAATGACACCGAGAACTGGAGATTTTTCATAAGCAATCTTGTCTGTTACTTGCGTAGATTGGGTGTAGCTAGAAACAAACAATAACTGTAAATCTGGGAAACTTTGAGTTTTTGCTAGGGCTTGGACAAGAAATAACAAACTGTAAATTCCCTGCTCTTGCGCTTTTTCCAGAGCTGCTAGGCTTTTGATTTCTCCGCCATACTCTTGATAATTCCACAGATGGAGAATCTGACCAATGGTCTGTTTCTCTGCCTTGATTGTGTCAAGCAAAAGCTGATAATGCTCTGCATTTCCAGGAGTTAAAAAGAACCGATTGGAACCTTTTTTAACAAAATCAGAGCCGGGTGAAACACACAGATATGGCAGGTTTTGCTGTTCTAGCTGCTGACAAACAAATGTCCCCAATCCTAACTCGTCGAGGAAGACTATAGTTAGACAACCTTGGGGTAAAGCTTTTATAAGTTTGGCTTGCTTCCGCCGCCAGACTTTTTGATAGAACCAATCAGGAACAGTATTAGTATTATTTAGTAATATATCAACTTGTTTGATAATGTGGTTAAACTCACCTGCACCGAAGCGATCGCGAAGTTGCGATCGCTGAATTTTACCAATGATGGTTTTAGGAATATCTTCTTTAGATAATAAAATTAAATAATCAGGATTCAACCCGATTTTACTGACGACTGTCTGCCGAATTTTAGTTAGCAGTTCTAATAGTTTTTGGTCTTCCGTAACAGGTGAACTGAAGAAAATAGCCAGTTTCTCTGTTGCATCATCAGCATCGCAGACTGCACAAGCGGCTGTGTAGGAAACTTCAATTTCTGCAATTTCTTCAACTACTGCTTCAATTTCATGACTGTAGTAGTTAGCTCCATTGATAATGATAGTTTCTTTGGCGCGACCAGTAACAACTAATTGTCCGTTGGCAATGAATCCTAAATCTCCAGTATCAAACCAGCCATCTTTTAAAAATGATTGACTGTTCGCATCGTAGTTGTTGTAATATCCCGGAGAAACTGCATCACCTTTAACTTGCAAACGACCGATAGTGTCTTCTGTTAATACAGAGTTTTGCTCGTCTACTATGCGAATTTTAACCCCAGGAATAACTGAACCTAAATCAGTAAAAGTATGATAATTCGGATGGTCTATTTCTACTCGTTTAATAGTACCTTCTAAGATAGATTTATCTATCCTATGGAATAACAAAGGTGCTTCTTTTATGGGCTGATAATATGTAATTCCCGAACCCATCTCTGCCATCCCAAAAGCTGGTCTAATTGCTGTTGCTTCGAGTCCATAAACAACTAAATTTTCTCGGAAATCTTCCACAGCTTTACTAGATACTGCTTCGCCAGCTGTTAGGAGAAATTTTACGCAAGATAAGTTCCAGTTCTGTTCTGGTTCTTGTTTGAGAGAGTCATTAACTATGGCATAAGCAAAGTTGGGTGCCCAGCTATGAGTAATCCGATATTTATGGATCAAATCCAACCAGTTGAGGAGGCGACCTAAGATATATTCTTTTTGGGCATAAACGAGGGTGCAACCGATTTCTATACCACGAATATGCCAGTCGGAAATGCTGCCAATATGATCGAACGGCAGCCAATTTAAAACTATATCTTCTCGCTGGTGTTGATTGAGTTGGTTAGCCCCTCTGGCACGAGCAATGAGATTTTGATGAGTCAATTGAACGCATTTTGGGATTCCTGTACTGCCAGAAGTTAGATTGAAAAGAGCCACTTCATCTGGTTGACTCTGGTGATATTGTTTGCTGGCAGGATTGTCTTTTAATGCTTCAATCGTGTCTATTTTTAGGCGTTCTGCTGGTAGCCATTGCGATAGTAATTCTACCTCTTGTTTGAGAGCTTCTGTAGTTAAGATGACTGGACTATCTAAGAACTGCCAAATATGACAAAGCTTATCCACCACCTTGTTTGATTCTCTATAAGTTGGTGGTACTTCCACGATCGCAGGTACAAAGCCTCCCAATATGCACCCCCAAAAAGCTGGAATAATGTCACAGCTAAGTTCCATCTGCAATATGACTTTGTTTTTTGGCTTGAGTCCCAACTTTCTCAAACCAGCAAGAATTCGCTCGGCAACTTCCAGTAATTCAGCGTAGGATTGGTGTAGTTCTGTGCCATCGGGCAACAGGTAAATAATACCCTCACCTGTAACCTTTTGAGCAGCTCTTTGCAAAACTTCCGGCAAGGTAATAGGTGCATTGCGATCGTTCGGGAGAATATCACCGTGGCTGATGGCAAGTGGCTTCGGCTGTGTGAAATGTTGTTGTGTATTGGGCTGAGAGTCTTTGAGGATTGGAGAAAAGTTTGCGATCGCATTTTTGTTTTGCCAATCTGGGAGCAAATCTGACAAATGGAGTGAGGGAATTTGCTTTCTCAACTCCTGCACTACTACCACTGCCTGTTCGATTTTATAATGAGAATTAAGTTGTTTTTCTACTTGCTCTATTAAACTTTCATCAATAACAGGAATGTTACTCAAAGCTAATTCGTCTACCTCTCCTGCGGCAGTTAAAGGTAGATTTGACACTGATACAAAAGCTCTTGTTAGTAATGCTTCATCGCATATATCTTGAAGATAAAAGCGAATTTGTTCTAGCAAAATATTTGAGCTTGAAACAATATATAGTATGACTTCTAGCGGAGATATTTTCTTGACAATTACTGTATATTCGTTTATTGAAGTTTTCTCCAATAAAACTAATTCAAAATCAGTTTTAAGTTGCTGTATTTTCTCCAAATCTAAACTTTTTTTTTCTGAAAAATTCATTTGATTATCAACCCATACTGTATATAAGTGGTGGTTAAAAACTATAAATTGAATGAATTAGTGCAGAACAAGTTTTTAGGTTTTAATCTGTTCCTATTTAAATATACTTTCATGCGGCATTGCATAATTTGGAATAATGGCCTTTGAGTGTTTAATCCGGTATAAATCGGACTCAGAGTCCATTTTATTATTTGAGAGCAATTAAGCGCGATCGCACTTAATTTAGTAACATTTTGTTGACAGTTTCAACAAATGTAACAGTAAAATTATTCCTCGACGATTTCAATTGTCTTTGGCGGCTGAACCTCTTCAAAATTATCAGTGATTGTTGGGTTAAGTTCATTTTTTAGTTTGAGTTTTAGATCCTCTGTAATGGGTAAATCTTTAATTTCTTTGAGGAGATATCTCACAGATTCGGTTTTGCGACGTTCTGCATAAATATTCTTGAGAACTGCTTCAATTCCAAATCCCGCTATAGCCTCCCCTACAAGCGTTGTCAAACCAAGCACACCTAGACCGCCGATGATGCCAAACGGGCCTCCCAACCCCGCCAGGGCAGCTACAACGCCGTAACCACCCGCCAAACCTGTTGCAGAAATTGCAATTACCAGAAGTATGCCAGGAAGACCCAAAGCAGCGATTTTTTTAACGACTTCATCCATTGGAATTACCTCAAATCCTTACATTCTTGGTTAAATCTTGATTAAGGGTAATAGAATTTATTCACCCTTACTTGCTAGCTTAGTACTTAATCGAGATGGTGACTAATTTTTACTTTTTCAAAACTTAGTGCTGAGTGAGGAGTGCTGAGTGCTGTTAGCAAAAAGCTAAGGTTTAGCCCGTGCTGAGTTAGGAGTTAAGAGTTAAGAGTTTTGTTTATCTCCTTGTCTCCTCATCTCCCTCATCTCCCTGCTCCCCTGCCTCTTTTTTAGGCTAACAAAATACTACATAACTCATCGATTTGTTTACTTTTTTCTGTAATCAGTCGATGAGCTATAGTTTGTAACTGACGAATATTTTCTGATTTGACATTATCTATGTCTTCTAAATCACCTGTTAGGAATGTTTGAAATCTATAATAAGAGCCTCTGATTTCCTTGTCAGGAGACTCAAATAAGTGTTCTAATTCTCCAGCTACAACTTCACTACCACCGTCCATAACAATGTTTAAAAGAGGTTTTACCCATTGCAATTGTCCCCAATTTTTCACATCGTTATACTTGTAAACACTCGTCAGGGAACCTGTACCCAAGGAAACTAATAAGATATCGTTGGTATGTAGCACTGCTTTTTGAGCTTGTCTACTGATTTTCGCTTCTGTAATCGCCAAGCTTGCTGGATTATTAGCAACCAATCCTCCGTCTACTAAATTATAGAAGCCACTAGGATTATGGGAAGTCGCAACTCGATAGGGAGGAAAATAAGTAGGTGTCGCACTAGTTGCCATTGCCGCATCTTTGAGCGTAAAACCGACACTCACCTTCCGAAATTTTTTAGATTCTATCTGTTGTTTTTCGATTTGGTTGGTAAAGAATATCGGAATTCGCTGTTCGATATCGTAGCTAGTGACGAAAACTTCTTTAAGATTATTTTCTAGAGGGGTATTACCAAAATATTGGTTGATAATTTCTTCTCTGCCGTCAGACGCATATTTGGGTTGAGCAAACATATCTTCAAGAGGGCCGAGCAAATGTTCAAAAAATGGCTCGTAAAATATCTCAGCCCCATATTCGACATATAATTTGACCATCTGTTCGGCACTGTACTGAGCTTGTGGCTCACTTTCAGATATAGATGGATCTAAACTTAATTGGGGTTTAGTCAATCCTAGTGCCAGAATTCCTCCGGTTGAAGTGCCTGCAATTAAGTCGAATAAACTAAAAATCGGTTTTTTTGTGCGCTTTTCAATTTCTGCTAATATTAGCGCTGGGATAATGCCTCGAATACCGCCTCCATCAATGGAAAGAATTTTATATCTAGGATTGGCTGTAGTAATCATAGTTTTTTGCGATCGCTCCTGAGTTAATTTTTGTGGTTTTTTGGGCTGTTGGATATCGGCCAGAACTTGACTTTCAGTTGCTTGAGCTATTTCGACTTTCTCTTCTTGCTTTGGCTGGGAAGTTTGAATGTTGGTATTTTCACTCTGCTTCTTTGCCCCTTTTTTTCCCTTTCCTGTAGTTGAGGCTACAGGAACGGGAGTTACAAGAATGTCGTTTTCTACATCTGGGGAAACCTCAATGGATTGCTGCGAGTCAGCTTTGCCAACAGCAGTTAGTTCAGTGGAGGAAACCTCTGCAACTGACTGGTTCTCTTCTGGGGAATTGCTTGTTGTTTGACTCTGGTTCGATGATTGGGTAATTCCAAATGGAATTTGTGCTAAACCCCAACTGGGATTACCATGCAAAGTTCCATTATGAGTATTTTCAGTCTGGTCTTTTACGGTCGTTCCTTCTCCTTCGTTTAAAATCCAATAAGCGACTAATCCTTGTTCCTTCCCGACTAGAGGCTTAATGCGGTGTGTTTGGATTTCCACTGGCGGACAGGGGTAATTCCAGACGCTAATATTAGCTAATTGACCTGTGAAATATATGTTGTTGTGTAAAGTCGCGCCCAGAGTCACAGGACTAGTTGCTTTGTTTAAAGAGTCACCTGTCAAATAGCCAAAATACTCATGCTCGTCAAGGTGTATAGTCAGTTGACCCCGATTAAAAACAATAGCAAAGAAGTGCCATTGTCCGACAGTTAATTCTCCATTGCCAAAGGTTTTGATAACCTTCTCAGCCTTTTCATCAATATATATATCTAAGTTTCCTGATTCATTGATGCCAAACTCAAAGTTATCACTATATCGGTCTGAGGAACGGGCAAAAAAAACATTGTGCGTTCCGTATGTAGTGGCTTGATTTTTTAGTTCTTGAGGATTAATCCATCCAGAAATTGTAAAGGCTGAACTCCCCTCAGCAAAAACACCACCAATATCATTTCTGCCAAAATTTATATAATCATCTTGACCATCAAATGTTATAACTGATTGGCTATATACCTGGGTTGTCACGATATTTTAATCTCCAAATAAGAGTAGAACTGAAGAAAGTCCTTAGCGACGATTAAAATTTATGGCGATCGCTTGAATTAATGAAGTGTACTCGGATTCCTATCATCGTCCATCGTCGCACTCTCTACGACTGACTATACCAGTATGGCTGCGCTCTTTGTTAGTTGCCATATCTCACTCACCATTAAGATTTTTCCAATTCAAATCTTGACAAGTATTAAACAAAATTACTAAACCTTTATAAACTTATAACTTATTCAAAACTATAATTTATTACAATTTTGAAAACTTTTAATTATTGCCCAAATATTCAAAATTTATGTTTATTGTATCAGAAACATAGTTTATCTGAATTTTTTAGTCAAGATATTTATCTAAATATTTACTTAAATTTATAAAATTATTATGCTTTAAATCTTTGCGAACAACATTACTTGTTGGCGATTAATTTCTTAACTGTCTTAACTGTCTTAACTGTCTTAACTGTCTTAACTGTCTTAACCGAATTGTTTGAAATGCTGTTGCATTTTATTGAGAAAAATGAGATGATTCTTTAACTGAAATTTTCAGTATGTTAATTTAAAGAAAGTAAGTTTGTTTCAACGATATAGGAATCTGTTTTTATTTCTGAAATTATTTGCGTGGTGCGCGTTGGCGTTGGCGTTGGCATTGGCGAAGCCTCTCGTAGAGAAGCCTTTCGTAGAGAAGCGCAGTGCAAGCGCGATAGAAAGGAAACTCTTAACAGGGAACAGGGAACAGGAGAGAAGAAAGTTAGAGGTCTACTGAGTTTTTTCACGCAATCAAATATGAGTCCTATAGATTAGTTGTTATCAAAAAAGAGTAAAATCATCAGTTACATTAGGGGTAATTCTGCTGCGGTTGCAGCTATTCTTACACCATTGGGAAATCCGTTTAGTATCGTAGGAGGTATCGGGCTACTTGGTCTAATAACGGTTGTAGGGGATGCTGTAGCAGGATATGGACTTGAAGCTATTGTTAAAGCTATTTATAAAGTAACAAAACTGAATTTGTTCAATTTTTCCTTAAATAAATTAAAGATTTACCGATTACAATAGACTTAGCTTGGAGTTAAGTATTACTTTTTAGGAAGTAGAGACTACAAAAACAATTGAAATTGTTGAGAAATGATTTTGATGGCTAGTTGTTACCTAATGCCAACCCACTTTTAGCAAAAGTTTAGTTAGGTAATATTAATTATTGAAGAGCGGACTTTAAGAAGGATATATAGCATTTCCTAGTCTGTTGAGGTACAAATCTCTGCGTACCTCTGCGTTTTACTTTGCGTCCCTCTGCGTTTCAAAATATTATCTGTACCTCACTTAACAGGGAATCGCTATACAAGCTAATGCGGTTAGATAATCATAGTCAGCTTTTAGATTACGCGATCGCTGCATTACCCATATCACACTACCACCATCAGCGTTAGCGGTTATGCCCGTGGAGGAACTCCCGGCACTGCAAACAATAATTGTCGCCGGAGAGTCTTGTTCTGCTGAATTAATCAAGCAGTGGTCTGTTGGCAGAAACTTCTTCAACGCTTACGGCCCGACGGAAGCTAGTGTCTGTGCCACAATTGGCAAAGCCACGCCGAAGGCGAACGCAAAATGCCATGATAGCAAGAAAATATCTATTGGTAAGGCGATCGCCAATACATCAGCAGAAGAACGTAATCGCTCATTACCAGCACAAGTAGTAGTTTGTCTGAATTATTGCTCTTTAAGTTGAGGACAAGTAGGCAAGAGTGATTGGGAATTTGCTGATGTGTCTGCATCAGTACTTTGGAGTTCTGGAACTGGCTTGGACTGAGCAATATAGCACTGGCGCATGGTTGCTTGTTTTTCTAATCGGGTAGCGATCGCTTCTAACAATTCCTCTACTGTCGAGGGCTTGGTAAGATAATAGACCATTTTCGGCTGCGATCGCTTCAAACCCTTCTACTTCTAAACTGTCTACGAGATAGAATTATTAATTTATCATTAGCAGATGTGGCTGCAAGTGCAGGGGCAGAATTTACCTGAATACGCTGTAACTAATTCGTAATTGGGCATTGCTTATTTCTCCTTGTCCCCCATTCCCTTTGATTTGAATTTGCTCTAAACTCGACCTGAACGCACCTTTATCAGATCGTGAAGAATGATTAACAAAAACGAGTATAGACAAACATGATAAAAATGCTAGCTGAAAACTTGATAGGAATTGAGACAAGCTTACAAATTAATTGGGTTTGGCTAAATGTCAGCTTACAGTTTGCTAGTTGGGCACTCTTCTCACTTTTACTTGCTGAGATATTGAGAGACAGCTATCATGCTTTGTGTCATCAAGTCAATTGGCTTGCTAAATGGCACAACAAGCACCACATGGCTTATCGCCGCGATTTATCGATAGTTTCTCTGAAAGTTTATCAAGAATCGCAGCTTTATCACGACATTTTAGAGTCGAGTCTACTGCTGCTGGTATTGATAGTCATTGCCTTAATTGGTAAGCAAATGGGGTTATGGCTAGGAGTAGCCTACGCTTGTACCTTTTTGTATGGTGCGTCTGTGCGATATTTTCTAGGAAAAATTGATACAGATTACAACCACCTACCCGGCCCTTTAGAGACAACTCCATCCATTTGGTGGGTGAATCGGTCTTACCATTGGCGACATCATTTTGATGATGTTAACGCCTACTACAGTGGCGTCTTTCCCTTAGTTGATAAAATTCTGGGTACAGGATTATCTCTCAAAGGTAAAACCATCGCTTTAACTGGAGCATCAGGAGCGTTGGGGCAAGCGTTGGTGGCTGAACTTGTCAAGAATAATGCTAAAGTCGTGGCATTAACCACTAATCCAGAAAAATTAGTAGAGCAAGTTGGGGTAAAGGTGGTTTCCTGGCAGTTGGGCAATGAAGCCAATCTGAAGGATAGTTTAGAGAAAGTAGATATTTTAATTATCAATCATGGAGTCAATGTCTACGCCAGCCGCACATCGGAGGCTATCAATTCCTCTTATGAAGTGAATGCCTTTTCAGCATTGCGGTTGATAGATATATTTTTGACAACTGTAACAGGGCCACAAGCAAAAGCAACCAAGGAAATTTGGGTAAACACTTCTGAGGCTGAGGTTTCTCCAGCACTGAGTCCGCTTTATGAACTCAGCAAAAGAGCGCTAGGAGATATTGTTACGCTCAAGCGTTTGGATGGGGATTGTGTAATTCGCAAGTTAATTCTTGGCCCGTTTAAGAGTCAACTAAATCCTTATGGAGTGATGTCTGCACAGCAAGTTGCTCGTGCGATCTTATTTTTGGCACGGCGTGACTTCCGAAATATTATTGTGGCAATAAATCCTCTCACCTATCTGCTGTTTCCCTTAAAGGAAACGAGTACGTCACTATACTATCGAGTCTTCAGCCGGACAGCAAAAAGTGAACAGGACTTACACAAATAATAGTCAAAAAGAATGATTTTCAGGTAGTTTGTCAAGTTTAAATTGAGAGGTAAGCAAGTTTGTAGTAAGGACTTTATTCCTTATTTTCTAAGCACTAAAGTGCTTACTACAAACCCTCAAAAGTGAAAGTGATATCATGTCTGGCTAATCACTTATGATTACCGTATCTGTGCAAAAATCCCAAAAATCTCTTTCCCCCAGCAAGAGCTGCCCTTTAAATGATAAGTCTTCAACCAGAGATTAGATGAGAGCCTTAGCCGTATCGGTATCGAACACCTACTGCTTCAAAGATACAAAGGTGGAGACTATATATAAAACAATTTTCTTTACAACAGAAGAATTAAAAACGGGAAATCCTCTAAATAAACCTGACATCAGGCATGATAGTGTCGATAAAAAAAGCTTCAGCTAAACTCTGTACAATAAATTATTAGTCCTTACTGCATCTGGTTCACCATACCTCTTATGTCAGATCAAAGAGCACTCCTAATCGAACTGCTCCGTGCGGTTTACGCAGCTTTCAACGCGCGAGACATTGACGCTGCCCTTGCCCTCATGACTCCGGACGTGGTTTGGCCGAGAGCGTTTAAAGGCGGTTTTGTTCATGGGCCTGAAGAAGTTCGCGCTTACTGGACGGAGCAATGGAGCGAGATCGATCCGCACGTCGAGCCGGTTTCCTTTTACTTGGAGGAGGGCGGGCGCATTTTGGTCGATGTGCATCAGGTCGTGCGTGACAAGGCTTACGCAGTTCTTGCCGATGAACACGTGGGCCATCGATTCACCTTTGAACACGGCTTGATTCAAGCTATGGAAGTCTGTCCACTTCCATCGTCCACCACAAAGACCTAACCATGCGCAAAGAGCAAACAGGCATTTCTAGGGCGGCCTTCTTCTGTATCCGGGGTGAAGTAAGCATCCGTACAGAAAGTTACGCCCTTGGATTTGATGAGCCGCTTTTAATCCAAGCGTGAGCCACGGAGAAACCTGTACCAATTAATTAAAGTGTGATTTGAATTTTGCCAATTTTTTTGATTTTATTTTCTTATCCTACTCGCACCCCAAGTTCCTCCCAAACAAGTTTATCGTTTTTTAATAGCCATCATCCGAACTCCACCATTAGGAGCAAGGGTAAATCCACGTCGTTGCAGTTTAATAGGTTTATTTTCTACTAAGGTAAGTTGATAATTGGATAAAACTGTTGCGAGGACTAATTTAATTTCTAACTGAGCCAAGGCATATCCTAAACAGCGCCGAATTCCACCACCAAAAGGAATAAACTCCCAAGGGGAATACTGGCGTTCTAAAAAACGTTCGGGATTAAATTGTTGAGGATTAGGATATAAGTCTTCCCGGTAATGCAAGAGGTAGATACTTGGCATTAAAGTTGTATCAGGAGGAAACTGATATCCGGCAATATTTATGGATGATTTGGTAATGCGTGGGAAAAGCCCTGGAAGGACTGGATACATCCGCAGGGTTTCTTGGCAAACTGCGCTTAAGTAAGGAAGTTGGGCAATTTCCATCGGGTTTGGATTTTCTCCCAAGCTGTCAAGTTCCTGCTGCAATTTTAAGAGAACATCTGGATTTTGATGAATTTGATAGAAAGCCCACGCTAGCGTTGTTGCAGTAGTTTCATGTCCAGCAAATAAAATTGTCAGCAATTCATCTTTTAATTCATCGTCGGTCATTGCTTGCCCATTTTCATCCCGCGCTGCCATCATCAAGCTCAGAACATCACCCTGGTGATTGTTCTTTGTTCTTTTCTCTTCAATTTCTGCTTGAAGTAGCTGATAAATATGGCTTTGTCTACTTTTCATCTGCCCCCAAGGAGTCCATTTTCCCCAATCTTGTTGTAAGAATCGGAAAAATAGCATACTGGAGCGCAAAGGAGAATCAGTCATATCCAACCAACTAGTAAGTAGAGGTAAAATTAGTTGATAGCGTTTCCCTTCACTTAAACCAAAGACAATTTGTAAAATTACTTGTAGACTAACTTTCTGCATGGCAGAACGAGCCACAAAAGGTTGACCGATTTGCCATTGACTGGCGATTTGCTCGGTAATTAAGCAGATTTGTTGAGCATAAGTCTGTAGCCTTTCTCCATGAAAAGGGGGCATTAATAATTTTCGTTCTCGTCGATGGCGGGCACCATCTATTAACATGAGAGAATTTCGCCCAATCAAAGGTTCTGCAATTTTATTACCACGACCAATATCAAATTTAGAATCTTGACTGAAAATTTCTTGAATGGCTTGGGGACGGCTAATAATTACATAAGAACCAATTCCACTCAGTTGCATGGAAAAAATGTCTCCATACTCTTGACTATACTT
Source organism: Nostoc sp. DedQUE08 (assembly GCF_034530895.1). Classification (NCBI taxonomy): domain Bacteria; kingdom Bacillati; phylum Cyanobacteriota; class Cyanophyceae; order Nostocales; family Nostocaceae; genus Nostoc; species Nostoc sp. DedQUE08. Next base: position 185,159 of record NZ_JAVRCD010000007.1, read on the forward strand.
TTGCTGAAATCCAATCGGATCGGCAATCCATCCGATCAGTTGCCACCACGAAGGGCTAATAATGCAATTCGGTAATTGACTAAGCATAATATTTTACCTGTGATTCCACTTGATAATCTCAAACAAATACACCCATTATCCCTGAGTAACCATATTTAGGGACTGGCTCATGACTGCATTGATTAAGCTATCTAGCAAGCGATCGCGTGATAAAGATGTAAGTTCTTTTCCATACAACATTTCTTGTAAAATCACGTAGGATACCAAAGAACCAAAAAAAATCTGAGCCATTGCTTCTGGGTCGGTGATTCCTAATTCTGGATGAGATCCGAAATACTGACTCAGCATTTGCCGACCGCGTAGCACAACGGTTTGAGTATAAAGTTTGGCTAGTTCTGGAAAGTTTTGTGACTCGGTGATAATCAAACGCAATAATGCCAAATAATCGGGATTATCAGCGACTTCGGTTAAATAAATTTTAGCAATTTGACGCAAAAAAATCGCTGGTTCGCCATGTAAATTTTCTGTGCAAAAAATACTTTGAAAACAAGCGAGGGTCAACCGTTCTATCAACGCTTTAAACAGCCCTTCTTTATCTTGAAAGTGACTGTATATTGTTTGCTTAGATACTCTAGCCGCCGCACTAACACGATCCATACTTGTTCTAGCGTAACCCTCCTTCAAAAATACCTGTATAGCTCCTTGCAAGATTTGCTCCTGCTTGGGAGCGATCGCAGGTAAAGTATTTTCTAGTTGAAAAGTAGGGTTTATAAACATGAAAAGTAAACTTTTTGACTTATGTCTTGTCTTATCATACTAGACAGTCTAGTATATGACACAGAATTCAGAATTTTCAATTTACAAAATATTTTTCACAATCCAGGGTGATATCATGACTCAGACTATCCCAACATCCCCGGAAAATTTCAAAGATGCAGTATCGAAGCAGCAAAACCGCAAGAAACCGATCCTTTTAACGATTGGGGTGCTGCTGGTGGCTGGTGGTATTGGCTACGCGGTGTGGCGCTCTCAACCGCAAGTATCACCAAATGTACTGCAAGTTAGTGGACGGATTGAGGGTTATGAAACCGAGATCGGGATCAAGCGTTCTGGAAGAATTGAGACAATTGGCGTGCGGGAAGGGGCAGCAGTTAAAAAGGGGCAAGAGTTAATTAAATTAGACGACACAGACGATCGATTGCTGCAACAACAACTACTTGGTAGTCAAGCGAGAGTGACATCTGCGAGATATGATGAACAGCAAGCAGTTTCAGATGTAGAGCGAGTCACCAGAGAAATTCAAGAAATTAACAGCCAAATTAACGAAGCCAAACTGAATTTACGGCAGTCTCAAGGGGATACCCAAGGAAGAATTGAGCAGGCAAAAGCAAATGTCGCAGCAGCCAGAGCCACATTAGTACAAGCACAAGCGCAAGTTAAACAGGCAGCAGCAGAAGTTAATTTAGCAAAAATCAACCGCGATCGCTATGCCCAATTGGTAAAAGAAGGGGCGGTAAATCAACAACAATTCGATCAAGCCCAAACTACTTTAGATACTGCAATCGCAACCCTAGAAGCACGAGTTGCAGCAGTTAATGCCGAACGCCAGCAATTACAAGCTACATCAGGAGCGTTAACTCAAGTTAAAACTACAGGTTTCAATCCAGATATTCGGAACGCTCAGTTAACAGCATTAATCAGAAAGCAGCAGCAAAGTTATGCTGAACTTAAATCTGCACAGGCAAAAGTCAACTCTGCCCGTGCCAAAGTGAAAGATGCCCAAGCATCAAATCAGCAAATCCTCACCCAGATTGCAGACTCCAAAAAAGATTTAAATGTAGTTAGTCCTTTAGATGGAGTAGTGACAGCCCGTAATGTCGAACCAGGTGCAATAGTTAGCAGTCAGACTAATATTTTGACAATTGTTGACCCGAAAACAGTGTATTTTAGAGGTTTTATTCCCGAAGGCGATATTGGCAGAGTGCGTTTAGGACAAACAACAAAAATATTCATTGATTCTGCACCAAAGAAACCATTAGAAGGTAAAGTAATTGCCATCGATCCGCAAGCTTCATTTACACCAGAAAATATTTACTTTCAAAAAGATCGAGTCAGACAAGTAGTAGGGATTCGGATCAAAGTTCAAAACCCTGATAGCTGCTTTAACCCCGAAAATCCTTATAGTGAATCAGATTTACCCTGCGCCAAAATGGGGATGCCAGCAGATGCCGAAATTAGTTTGAAGGCAGGGGACGGGGAGCAGGGGGCAGGGAGCAGGGGAGCAGGGGAGCAGGGGGGGCAGGATAGCGCAGTGGTAGCGAGTCCACGAGCGGTGGCAGGAGGTAGAAGGGAATGAAACAGCAAATTACTACTTTCTCTCGAAACTTACCCTCATCATCTAATCTGCCAACTACAGCAATTGAAGTTCGCGGTTTGCACAAGCACTATGGAAACTTAGCTGCTGTGCGAGGAATTGATTTGAGTGTCTACAAAGGTGAAATGTTTGGATTAATTGGCCCTGATGGTGCGGGGAAAACTAGTACATTTCACATTTTGGGCGGTGTGATGGAAGCAACGGCGGGGGAGGTGCAAATATTTAATCAACCTGCACGAGATGCCCGATTAATTACAGGTTATCTTACTCAACAGTTTTCGCTGTATTTGGATTTGAGTATTGATGAAAACTTGCGTTATGCAGCAGGGTTGCGGCAAGTAGCAGATGATTTATTAAGGGAACGCCGCAATAAATATTTAAAATTAATGAATTTAGAGCGATTTGGCGATCGCTTAGTGGGACAACTTTCTGGTGGGATGAAACAAAAACTGGCGCTGTGTTGTGCTTTGGTTTCGCAACCAGAAGTATTGTTACTAGATGAACCTACGACGGGTGTCGATCCAGTTTCCCGGCGGGAGTTTTGGGATGTGCTGGGGGAATTATCAGCCGAGGGGATGACAATTGTAGTTGCGACACCATATTTAGACGAAGCTGAACGCTGTCACCGCGTGGCTTTGATGTACAGTGGGCAAATTCATGAAATTGGTACACCCAAAGAGTTACGGGCTAACTTAGGCTTGCATCGCTTAGAAGTGCGAACAGCCAACCTGGAAGCTACAGAAGAAATACTCTCCCAGGCTACTCAGACAAATATAGTAGATGTGCAAACTTTTGGCGATCGCTTGGATGTCCTCGTTGAAAATATAAATTCTGGTGAAACCCAAGTTTGCGAACTACTGCAACAACATCACTTCCCTTCTCCCAGTATCGAACATGGCGAACCCACATTAGAAAACGTTTTTGTCACGCGTCTGCGACAACAAGGTTCCGCGCCGCAATTTTTCCCGTTTCCCCGTTATCGGAAGAGGGGACAAGGGGACAAGGAGACAAATGCTTTATTTGCGTCTTCACTGGCGATATATGCTCGCAATCTCAGCCGGGTTTTTGGCAAGTTCCAAGCTGTTAAAGATGTCAACGTCGAAGTTCGTTATGGGGAAATCTTTGGGTTGTTAGGTGCTAATGGTGCTGGCAAAACTACCACCATTAAGATGCTGTGTGGATTACTAGAAGCAAGCGGTGGTGAAATTTCTTTGGGTGGTGAGATAGGAAATCTGCGTAGTGCAGACTTACGGCGACGCATTGGTTACATGAGTCAAAAATTCACTCTTTACGACGATTTAACTATTCTGCAAAATCTTGAATTTTATAGCGGAGTTTATGGCGTACCTCGCAAACTTCGACGGGAAAAAATTGATTGGGTAATTGCTACCTGTGGCTTAGAAGGACAAGCAAATATGATTACAGGACAGCTACCAGGTGGTTGGAAACAGCGAGTTGCTTTCGGTGCTTGCGTGATGCACGAACCAGATATTTTATTTTTAGACGAACCAACATCAGGGGTAGATCCGTTGGCGCGTCGCCAGTTTTGGAAGCTGATTAATGACTTCGCCCGCAACGGTACAGCCATATTAGTGACAACGCACTATCTAGAAGAAGCTGAACAGTGCAACCGGATGAGTTTTATGGTTGCAGGAGAAACCGTCGCCGAAGGTTCACCCAGTTCTGTCAAAGCATCACAACCGGGACAACTAATAGAAATTATTGTTAATCAAAACCAAGTAGCTTCTAAAATACTAAAACAACACTTTGAGTCTTGGCGCGTCTCGATTTTCGCTGATAGTTTACACGTTGTTCTCGATCGTCCCGAACAGGAAATAAATCAACTTAATCAAATTTTAAAAGCTAATCAAATTACCATCAATTCTTTACGTCCGATTCCTTTTTCATTAGAAGATGCCTTTATTGGTATAGTACAGCGATCGCCAAAATAGAAAAACTCTGTAATAAAATTATACTTCAAACTTCTTGGCGTTTAAAAACACTATGATTTTAGCCAAAGTAATATTTAATATATATGAAACTATATGAAACGAATTCTTGCTCAATGTGTAAAAGAAATAGCTCAATTTCGCCGCGATCGCCTGACGTTGGCACTAGCATTTTTATTGCCATTCATTACCTTAATAGTTTTTGGCTTTGCTATTAGATTAGAGAGTAAAGATATTCCTTTAATTGTGCAAGATTTTAACCGCACAAACCTAAGTAATAGCTATATTGAAAGATTGTATGCCACCAATCAATTTGTGCCGAAACAATGGTCTGGTGGCAATCCTACACGCGATGCTATAGATAAGGGAATTGCTAAAGTCGCAGTAATTATTCCGCCGGAATTTAGCCGTGATATTCAAGCAGATAGAAGTACAAATGTGCAAGTATTGATCGATGCCACTGATGTTAATAATGCTCGTGTAATTAGAAATAACATTCAAAGAGTGACAAACTTTTTTATGCAAGAGCATGGACTGCTACCTGCTACTAATAGCATTACAGCACGAACGCGTCTATGGTTTAATCCTGGGAGATTAGAATCGCTGTATATTGTGCCAGGAACTTACGGAGTTATACTGTGGATTTTTCCTTCATTGCTCTCTGCGATCGCAATGGTACGGGAAAAGGAAAAAGGGACAATTTTACAAGTCTACGCTTCTAGTATTAGTGGCACTGAACTTTTACTTGGTAAAGGATTAGCATATCTATTAATTGCCATCCTTGAAACATTAGTAGTTATGGTATTAGGCTCAATTATTTTCCAAGTCGGTATAGTTAGCAACCCCATAACATTAGTAGTTGGCACTTTATTATTTCTGACAGATAGCGTTTTTTTTGGATTACTTTTAGGAGTCCGTAGTAGTAACCAAAATGCTGCTGTACAAGGCGTTTCCCTCGTAGGTTTTATCACATCATTATTACTCTCAGGTTTTATTTATCCCCTCAACAATATTCCTTTCCCTTTATCACTACTACCTAACATAATTCCGGCGCGTTATTACATCGATATCACTCGTGATGCCTTCGTGCGTGGTACGGGATTTGGCGGAGTTTGGTTTGATTTGCTCATGCTTGCAGCTTTGGGATTAGTGTTTTTCAACGTATCACGCCGAGTTTTAAGCAGAATGCAATTACCAAATTAATCTCTCTGTCTTCTCTATGGTTTGATAAAAAGTAACTTTATGAAACTTATTCAGCGATTATTTGATAGTTCATTTTGGGCATTAGTGCGGAAAGAGATTAATCAAATTCTCCGCAATAAGCAATTAATTGTTTTATTAGTTGTCCCGCCAACAGTCCAATTATTGTTGTATGGTTTTATCCTCAATCCCGACGTTCATAACTTACGATTAGGTATCATTGACTATGCCAACGTCAGCGCTAGTCGAGAATTAGTTTCAGCCATGACATCAAATCGAATTTTCACCTTAGAATCTGTACCAAGCAGTGAAAAAGCATTGAGTCGTCAGGTAGAAGAAGGAAAGCTAGATGTCGGGGTAGTAATTCCTCCTAATTTTTCGCGTCAACTGGCACAAAAATCAGCAGAAATTCAAGTATTTATTGATGCAGTAAATGCGAATACAGCCGGAATTGCCGGAAATTATATGAATCAAATCATCCAGCAATATAATCTGCAATTAGCCCAAGGTCAAGCAAGTCCCCCAGTTTTACCTGAAGTTGTATTCCTTTATAATCCCGGACTGACAAGTAGTTGGTTTTTTGTCCCAGGAGTTATGGGTTTAGTTTTAACATTAATTGGCACATTAGTATCAGCAATTACAGTTGTTCGGGAAAAAGATACCGGAACTTTAGAACAATTATTAATGACTCCGGCTGCTAACTGGCAAATATTACTATCAAAAATCGTCCCTTTAGCATTTTTATTAATGGGAGATGTTTTATTAGCTATCACTTTAGCAACAGTAATATTTCATGTACCATTTCGAGGTAGTTTTCTGCTATTTTTGGCTCTATCAAGTATGTATGTATTTGTCGGGATTAGCTTGGGTATTTTGTTAGCTACTGTGAATAGTTCGCAACAACAGGTAGTTTTGACAGCTTTCTTTATTAATTTACCAATGGTACAAACTTCTGGAGCGATCGCACCCATTGAAGCCATGCCACCTTTGTTTCAACTTTTATCCCTACTTAATCCCCTGCGCCATTACATTGTGATCGTTCGAGGTATTTTGCTCAAAGGTGTTGGCTTAGATGTACTGTGGATGAATGTTTTGGCTTTAGTCGCTTTTGCTGTTGTTTTATTAACTATTAGTGTTAGTAAGTTTCGCAGTCAATTAAGCTAAAAAACGATTTACAGCGTATTTCTGGTACAAGCGATCGCACTACTACAGCATGGCGTAAATAAACATACCCTTCGGGTGACGCTCCTGCGTCGCTAACGCTACGCTAACACCAGTCGCCTGCGGAGGGAAACCCTCCCACAGCGCTGGTTCACCATTTCAAACGGCGCAAAAAGCTCAGAATATAATTCTTTTGACTTTTGACTTCCGCCTTGCGTAGGCTCAGGCTGGAGAGTTTTACCGTCTCCAAAACGCTACGCGATGGTGCAAAACACCCAGCAAAGGCGATCGCAAAACTACATAATTCGGTAAAATTGGGTAAAGCAATTTTTGCGCTTGTTAAACAAAGGCATCAGCAAACCCATGCAACTGAAACTCAGTGCATCTCGACTTCCCTTCGCCCCCCTGTTGTTAATCGCCCCCTTTTTCCTATGGGGGACGGCAATGGTAGCCATGAAAGGAGTGATACCCCATACCACACCGCTATTCATGGCAGGTGTGCGTCTGATACCAGCAGGGATGTTAATTCTGATTGCAGCAGCATTCATGGGTAAACCCCAGCCGAAGGGTTGGGCTGCATGGCTGTGGATTGCCTTATTTGCCCTAGTAGATGGGACGCTGTTTCAAGGTTTTTTGGCAGAGGGATTAGTCAGAACTAGTGCAGGGTTGGGGTCTGTGATGATTGACTCGCAACCCTTGGCTGTTGCCTTGCTGTCGTTGTGGCTATTCCAAGAACAGATTGGTTTTTGGGGATGGCTGGGGCTAGGCTTGGGAGTCACAGGCATTACTTTAATTGGCTTACCTGATGAGTGGATTTTACATTTTCTCGACTCAGGCGCAAATATGACAATCGGCAACTGGCAAGATTTATTTGCTAGTGGCGAGTGGTTAATGCTGTTAGCAGCACTATCAATGGCAGTGGGAACAGTGTTGATTCGATTTGTGTGCCGACATGCTGACCCTGTAAGCGCTACAGGATGGCACATGATTTTGGGCGGATTGCCACTATGGGGAATTTCATCAGTTGTTGAATCCCAGCAGTGGGAAAATCTGGGAGGATCTGATTTCATGGCCTTGGGTTATGCTACCGTATTTGGCAGCGCGATCGCTTATGGGTTATTCTTCTACTTTGCTTCTAGTGGCAGTCTCACGAGTCTTAGTTCTCTCACCTTCCTAACACCCGTCTTTGCGCTACTATTCGGCAATCTTTTCCTCTCAGAAGTCCTCAATCCGTTGCAGTGGGTAGGAGTATTTCTCACTTTAATCAGCATCTATCTCATCAACCAACGTGATACTTTAGGAGGACAAAACGACAAAGTTACTGTCGGCGAGATAGCTAATATACAGCAACCAGTTTTAGAAGCATCTGCTAACAAATTGAACCCCATCAGCCTAGCAGTTAGAGAATCGGAACCAGAAATTTTACCCTAACTTGTTAAAATAATTCTTAATTAGTAATTAAGTAAGGGATGAGGGAGAAATCAATTAAAAATGACGCTCTCTACGAGACGCTGCGCGAACGCAGACTCGCTAACGCTGCGCTAACAAAATTTAAAATTTAAAATTAAAGAACTTCTGCCTGGTTGTTGAGTTTCGACTAAGCTCAACTGCCGCGTAGTCGAAACACTGCCTTCTGACTCTTTTTTCCCAATTCCCAATTCCCAATTAAAAATGACAGTTAACATTTGGTCGTCTAGAAGCTATTGTGGTATCGAAGATTTAAAAAGCACGTTCAGGCTGGAACTTGCAATATGAGGCTATGCCGTTCCTCAATTCTGATATTTACCTGTTTTTCTTGCGTGGGTTTTTACCCAAATCGCTCAAGTGCAGCTACACCTAACCTAGCGCCTGAAATTTTAGAACTTGCACAAGCTAGTTCGACAGTTACTGCTAGTCCGGCTGTTTTGAAATATGGTAGTCGAAAATCAGATGTGCAGAGACTACAAACCCAATTAAAGCAGTTGGGGTACTACAGGGGCGTGGTAGATGGACAGTATAACGCCAGTACAGAAATCGCTGTAGCTAAATTCCAGAAACTAAAGGGTTTAAAATTAGATGGGATTGCTGGCCCGGCGACTCAGGAGAAACTGCAAGCAGCTTTGGCAGCGAAAAAGCAGTTTTTCACCTCTCCAAAAGTTACCTCTCCAAAAGTTACCTCTTCAATAGTTACCTCTATTGCTCCGACTTCTGCAAATCCCAAAGCACCTGAGAGAGGTTTTGTCTGGTGGTTACTATTGGCCATTGGAGTTTTAGGATGTAGTGGCGCACTTTTTTATCTGCTGAGGTCGTTTCAAAAGGCCAAGCAAGTGCAAAAGTCCGAAATATCAGAGCCTAAAAGCTTGAGTGAAGCTAACAAAGAACCGATTACACCACCTTTACTGGAAACTGTCACTATTCTACAAACACCTCCTCCACCACCAACATTTTCCACAGAATTACTGTTACCAGAAAAAACTTCCCGTCTTGCTAAACTCAATATCGTTGAGGAATTAATTCAAGATTTGCGTAGTTCTGACCCAACGAAGCGGCGCAAGGCTATTTGGAATTTGGGTCAGCAGGGAGATTCGCGGGCAATTCAACATCTGGTTGACCTGATAATTGATGCTGATTCTCAAGAAAGCAGCTTAATTTTGGCAGCTTTGTCAGAAATTGGCATCCGCACACTCAAACCAATGAACCGTGCTTTAGCAATTTCAATTCAAGATGAAAGTCCACAAGTGCGGCAAAATGCGATCCGTGACCTGACGCGCGTTTATGACATGATGGGTCAAATGACTCAGATGTTGCACCATGCGCTAGAAGACCCAGATGCCGATGTGCAAGCAACAGCACGATATGCTTTGACTCAGATGAATCGAATACAAATACGTGACTTGCCAAAGCAACAGAGTCTACAGGAAGATTCTGATAATGATTCACAACAATAGAGATTGGTAGTGTACCCAATACTTCTGGCTTTGTGCATTTTTAATTAAGAATTGGATTTTGGAAAAGTTTACTGGGTTTGGGTTATATCATGTCCGCATAATTAGTTATGCTAACCACAGTCATTACACCCCACCCCCAACCCCTCCCCGCTTGCGGGGAGGGGAGACAAGGCGTAGCTTTGGCGGGGTGGGGTTCTTCGGGTTTAATAAGCAATCAAGCGGACATGATATTAAAGATTTTTTCTTCTCCTTTTTCCCAAAACCCAAGAAGTATTGGCAGTGTACCAAGCTGAATCTGCTGTCAGCTTAAAAATATTTCAACTGGATGTGGATACTAGTATCTGGCCCTGCCACTAAAAATGCTGCTTCGTTAAATTTAGGCGCTCTTGTGCGAATTTCTGGGTTGCTGGAAAATCCAAAACCTTCCCTTGGTATACCAAAAAGATTGGTATTGAGAGTGCGGTCATTATTTTGATCGTGGAAGACAGCAACGGCGTAACTACCTGCTTTCAAGTTATTAAAGGTAAGTGGTAAGGGATTTTCAGTAATCTTGGTACACTGCTTTTGTAAGCCGCGATCGCCATCGCTAGGAAATCCTTCACTGCTAGCAAATATACTGGCACATACTTGTCCTTGTTCATTCTTCAAGCCATCAATTTCCACGGTGAGTTTGCCGTTAAAATTTGCTTTGGCACTAAATGACCATGCCAAATTTCCCATAACTGCCAATAGCAGCAGACTAACTCTTAAGCCTTTAAGCATAAAATTTTTACAAGGTAAAATGCGATCGCTAAATTATTGAAGCAGGCAGAGGACAGGAGGCAGTGTTTCGACTACGCGGCAGTTGAGCGTAGTCGAAACTCAACAATCAAGCAGGAGGCAGAGGGCAGGAGGTTTTATACTCCCTACTTTCCCTCGCTTGGGTAGAGAATTTTGCAAAATCAGTTCAATCAACTAATGGTGTATTGGTAGCTCAAATTAAGAATATGCCAGAGGGTGAGCTAAAGAAATATTTTCCCTAATATTTCCCAATTGAACTTTGTTCATCAGAAAATACCGTTGCATCACCTTCTTTAAGAAATCCACTATAGGCTTCCATACCGTGTTCGCCAATATCCAAACCTTCTAATTCCTCTTCTTTAGATACTCTAATACCTAAAGTAGCTTTTAGTGCCAACCAAAAAATACTACTGAGTAAAACAGTAAAGCCACCTACTGAGGCAACGCCTAGCAACTGAACGCCAAACTGTCCAAAGCCACCACCGGAAAATAAACCTTTTTCTGGCCCACGTGTATACCAAGTAAAAACACCAGGGCCAACAGACCATAGACCAACTGCTAGAGTTCCCCAGATACCACAAACTAAGTGAACTGAGGTAGCTCCCACTGGGTCATCAATGCCAAGTTTGTCAAAGAATGTTACAGAGAAAACTACCAGTACCCCAGCAATGAAGCCAATTACTAAAGAACTAGCGACACCTACGTAAGCACAAGATGCTGTAATCCCAACCAAACCAGCCAAAATACCATTGATAATCATTGAGAGGTCTGGTTTACCTAAGTACAACCAAGCTGTGATGGTGGCGGCAATTCCACCGCCAGCAGCAGCCATGTTAGTAGTTAGAGCAATATGAGCGATCGCACCAGGATCGGCAGCCATGACAGAACCGGGGTTGAAACCAAACCAGCCCAACCACAAAATCAAACAGCCCAAAGTAGCAATACTCATGTTGTGACCGGGCATTGCTACAACTTGCTTGTTTTGATATTTTCCAAAACGGGGGCCAAGAAATGCTGCTCCCATCAAAGCTGCCCAGCCACCTACAGAGTGAACCACCGTAGAACCAGCAAAATCCCAAAAGCCTCTATCTGCTAGCCAACCACCACCCCAAATCCAATGTCCGGTAATGGGATAGGCAATACCTACAAGTAAGAGGCTAAAAATTAGGAAGTTAACAAACTTAATCCGTTCGGCGACTGCACCAGAAACGATTGTTGCTGCTGTTCCAGCAAATACTAGCTGGAATAAAAACTTGGCTGCTAAAGGTACACCAGCCCAATTAATGGCACTGAACACACCTTTATAAGCGTCTGCTGTGGCAGGACTGTTATCTACTCCTTTTAAGAAAAACCCATTCAATCCAATGAAGTCATTGCCATCACCGAACATTAAGGCAAAACCGATTGACCAAAAGGCAACGGTAGACAGAGCAAATACAATCAAGTTTTTGGAAAGAACATTGACAGCATTTTTCTGGCGACAGAAGCCAGTTTCTAACATACAAAAACCAGCGTTCATGAAGAATACTAAAAAAGCAGCGATCGCTACCCACAATGTGTCAATAGCAATTTTGAGTTCTGCTGTCGTTGGCGCTGCGGCTGGAGTTTGGGCAACTGCGGCATAACCCCAACCCAACACAATCAGACAAGCGATAGGTAAACAAGCTTGCCAACTGGGAGAAAGTCGCTTAATCAAATTAAATAGCTTGACTTTAGAGTTAGATTGTGAGTTTATAACGTAACTTTTTGCAGACAAATGCCTATTTTTTGTTTTCGATTTTTGTTTGTACATGAATTTGAGCATCATCCTCCAAACCATTCTTAAAAAAGGTAAAAAGCAGGTTAAGCAGAAAAAAATTCTGTCCGAAATTAGATCCAATGGGTTTTGATGTTTTTCCTTCAGACAACTTGTTGAAAAACCATAAACTCAAATAACCTTAGTAGGAGTTTAAAAAATTATTGGCACATCTGTAAATATTTTTTATAGTTCTTCGTAAGAAATTTACGATCTATTTTCGCAAAGAGTCAAGTCTTCTTCACTTAATCTTTAATGTTTGAAAAAAGTTGACTGAGAAAGCGCCCAAAATTGTCTTGAATAATGTCAATAAAAAATCAGGTAGAAAGAACTACCCTAAAATGGCTCTTTTAAGCTAACAATGTGATTTTTAGCTCTATTCACTATCAAAACCAAAAAACTGTATCATAAAATACAGTTTTTTGGTTTTTGTGATGAAATATAATTCATGATGCAACAAAAAAGTAACTATATTCTTTCTAGCTACCTATTTTCCAAAATCATAAATTGGAGAATTCAGGATGTTGTTAACTTTTGATACAAAGAGTCAATTCTTTGTGACTTTCAACCTAGATCGATTCATCGCTGCACCCAAAAGTTGGTATTAAAAGCAACGTAAATTTAACGTATTTATGCTGAAACAGTAGCTTTACTGAGCTATTTATCCAAGATACAGGGTTTTGCAACTACACAACTCACATAGAATTGTTACAACAAGTCTAACAAACCTAATTTCCTAAAAGAAACCAAGTTTAGAGTACCTGTAATATGGGAAACTTGGCAATATTCCCTATCAATCAGATTTCAGATGAATAACACAATTTCGGATATTGCAGTCCAGACCATCAACGGTGAAGATAAGCAATTAAACGACTACACCGATAAGGTACTCTTAATTGTAAATGTGGCTTCCTTCTGCGGTTATACTTCTCAATACGAGGGGTTAGAAAAGTTGAACCAAAAGTATGGAGAAGCAGGTTTACGTATTTTGGGGTTTCCTTGTAACGATTTTGGTGCGCAAGAACCAGGAAGCAATGAAGAAATTGTGCAATTCTGCACGAGTAAATATGGTGTTACCTTTGAACTATTTGATAAAGTTCATGCCAAAGGTTCACAGCAGCATCCACTTTATGAGCGACTTACTAAAGCTGTTGAGCCAACGGGAGCTGTTGCTTGGAACTTTGAAAAATTTTTAGTTAATAAGCAAGGTGAAGTGGTAGCTCGATTTAATAGTAGTGTCCAGCCAAATTCACCAGAAATAATTGCCATAATTGAGAAAGAATTAGCGAAATAGTCATTTGTCATTTGTCATTTGTCACTAAATCAAAATTTTTGTACTATTGACTGTTAGCTCTGGACTGTTAAAATTATTTACTTCCAGACAGTTAATTGAGAAAATCGGCTCAATGAGTAGTTTAATTTATTTGTGTCTAATTTGTCATGAACGTTGCAATCATTGGTTGTGGTTATGTTGGTTATAAAGTTGCTCAATATTGGCAGCAAGATATGAATTTTGCTGTTAGTGTAACCACAACTTCTCCTGAGCGTGTCCCCGCCCTACAATCAGTATCTCAAAGAGTTGTAGTTACCAGTGGTAATGACATAGATGGTCTAAAATCAGTTTTACACAATCAAGATGTTGTACTTTTAAGTGTTGGGGCAAAAGATAGGGAAGTTTATGAAAAAACTTATCTACAAACTGCCCAAACTTTAGTTTCGTGCTTACAGCAGATTAAGAGTGTAAAACAGTTAATATACACAGGTAGTTATGCCGTATATGGTGACAGGAATGGTGTATGGGTAGATGAAGAAACACCGCTTGCACCCGCTAATTTAAATGCCCAAATCCTCTGCAAAACAGAAGAGGTGTTGCTATCGGCATCTAGCGAAAATCTCCGTGTTTGTATATTCCGCTTAGGAGGAATCTATGGAACTGGTAGAGAACTATTGAAAATATTTGGTAGCTATTCTGGTACAACCCGTCCGGGCAATGGTGAGGATATCACAAATTGGGTTCATCTAGATGATATTGTTAGTGCGATAGAATTTGCCCGTCACCGTCGTTTGCAAGGAATTTACAATCTGGTAGATGATGCACATCTCACCAGTCGAGACTTGCTAGATAGCTTATTTGAAAAACATAATTTACCCAAAGTAGAATGGGATACATCTATCAAGAGTACTCGTCCCTATAATGCTTGGGTGTCGAATGAAAAGCTCAAAGAAGCTGGATACGAATTGATTCATCCACAGATGATTTTTTAGTAGGTATTAAAAACTAGGAATTATGCAACCATCTGCTGTAGCTAACACAACTAATTTGACAGCATCTCCTAGCCAGTTTTACAGTTGGCAGAATTATCGTTGTGCCTACGAAGTACATCAACCAATTAATACAACATCTGAGGGCATTCCCTTACTATTAATTCATCCGATTGGCGTGGGATTGTCGCGGCGATTTTGGCAACGATTTTGTCGCGAGTGGTATAGTACAGGTCAGCGTAATTCAATTTATAACCCTGATTTACTAGGATGTGGTGAAAGTGATATGCCCCGTATAGCTTACACTCCTAGTGATTGGGCAGAACAGTTGCAGTCCTTTTTACAAACAGTAGTCCAAAAACCTGTTATTGTTGTAGTGCAAGGCGCTTTATTGCCAGTTGCTATTCAATTAGTCCAAAAGGAATCAAATTTAATTGCCGGATTGGTACTTTCTGGGCCGCCAACGTGGGCTTTGATGACAAATAAACCACCAAAATGGCAGGAAAAATTTCTTTGGAATGTATTAGATTCGCCTTTTGGCAGTGCTTTTTATCGCTATGCACGCACTCCAAAATTTTTACGTTCTTTTTCAATTCGTCAACTCTTTGCTTCTGAAAATGCGGTGGATGCAGAGTGGTTAAATACATTGCTTGTAGGTGCAGAAAATCCTGCAAGCCGCCATGCAGTGTTTTCTTTTTTAGCAGGGTTTTGGCGAGATGATTATACTAGTTTTATAGCCTCTATTCATCAACCAACATTAATAGTTATGGGCGAAACTGCATCGAGTATTAGCCAAGACAATAAAAAAGAAACGCCAGATGAACGCTTGGCTCATTATCTTGCTTGTTTCCCTAAAAATAGAGGTATAAAAATAAACGGACGTAATGTTTTACCCTATGAATCAACCACTGAATTTGTAGGAGCGATCGCGACCTTCATTAATGAAGTTTCTTAGACGATTGATAGTTACATTGTACCAGTTCTCCCATGATAGGTTATGACTGGAATTGATTACTAAAGGCAAGCAAAATTATGTTACCCAATCATCGAGGACAAAGAGTACCCAATGTCACTTTTCATACTCGCAAGAACGACCAGTGGGTGGATGTGACAACCGATCAGCTATTTGCTAATAAGACAGTAGTTGTCTTCTCTTTACCAGGTGCTTATACTCCGACTTGTTCATCTACTCATCTCCCTGGCTACAACGAATTAGCTCCAATTTTCAAACAGAATGGTGTCGATGACATTATCTGTATTTCTGTTAATGATGCCTTTGTGATGAACGAATGGGCAAAGGATCAAGAAGTAGAAAATATCACACTAATTCCTGATGGAAATGGGGAATTTACTGAAGGTATGGGTTTATTAGTAGATAAATCAGACCTGGGGTTTGGGAAGCGATCGTGGCGTTATTCTATGCTGGTGAGAGATGGTGTAATTAACCAGATGTTTATTGAACCAGAGGAGCCAGGAGATCCCTTTAAGGTGTCCGATGCTGAGACAATGCTCAGATACATCAATCCCCAAGCAGTTAAGCCCGAAGTAGTTTCCCTGTTTGCGAAAGTGGGTTGTCCTTACTGTGCCCGTGCTAAGGCAATGCTCAAGGAACATGGCATCAATTACGAAGAAATTACCTTGGGCAAGGATATCACCACGCGATCGCTAAAAGCAGTTGCGGGTGCAACAACAGTTCCCCAAGTATTTATCGATGGTAAATTAATTGGTGGTTCTGAGGCATTAGAAGCCTACTTCGCTGCTAAATAGGGTTGAGTAGGGTTGCAATACTGCATAGGTTTTGCTTAAAAAATAGAAATGTGTAGTGGCGTGGCAAGCAAAAAAATAGTGCATTTTTGTCGCATTGCGATTGAGTACACAGATGTGGGCTACGCCTACGCTTGACTTTTAAAACAACGCGAGTTCGACAACCCCTCTCCGACACAGCTACCGTGTATACACAAGTCCTTCTCACCCCCTCTAACTCCCCGATGCCTTGGGGGAGAACCGGGAACCGGATATTTCCCCCAAGGCATCGGGCTACAGTGTACACACAAGTCTGAAATAGCTTACTCATCTGGGTTTTTGCGTCACTTTTACCCCACCCTAACCCTCCCCTTGCAAAGGGGAGGGAACCGGATCTTTAATCTCCCCCCTTTGCAAGGGGGGATTAAGGGGGGTAAATCCGAGGTTTGCGCTTCATTACCAAGATGTGTGTACACAGAAGCTCCGACACGGAGAGGGGAGCCAAAACTCTAATTTCTCGTTGCTCCTCCCTTTCCCTGTGGGAGAGGGAGGTTGTCCGGGAGAGGTTCATCGAACTCACGTTAAAACAGTCGCGACGAATATTCTTAACCGAACGGTATTGAGTTGGAGTACACAGTCATCAATTGTGTAAACTTCAGTGAAAGTTATGATATTTTTGACCGCAGCCTGATTTGTGAGAATTGAAAAACACCGATTCCCGACTTCGCAAAAGTTGTCGGGAATTTTGTTTTTCCCCAGCAGTTAACAAATCTTCAAATCGCTAGATGTATTTTTGTCTAGCTATTTACTAACGATCGCATAAAATTGATTCGGATTAAATTTACATTTCTTTAAAAGACAATATGTTTGCCAGAATTCGCCGAATTTTGAGTCAATTTTTTAGTAATTCCAGAACAATCAACAACGAACCACTGAATAAAGTCAGTTTGATTGTCATTATTATAGTTGATATTTTTATCTTAATTAATGTTTTTACCGGACTCGATGATATTAGCAGATGGCATATCAGTCCAACTGAGGCTTATCCATGTTATTCAGAGTGGCAAAATTACCGAGCAAAAACCACTAAAGATAAAGACTATGAAATTGTTAGACTTTCATTGCCATCTTACACGAACAATCAATTTAGTTTTCGGGGAAACTATCAACAAGCCGAAGCAGGACATCTAGGTAAGGTTTCTCAAACGTGTTTGCAATATGCCGATTACAAAGATAAGATTAAGAATTCTGAAAAGCAGCAAATTATCAAAACTATCGAGGAAAAACAAGCAAAAATTAGTAGACTGGAACAAGCCAATCGCACTATTAAATCTCAGTATGACTCAACGCTTTTAGAAAAAATTGCCGGACAGAATCGCGAACAATCAATTAATCAAGTCAGTGCTGAAAAAGCTAAACAGACATTAGAAGAAAATAATCGCCAAATTTCTACTCTTCAACAAGAAACTTCTACTCTTAAAAACGAACTACTCGCTCAACCAGAAAGCATTAGTTTTATAGCCTTTCTTAAAAATGACAATCTATTTCAAGAAGTCGAGAAAGGCTATCATCAGGCATCATTTTGGTATCCAAGTATCCAACTTGGTTTTCAGTCCCTCTTTCTTTTACCACTGATTCTCATTGCCTTATCAGTTCAGAAATTTGCCCAAAGAAGAGGATATGGACTCGTCTCGCTAATTAGCTGGCATTTGCTAGTTATATTTTTTATCCCATTAATCATTAAAATATTTGAATTTCTCCAAATAGGTGCAATATTCAAATTTTTATTTGATGTAATTAGCGCCATTTTTGGCGGTTTACTTTTCCTGATAAATTATGTTTATATCTTGCTAATTCCAGTTATTGGTTTTGGAATCATCCAATTTTTTCAAAAATTTGTCTTTAACGCTAAAGTCCAAGCAGCTAGCAGAGTTCAAAAATCACGATGTGTCAATTGTGCCAAGAAAATTCGACATCTTGATACTTACTGTCCACACTGCGGTTATTATCAGTACATTGAATGCCATAACTGCCATAATCTTACTTATAAGCATTTGTCGTACTGTAAACATTGTGGAACTTCTCAAGTTTCCAGTAATTTGTAATCAATGAAGTCGTCGATTGGGCTTTTTAACTTAGATATGGAAAAAGAGAAACAAATCAATAAAGAGAGTCAGTCGCCGCTTGATTTTCTCAAAAACCTGTTGATTGCTCGTTGGCGATCGCTCTTACTCCTTTTGATCGGAGTCTATTTACCTTTGCAGATTTTTGAAATCCTGACAGTGAATATATGGAAGAATCAAGCAGGCTTTCCGTGGGATGCGCCGATTCTGTTAGCGGTTCATTCTACAGCAAACCCACAGTTAGACGTTTTAGCTGTCATCCTAGCGACAATTGGGTTGCCTTGGACGGCAATGGTGATTTTGGGGGTGATCGCACTGATGTTAATACTTCAAAAACGCTGGCGATCGCTAGCTTATTTACTCACCGCCTCAGCAGGAAGCGTCATCATCAACCGCACAGCAAAACAATTAATGCATCGAGTGCGTCCACAATTGTGGCAGTCTATTGCACCTGAGTCTACTTTTGCATTTCCCAGCGCTCATGCGATGACGAGTGTAACATTGGTAGCAATTTTGTTATTTTTAACTTGGGCTACCTCTTGGCGCTGGTTGATTCTCATATTCGGCAGCTTATACATCATCGCAATTGCGTGGTGTCGTCTCTATTTAGGGGTTCATTTTCCTAGTGACATTCTCGCAGGTTGGATGGTTGCATTAGGTTGGACGATTGGTGTCAGTCTAATTATCAAACCCTATAGAACTATAGCCAAATCCGTAGATAGCGAACGTCCTAAAGATGAAACTACTTTACTACCAGAAGAAATAAAGTCGATAAATAAGGAGTAATATCATGTCCGCTTGATTGCTTATTAAACCTGAAGAACCCCACCCCGCCAAAGCTACGCTTTGTCTCCCCTCCCCGCCTGCGGGGAGGGGATTAAGGGGTGGGGTTCTTTTATTATGGGTAATTTGGCGGACATGATATAGTATCAGCCCTCACCCTAAATCCCTCTCCCATAGCTTGGGAGAGGGACTTTGAAATTCGCTCCCCTTCTCCCAATTTTGGGAGAAGGGGTTGGGGGATGAGGGCGAATTTTGCATTTGTGCAAGATGTCTATTATGCTATCTGCGATCGCCAACTGGCACAGTGTCTAAATATTCATGCAGGAGGTCTATTAGACATATTCAGCAACGCCAAATTAAGAGCAGCCCTCAACATATTCGACTTCTGGCAATTTACCCGCTCTGAACTCAGTGACAAGTTTACCATCAGTCTCGAAGACTAGGCGATAGTTGCGATCGCTAGGGTCTTTCGGGATGAAAGTTAGGTAATGTCCGTTTTGGACGTATTTATGAGGTGTGACTTGAATTTGTCCTGGGTAAAGAGACTTGATTTGCGCTTCGGTGTCGCCAATTTTTGCACCTTTGAAGGTAGTAATCTGATTATTTTGCCTTACATCTACTCTGGAAATTCGACCTTTTGTCACCATGAACGAAAGATTTTTGGGTTCATTTTGTGGCTTAACATAATAGCAATTATTATTTGGTGAATCGCCCACTAGCTTAGTACCAGCAGCCTTTGCCGCTTGAGAAACAGTCATGCCAACTTTTACTGTGCCAATACCGTTAATAAACAGTTTTGACTGATTTGTTAGTTTCGCCTTGGCGATAACTGTGCTAATAGTCAAAGAAGAAACTGTTAGCATTACGGTGACAAAAGTCAAGATTTTAGTTTTGTTATTCATAATTAGATATTTTCCTCAGTTAAGTCGATAATTTCATCGAAGCAAAAGTTGCGGACTAAATTTGCCAATTTTTCTGCCAAAGCAGAATGAGTTTGGGGAATTTGCTCAATGAGTTGCAAAATCCTTTCAGCATCGACTTCAACGGCTGCCTGATTCAGTTCTGTTAGCCATTGGGTAGGCATAATGGTAATTGCAGAGCGAAGATCCAAGATAGTAGATTGAGTATTCTCTAAATTGTTGCCTATTGCATCTTCATTGCTTTCTTCTGCACAGATATAACGCACCTGCAAATATTCAGCGATCTTTTCAAAAATCACTTGCTCTCGGAATGGCTTACGAACCAAATCGTCACAACCTGCGGCTAAGATACTTGCCTGTTGTTCTTCAAAAGCACTGGCAGTTAGGGCAATAATTACAGTGCGGAAATTTCTAGTTGTATTTTTTTCCTTGGCTCTAATCTCTTTAGTGGCATCGTAGCCGTTGATTACAGGCATCCGCATATCCATCCAAATTAGGTGAGGTTGCCAGGTTTGCCAAATAGCGATCGCTTCTTGTCCATTAGTTGCAGCCTGAATTTCAAAACCAATGCTACCAAGAAGTTGCACAATTAAATCGCGGTTTTCTTTGCGGTCATCTACTATCAGAATACGGTAAGCAGCTTGGTCTTCTGCCAGCTTGAGTACGCGTCCCTTATTTAATTTTGGTGCAGCTTTTAAAGCTGCGGCTAAATTCACTTGAATGTCAAAGCTAAAAGTAGACCCTTGTCCAACGCTACTCGTCAAGTGAATATCGCCTCCCAGCAACCGCACAAATTGACGGCTGATAGTCAGTCCGAGTCCAGTTCCCTCCTTAGTTTGAATACCGCTTGTTGTCTGGACAAAAGGCTGAAACAGGTTATTCATTTCTGCTGCCGCTATTCCCCGTCCAGTGTCTTGGATTTCAAAAAATAAGGATTGGGCATTGGGCATTGGGCATTGGGCATGGTTATTCTCCTTGTCTCCTTGTCCCCTTGTCTCCTTGTCTCCTTGTCCCCTTGTCCCCTTGTCCCCTTGTCCCCACTCCCCACTCCCCATCCTCACCCGCAACGTTACTCCCCCAGTCTGAGTAAATTTGACGGCGTTACCCAAAAGATTAATTAGCACTTGGCGGAGTTTACCTTCATCTGTTTGGATGTAGCGGGGGAGATTGGGAGCCATTTCAAATTTGAGAAACAATTGCTTTGCCTGTGTCCGCACTTGGAACATCTCTTGTAATGTTTGCAACAGCAGATATAGATCGAAGTCTTCGGGGTTGAAAATGATTTGTCCTGCTTCAATTTTGGACATTTCCAAGACATCGTTAATCAGGTTAAGCAAGTGTTCTCCACTGCGGTTAATGGTAGCTAATGATTCACGCTGGTTTGAGTTGAGGCTAATGTCTCGCTCCATTAATTGGGAAAAACCTAAAATTGCATTTAGAGGAGTGCGGAGTTCGTGACTCATATTAGCGAGGAAAGCACTCTTGGCTCGGTTGGCAGTTTCGGCGGCTTCTTTGGCAATTCTCAGCGCTTCTTCTGCCTGGTGTCTAGCTCGACCGATCGCAATTATTTCACCTACCAGTTTCAATAGATTAATATCTTCTTGGTTCCAGGTTTTTGAGTAGTGAATCATCGCTGCACCAACAAACCCAACCACTTTGCCAGCATGAACCATTGGCACAGCTAATATAGATTGAAACGACATACTTTCAAAAAGTTGTCGCTCAGGTAGATGCAGGGGTAAATCTTCCACGCAAGAGATTTGTCGATGCCTACCACAAAGAATCGGCTCGTAGAAATAGGGGAAAACTTCTACAGGCGAACCTTTGGCAATATCAATCAATGGTGCAACATCTTCACCACACCATTCATGGATCAGGTTGAATTCACGTTTATCTTGGGAGCATTCAAAGATGCAACTGTGTTCAGCATCAATAAATTCAGCGATCGCTCGCAGTGTAAAATTAATTGCTGTTGCTAAATCTTGGTCAATAAATTGCCGAGAAACGCTGCTGATTAAACTTTCGGCTTGAGTTCGACGTTGCAAAGCGGCTTCTGCTTGTTTGCGATCGCTAATATCACGAGCTACGCCGACAATCTGAAAATTACCTTGGGCATCTTGTGTGCGGACTGCATTACTAGTTAGCCAAACCCAGCCCCCATTCCGATGTTTAGCGCGGTACTCAGTCCCCGAAATTCCCTCACCTGTTGCCAGAATACTTTGGGCAACTTCTTGACATTTGGGCACATCGTCGGGATGAGTAAAGGATGCCAAAGAATTACCCTCCATTTCGCTGGGGGCAAATCCGGTAGTCTTCAAGATATTTGGAGAAATATAGTTGAAAACTCCATCAGGACTGATGACAAATAGCACATCGTTGGCTTTTTCAACGATAGTGCGAAACTTTAACTCGCTTTCCTGTAGGGCTGCTTCTGCTTGTTTGCGTTCCAATTCGGCACCGGCACGGGCAGCAAATATTTTCACAATCAGTTCCCGTCCCGGATCGGGCTTCATGGGTTTGACATCGATTACTGCTAGATGTCCGATGATTTCGCCGGATGAACTGGTGAGAGGAACGCCAAAAAAACTCTCGGCATTCATCTTCACTAAATCGGCATCTTCTGGAAAAGTAGTTTGTACTGCTTGCGGGTAATGACACATATTGCCTCGCAAGGTGTGTTCGCAAGGAGTACCCTGTAAATCGTATTCCAAGTTATCGTTAATAGCCCCATTACACCAAAATGCCAAAGTGCGGACTCTCGTTTTTGGCTCGTCATCAAACTCAGTCACTAAGGCATATTGAACCTGCAAGACTTCGGCAAGGTAACGAACGCAAGAATTGAAAAATTCATTGCCTGTTTTCGCGGCTGTACCCTCAACAATTAAGCGTAAAGCTTGTTCTTGCTGTTTGCGTTGGCTAATATCTGTAAAAACAGAATCCAAACAGGATTCTTCGGCGTTGAGACGAAGTGATAACAGTACCCAAACAACAAATCCATCCAAGCGTCGCAGTGCTACTTCATAATTGCGAACTTCGCCGGACTCTTCTAACTCTGCTAACATTTGCACCCGATCTTCTGGATTGACATATAAATCAGTTGTGAAATACTTGCCAATTAAGCCAGCAGCAGAGGTAAAACCTAATATCTCAGCACCACGTTGATTAGCATCGATAATCAATCCATCTTTTTGGCAGGTGCGAAAAATCCCCACTTGGGAATTTTCAAAGATGTTGCGGTATTTCATTTCACTACGACGCAAGGCTTCTTCTGCTTGCTTGCGTTCTGTGATGTCGCGTCCCACGCCGGCGATCGCAATTTCACCGCTAGGAGTGTTAATTGTGGAAGTGTTAAAGTTGAACCATCGCCAGCTACCATCTTGGTGTCGCAATCGCACTTCAATATCAGTCAGCTTTTCACCAGTTATCGCTTTTTGTAAAGCACTGGCACTAGTTGCTAAGTCTTCCGGTTTGGTAAACTCCACCACAGAATGACCTTCGATTTCCTCTAAGCTGTAGCCCATGATTGCAGTCACATTCGGCGAGTGATAAGTAAAAATTCCCTCTGGCGAAAGCACAAATATCAGATCGTTGGCATTTTCCACAATGCTACGGAATTTTAACTCGCTTTCCTGGAGAGCGGCTTCGGCGCGTTTGCGTTCTGTAGCATCAGTGCCGACTGAAAGAATTTCGATTAAGTTTCCTTGGGCATCTAAAATGGGTTTATTCGCCCAGACAATCCAGACGCGATCGCCATTTTTGCATAAGTTCTCGTTTTCGTTAAATAGATAATTTTCTGGCTGCTGACAAATATCAACCATTAATGTCTGCAAATCGCGCCCAGAAGTTTCCGTTTCTGGAACGATTGTACCAATAACATTGCTTCCTGTAATTTCATCTGAATCGAAACCAAAAAGCCTTTGACCGTAGTCATTTAAAAATATAATGTCACCATTGCCATCCCAACGCAGAATGATACAGTTTGCTGTTTGCACCAAATCGCGGTACTGAGCTTCGCTTTGACGTAACGCTTCTTCGGTGCGTTTGCGAGCCGTAATATCCCGGACTATTGCTAAAATATGTCGCTTGCCATTATAAATGCAAGTCGTTCCTTTGACTTCCACATCTATTAAACTGCCATCTTTGCAGATATCAACTGCTTGTCCATAAAATTGCTCGCCACATCGGGTTTTCTCGACAAACTCTAGAAAAACAGAATGGGAGTCTGGGTGAATATAACTAGATGGATGTAAAGTGAGAAATTCCTCATAAGAGTAACCGTGCATCTGACAAGCCGCCGGATTAACTTCGGCGACTTTTTCAGTCTCTATTTCAGTAATAAATAGTCCATCATTAATTGCTTCAAAAATACTGCGGTATTGTAATTCACTTTGTCGCAGTGCTGCTTCAGCCCTTTGGCGCTGGGTGATGTCGCGGAAACTCCACACTCTACCAATAATTTGTTCGCCGATGCGCTGAGGACAAGAGTAGCGCTCAAATACTCTGCCATCTTCTAGTTCTAACCAGTCGTAACTAACTAATTCCGGCTGTGAATATAATTCTCGGACTCGTTGCAAAAATTCATCAGGGTCTTTTAATTGGTTTGCCAGATACGCTAGTCGCTGAGGATGATCTGGTTCCGTCAAAAGTTCTGGTGGAATTGACCACATTTCTAAGAACTTTTGATTATAACTAGCGATTTTACTTGAGCTATCGACTACTAATATACCATCTTGAATCGATTCAAAAATAGCGCTTAATAAAGATAGAGAATTTTCTAAAGCTACTTGGGTTTGTTTGCGTTCGCTCAGATCCCGCCCTAAAACCACCAAGGCTTTGCGTCTACCATCCTGGTGAAATAGGGGAGCTTTAATCATATCTAAACTGCTCACTGTGCCATCAGGGCGAGGAACAGCTTCTTCTACCCGATGCACATATCCCAATTGCCAAGCTCGTTCATCTGTTTTATTGCAGTTGAGCAAAGCATCATGATAAAAATTGCTAAATTCTGCCAGTTCTGAGTCTGTTTTGCCTTGATAATCAACGCCTTGTAGGTCTAAAAATTCCAGGTTAGCCTGGTTTGACAGCAACCATTTGCCCTCACCGTCTTTTAAACAGATAATATCGGGTGTAGCGTTAATTAATGTCTGCAATCGCTCCTCAATCTCTTGCAAGGATTCTTGAGTTCGTTGCGTCAATGTGATATCCCTGATCGCCAGTATTGCACAGCGATCGCCAGTCATTCCGATAGAGCTACCAGAAATTTGTAATGTTATTTGCTCATCTTGCTGCAACTGATAATTTGCTGTTTCATACTCCCCATTGAGTATTTGCACATCAGGATAGCAGGATAAAGCAACTGGTTGTCCTAATTGGGTCAAGGGTAGCAAGTCAGTTAACTTCGCACCGCACACAGTACCGTGAGGTTGGTTTACTAAAGACTCAAAGCGAGAATTGCACCATTGAATCAGTCGGTCTTCTCCTACCCAAACTACAGCATCAGCGATCGCACCCAGCGTTACTTCCATCTTGTTCGCAGTGGCTTGCAATTGCTCTACCTGCTCTAGCTGTAGTGTATTCATCAAAACTCCTGTTAAATAATTCGTAATTCGTAATTCGTAATTCGTAATTTTTATTAATTAAGTACTGTACAAATTAACAATCATGTGCTAAAGATGATACTAGTAAATCTGTATAGTGATTGTATCGTTAGTCTCTGACTGAAATATTCGACTACAGCAAAACTACATATTTTCTTCATTTTACAAAAATGCGATCGCCAAAATAACAAATGCGATCGCCAAAATAACAAATGCGTACGCCAAATCAACAATTGCGTACGCCAAATCAACAATTGCGTTCGCCAAATTAACAATTGCGTTCGCCAAATCAGCAAATGCGAACACCAAATCAACAATTGCGTTCGCAAAATCAGCAATTGCGAACACCAAATCAACAATTGCGAACGCCAAATCAACAATTGCGTTCGCAAAATCAGCAATTGCGAACACCAAATTAACAAATGCGTAGGCGTAGTCAGTACTTCTCTACGAGACGCTTCCCTACTAGCGTTGGGGAGTAAAATTCTAAAGTTCAAAGCCTCTCTCCTCTTAGGAGAGAGGTTTGGAGAGAGGTCAGACTGTATTGCTTTCATTCGAGAACCGCGATAAATAAAACCCTTGCAGTATGGTAATTACGAATTACGCCCAGCAGCAGCTTGGTATAAAGATTGTATCGTTAGCCCATCATTGGGGTATTCGACTACAGTGAAATTACATATTACCTGAAAGCGATCGCCTTTGAAGGCTGTGAATATTTGCTGGCGGAGGGTAGTTAAAATCTCACTGAGGCGATGGTTTATTTCTGTTTTTGTTAACCCAGAAACTCCCACAACAAATTCACCATTACCCCAATAACCTAGTACTTCACCACTGCAAAATGCCGATTGAAATAAACGACTCCATCTTTGCAATACCTGATTTCCAGCCTGATGACCATACTTAATATTAATTTGACGCAGATCAGTCACGCTTAAGATCGCCAAACAAACAGATTGCTGATTTTTCTCAGCTTGAGCAATTAAGTGCTGCAAGTCACGGTTAGACTGAAACTGATTTGCTAACCCAGTTAAGGAATCTTTAGTAGAAAGCGATTGTAGTAAACGACTGCGTTCTAAGCGATGGGTAATGCGTGCCAACAATTCTGCACCGACAACAGGTTTAATCACATAATCATCTCCCCCAACAGCAAACACTTGCTGCACAGTTTCCATTTCTCGGTGAGCAGTCAGAAACACAATTGGTAATTCCTGCCATTGGGGATCGGTACGAACTGCTCGGCAAAGTTCTATACCATTTATATGAGGCATTTCCACATCTAAAATCAACAAATCCGGTTTAGTAGATTGCAATACTTCCCAGAAACGTAACGGATTTTCTAATCCTGTCATCCGCATACCCCACGGCTCTAACATTGGGCGCAGTGCTGCTAAAATCAACGGGTCGTCATCTACTGCCAGTATATTTACCCGTAAAGAACGAGTACGTTGTAATATTTGGGACGAAACATCCCAAACTTGAGCAGCTGTTACAGGCTTGACCAAAAACCCCCGCGCCCCATATTGAGCAAAAGTTACGCGTTCTACTAACTCATCAGTCGCAGCCAGCACCAGAACGGGTACGGGCGGGGTACGCGTTGCTAAGTCCCTTAGTAGTGCTAAACTTTCTTTACGCCAGCCGATATCATCTATATTTAGGACTACTAAATCTGGTGATGTGGTTTGGAGAAAGTTTTTTGCATCCTCTAAGTTGCTAATTTGCTGCCAGCATATTCCCATGCACTCAACCAGTTGTTGCAACTGAGAACCTAGTTGCAGATTCGGGTCAATTAAGATCAATCGGGTACTAATTTCTGGTGCGATCGCAGCAAAAGTTTGATAATCTACATTTTGCCCCATCAGGTTGATGATGTTACCCAAACCTTCAATCAGCCCCAGCAATTGCCGGTTTTCACTTACTGACAAATCACCATCTTTCCCTAAAATCTGTTCAATTTGCCGCGCTAGCAAAGTACCATTGTCTTGCTCAAACATTCCCAAGACACCAGCTAGTTTGTGCGCCTCTCGTTCTCCCGATTTACGTAACTCCCCAGTCAGAGTTTCCTTAGAAAGCGCAGCTGCTAACTCTTCCAGCACCGCCAATCGCTGCACCATCAACCCTTCGTATTGTTTCCACAAGCCACCCATCGCTTGCTGAAACTGCTCCTCAACTTGAGGACTTGCAACTTGGGATTTTTCTTTCCCCCCCTGCTTCCCCTGCTCCCCTTGCCTCCCCTGCCCCTCTGCCCCTCTGCCCCCCTGCCTCCCCTGCTCTCTTCCAGGATTCAGCCGATATCCCAAACCATAAACATTTTCAATCCAATCTACTGCTCCGCCTGCTTTCAACTTTTGTCGTAAGTATTTGATGTGAGATTTTACAGTTTCCTCTTGGGGTGGGTCGTCAAAAGTCCACAAATGCTCAATAATATCCCCCCGACTAAAAACACGCGATGGATTCCGTAAAAATAGCTCTAGCAAACTATATTCTTTGGCTGTTAATTCCAGCAGTTTGTTGTTATATGTGACTTCGCAACTACTGGGATCAAGTCGCAGCGCGCCTACTTCCAGTATAGGAGTACAGGGGCGATCGCCTCGACGGATCAACGCTCGTATCCGTGCTTGCAGTTCTTCCAAATCTAAAGGTTTGATCAGATAATCGTCTGCACCTGCATCAAGTCCCTGAATCCGCTCTTTACTACCATCTCTCGCCGTCATCAAGAGAATCGGAGTGAAGCAACCACCAGAACGCAATCGCTGACACAATGAAATCCCGTCTAGTTTTGGTAATCCTACATCTATTAATAACAGGTCATAGTTCGTACTTTGCGTGTATTCCCAACCCATTTGTCCATCTTGTACGACATCAACAACATAGTGTTGCTTAGTCAGAGACTTCAACAAGACACTTGCTAAAATTTCTTCATCTTCGATTAGCAAGATTCTCATACACCCGTCCAAAATATAATTTGCTACTTTACCCCAAAAAAATAGTACATTAGGTAGTTATTTTTCTACAAGGAAAAAATAAAATAATTTAGCAAGTCTTCTTATTTCGGTTACATTGAATTCACCTTATACCTAGCTATTAACTTCTCACTCTAAAAAATGGTTCCTTCCAAACGAGTTTATTTATTATTAGTTTTGGGTATAGCGATCGCCCCGATCCTATCCTTATTTACCAGCATTAGAGCAACCATCGCCATAACTGTGCTATTTGATGCCATCATTCTCGGACTGATGGTTGCAGATGGTTGGCGAGTGCGGCGTTCTCGCGTGCAAATTACCCGCGAATTACCGTCACGATTATCTATTGGGCGAGATAATCCTGTAGTGCTAAAGGTGACATCACAAAATACCGACGCTCAAATTGAAATCCGCGACTATTACCCAACAGGATTTGGCGTGTCTGCACCTGCACTGGGCGCCATTGTTCCCAGTAACAGCACTGAAGAATTAACGTATACCGTCCACCCAACACAGCGAGGAGAGTTTCCTTGGGGAAATATTCAAGTCCGACAGTTGGGGCTTTGGGGACTAGCTTGGGATGATTGGCAAATTCCCCAAAGTCTGCCTGTGAAAGTTTATCCTGATTTAGTAGGATTGCGATCGCTGACAATTCGTCTGACACTGCAATCATCAGGATCGATGCGCCAATCTCGCAAAACTGGTATTGGTACAGAGTTTGCCGAACTGCGAAACTATCGCACAGGTGACGATTTGCGGTTTATTGATTGGAAAGCTACTGCCCGTCGGGTTGGCGCTTATGGTAATGCTATGCCACTGGTCAGGGTTCTAGAACCAGAACAGGAACAAACATTACTGATATTACTCGATCGCGGTCGGCTGATGACGGCAAAGGTGCAGAATTTGCAACGATTTGACTGGGGATTGAATGCAACTTTATCCTTAGCTTTGGCAGGTTTGCATCGAGGCGATCGCGTGGGTGTTGGTGTATTTGACCGCCAAATGCATACGTGGATTCCCCCAGAACGCGGTCAACATCATTTGAATCAGTTAATTGATCGTTTAACTCCACTTCAACCAGTGTTATTTGAATCTGATTATTTGGGGGCGGTAACAAATGTTGTGCAGCGACAAACTCGGAGGGCGCTGGTAGTAGTGATTACCGATTTAGTTGATATCACTGCCTCTACAGAACTCCTAGCTGCACTCTCCAAACTAGCACCCCGCTACCTTCCATTTTGCGTGACTTTGCGAGATCCACAAGTCGATCGTCTAGCACACACCTTCACAGATGAGGTTGCAGGTGCTTATACCCGTGCAGTAGCACTAGATTTATTAATGCAACGACAAGTAGCTTATGCCCAACTGAAACAAAAAGGTGTATTAGTTCTAGATGCACCAGCAAATCAAATTGCCGATCGGTTAGTTGAGCGATATCTGCAACTAAAAGCGCGAAATCAACTTTAGTAATTGTCACTCTAACTTGTGCATTTTTATGCAATTATTTAGCGGAGGTATAAACTTTGCTTAAAATTATCCAGATAGAGACTAGACCTCTTGCAAAAGTTACTTTTGCAAGAGGGGGGAAAGGGACTCATGTTAAAGGGACTCATGGTTTTTATGAGCCGCTTTACCCCTTACCCTTTTCCCCACTTCTGCAAGATGACTCTTGTGAGACGCGATTAATCGCGTCTTTGTGTAATAAATTAGATTTTTCAAACAGCCTCTGAGTTAAGAGCGTTTAAAATTACTGGTGCTGAAACTACACCCTTTGCCTCTAACGCAGCCGCAACCCGTAAAATTAACGCTTCATTATATGGTGCTGCAATCAATTGCACACCTAAAGGTAATGTATTTTGGCACTGAATTGGTACTGATAAAACGGGTAAACCAATAAAAGATAATGGTTGAGTAAATAGCCCTAAATGAGGACGGACAAGAATTTCTTCGCCATCCAAAATTATGGTTTGTTGACCAATTAATGGTGCAGAAATTGGTGTAGTTGGGGCAAGAATTACATCGACATTTTGAAAAACTTCTCGAACGCGATCGCGATACCATCTTCTAAACCGTTGTGCTTGAAGATACCAGATACTAGGAATTAACGCCCCAGCCAAAAAGCGATCGCGTGTAGCGAAATCAAAATCTTCAGGATGCAATCGCAATTTTTCCAAACGCAGATTTGCACCCTCGCTAGCTGTGATTACAAAAGCTGCTGCACGGGCGCGGTGTGCTTCTGGTATGATTACGTATTTAGTAACTTCTATTGCATCAGCTACTTTTTGCACTGCTGCTAAAGCTGCCGGTTCTGCACCTTTGGTAAAATAATCAGCTGCGATCGCAATTCTGATATCAGAAATATCTTGTTTGAGTTGCGGTAAACATAATTCAGGTAGACGCTTTGTACAAATGGGATCGCGATCGTCTTTTCCCTGAAGCACATCAAACACCGTAGCGATATCCTGCACCGAACGCGCAAAAGGGCCAATGTGGTCAAAACTGCTAGAAAATAAAGCTACCCCAGCACGAGATAATCTTCCATAAGTTGGCTTGAAACCAAAAACACCACACAACGCCGCCGGAACGCGAATTGAACCATTAGTATCAGAACCCAATGTCAGCGGTACTAACCCCGCCGCAACCGCCGCCGCCGAACCACCCGATGAACCACCAGCAACTCGCTGTAAATCATGGGGGTTGTGAGTAGCACCGTAATGGGAGTTTTCTGTTACAAACCCATAAGCATACTCATCCATATTCAAAGCACCAAGCAAAACAGCACCCGCTTGCTTCAACTTTGCTACTGCGGTTGCATCTTGAGTAGCTTCTGGGTTTACTGCATTGATTTTCGATCCTGCTAGAGTCGTAAAACCAGCGATATCGAAGAGATTTTTCACCGCAAAAGGCACACCAGCAAGCACTCCAGGATGATTACCTTGGGCAATTTCCCTGTCAATCAGTGCTGCATCTGTTAAAGCTGTCTCAGCAGTTATAGTGGTAAAACAGTTGAATAGATGATTGTGCGTTGCTATTCGTGCTAACGCAGCTTTCGTAACCTCCACAGCGCTAGTTTTACCTTCGCGTACAGCAGTTGATATTGTTATGGCATCGGCTGAATCAAAATTCATGCTGAAATATTAAGAGATAGCGCCTTTAGCTTTTTGAGTAATAGCACTCAGCAATAGTTTTTGCTTCATTAAAACATCAACATAGCTATTCTTGAAGCAATTATGGTTCAAAAACTGGTGCAACTTCAATTTCCTCTGGTAAAGGGAAAGAATTTACCAGATTAGCGATCGCCCTAATTCTCTCAAAATTTGCCACCACACCATCTCGATACTCATCTTTTAACTGCAAATCCAACAAAAACCCCATTTGATCTACATATTCACTCACATCAAACTCTTCTCTTCTCATCTTTTTTCCTTTGCGGTAGCCTGCGGCAAGCCAAAGCGTTTACGTTATCTTAAACTTATAATTTCTTGCGACAACAGCGATACCCAGGTAGTGACATACAATTTTGTCGGGAATGCAACGTCATTAATTTGGATTAATTTGGTTTTCCATAGTAGATTCCTTTACCGTCGGTGCCAATGAAGACTAGCCCAAATTGCTGTCTGCTAGCTTCCATCACGTTCGGGACATTGCCGATGGGATATAGAGGATTAGAGATGTTTGTCCATGTTTGCCCTCTATCCAAAGAACGGAAAATTCCTTTTCCCATACCAATGATTTTGCCATATAAATATAGTGCAGGAATTGTACTTCCTGTTTGTGGTTTGCCAAAGGCAAATAAATAAGCTTTCTCCACACCAGCTATTTTGTCAAACTTCGTACCACCGTTTGTTGAACGATAAAGCCCATTTGAATTGAGACTTATCCAAACTTCGTTACTTACCCCCGGAACTGTTTTGAGCATAGACCAATCTTCGCTAGGAAGTGTTGAGTTGACAATACTGAAGTATGCAGCTCCATCCTTACTGCGGTAGACTTTGCCATCGTTGTAGTAGTAAAAAATATTGCCATTTACTTTGTCTGATGCCAATGGTTGACCCCAGTACCACGGCCCCTTGGGCCCGTTGGGTAAACCTGATACTCCACTCCAAGTAGCTCCACCGTTAGTTGTGCGTATAGGTTGTTTCTCGCTGGCGATCGCTACAAACAAACTTGGATTAGTTGCAGACATAGCTACCCGTAGTGGCATAATGTTCTGCGGAAAAGAAGAAAAGTTCTTCCAGGTATGTCCGCCATCTGTGGAAGTTCCTCCTGTAAAAGTATTGAACCCTCGATGTCCGCCAACGCGTACCATACGTAAAGGATCTTTTTCACTGTAGGCAATACTGTATGTTTCTTGATACCAAGGGCCGTTACTACCACCCAATTGAGTAGATGGGTAAGTATCTAATTTCTGACCGTGGTTAAAGCCTTCTACATCAGCCACACCGCTTAACAATAGTGAGCCTTTTGGAGGTGAGATGAGTTCAAAAGCTACTGTTTCCTCATGTCCTTTTTCATAGTTAGACCACATAGGCTTGTTAGCATTGATATTGTCTGCCTGCCAGGTTCCGAACCAGTCTGTTAACCAAACTTTGCCAGCAATATTTGGGTCAAATTCAATCGCTGAGGCCGCAGAAGCAAAATACCAGTTTGGCCACCAAGGTACTTGAGGATTCAATGAATGGCTTTTCTGTTGCCATGTAGTTCCACCATCGGTAGATTGAAAGACTCTAGAGTAATTAGTAGTTTCATGGTATTGGTCATAAGTAACTAAAACGTGATTAGAGTTATTGGGATCTACAGAAAGCCCATTAAATGAAATAGTTTTGATGTTAGTTGGCGTAATATTGCTCCAAGCCCCATTTGCATATTTGCTAACTCCTGAAGTGTGCGTTACATACAGTACTCCATTGCTATTAAGCACCATTCGATTTACTTTTGATGGGCTTCCGGCTATTCTGCTCCAGGTAACACCTGTATCGGTAGACTTATATATTCCGTCTCCATAGGCATTTGCATAAACCAAGCCAGCATTCTTTTTGCTAAACAAAATTCCTGTAATACCAATGGATGCATTAGGTTTTCCTGAGAAAGAACTTACTTTTTTCCATGTTTGACCAGCATTCGCCGACTTCCATAGCCCATCCAAACGCGAACCAAAGAAGATGATATTAGGATTAAATGGATTAACTCCCAGCCTTTCCCCCGTCCATCGCTTAGTTTCGTTGCCACCCATTGGCAAATCTATGTTCAGTTTGTTCCAGGTTTGACCTTTATTGGTCGATTTGAAGATTGTTCCTAAGCCAGCCTTAGTATATTTGCCTGCTGCAATATAGACAACATTTGGATTGTTAGGGTCAAGCGCTAATCCTTCTCCGCCATAGTAGTTACTTTTATCAGACCCAAAGTGATCTATTAATGGAATCCATCTTTTCTCTAACGAATTCCAACGATAGAAGCCACCTATATCGGTTCTAATGTAGGCTAAATTCTTCTCTAAAGGATGCAGATAAATATTGGTAACATAACCTCCTCCTCCTATAGAGACTTGATTCCATTGATACTCAGATGTAGTACTACTGCGACTAGGTTCAACAGTTGTAAGTGCTACAGTCGTAGCTAGAGCGAGCATAGAAAAGCGGATTATTTTCCTTAAAGGAATATGGAAAAAGCGAATGCTCATATAGTCTCATTGGTAAAGGAATCAATTTAGAGATAATACTTAGTAAATTAAACTAAGCAGTATAAAATTAAGTGAAAATGCGGTATGCATTCTCCCTTTAGTTAGAAAATGACGTAATGATTGCTAATAGATGATTGTTGATATAAATGTTTTGGCAAAATAAAAATACTTTGTCAATATTTTTATGAGATTTATGTATGATTTGTTATAACTACTTAAAAAAGTATCTAATTGAATACGAAGGTTTTTACTGTCACTTATTAGTATAAAAAAATACTAAAAATTATTTTATATTTACACCATAAGAATAAGTTTCCTTGGTTAT
The DNA here is from genome assembly GCF_034530895.1 of Nostoc sp. DedQUE08. Taxonomy (NCBI): domain Bacteria; kingdom Bacillati; phylum Cyanobacteriota; class Cyanophyceae; order Nostocales; family Nostocaceae; genus Nostoc; species Nostoc sp. DedQUE08. The sequence goes on from NZ_JAVRCD010000007.1 coordinate 219,738, forward strand.
TACAGCACCGACATTGATTTGGGATGAAAATGAAATCAGACGACTTGCATCAAAATATTTAGAAGTTCGCGTAAAGGCACAAAAAAGACCCTAAAAGATGGCTCTTGCCAGTTATAGAAAATCTTACATTCTTCCAGCAATTTAATTAAGTATTTTTTGAAAGATGAAAAATCCCTCTAAAGTCAGAGATATATTCTGTGCTGTGGTAGAGGATTTTTTGATTCTACTTCAGTATCTTAGTATATGAACAAATTTTCCTGTTATTTACTCAAATGAGTCTCTTTAGCTAGAGAGATAAACAGTTTTAAAAATGATATCTACAGCAGATAAATAATCTAGAATAACAATAAAAAACATGAATGACAAAAAGAAAACTGAGACTAATAATAATTTAAGTCGGGATAGAAAAGTGGATGAAACTAATATAAATTCATTATCTAATGAACCTCAAAAGTCAACGAAAACAATTAATGTAGATGGTCATCGTCCAGTCGATCCAAGTAACATTCAGATTAAGGAAACAATTGATATAGATGGTCAACGCCCAATTGCAAAAGATAAAAATCATAGCGATCAAACAATTGACATAGACGGTCAACGCCCGATCGCTAAGAGTAATTTTGAAGGACATGAGATACTACCTGTAGACGGTAAGCGTCCAATTGACCCTAGTAATTTTGAAGTTGAGGAAATTCTTGACATAGATGGTCAACGTCCGATCGCTAAGAGTAAATTTAAAGCTAAAGATACTATAGAGATAGATGGTAGCCGCCCGATAGCTTCAAATAACCAATAGCTTTAAATAACACTGTTGATTCGTAAATACCAACAGAATATCTAGGCTAAAATCACAACCTTTCTTGACCAAAAGGATGGGATAATTAGACCTAACTTAAAAATAGGGACTGGGGACTGGGAACTGGGGAAGAGATATTTTTATTGTTCCTTGTAAGTTCCACTCATGGAGTCTCTTACAAAAGTGACTTTTGCTTTCCGGTTGGGGAAAGGGACTCATGTTAAAGGGTAAGAGGAAATTCCATCCCTTTCCCCTTTACCCCTTACCGAATGGCACTAAGATATCAGCAAATCCAGTATTCATAAGACTTTTGGGTGTCGGGTGTCGGGTGTCGGGTGTAGTGACGAAAAAGTTTATTAATGTTCGCACTTGTTGTTCATTTTCTTGATTTGTTCCCTACACCCGACACCCTACCCCCTACACCCTGCCCTGACTAGGTTTCACGTTTTCTTAGTGCCATTCACCCCTTACCCTTTGCCCTACAAATGCCAAAAAGTCTATTTTTTATTTATGCTTGCTGTAGTGATTTTCGGTCTGACTATAACAATAAATCCAAGCAAAGTAAAAACTAACATCTGCCAAGTCACCAAATTCCAGCCCCCAAAATCCCAGCATAATAGACCAATACTAGTACCGACAGCACCACCGATAAAATAGGTAGTCATGTACACTGTATTGATGCGACTGTTCGATTGAGCATCAAGAGTGTATATTCTTGCCACATTGGTGACTTGAATTGCTTGTACGCCTACATCTAGTAACAATACAGCAACAGCGATCGCCAGCGCTGAACTAGAAGCAATTTTAGCAATTACTAAACTTGCAATCACCAGAGATACGGAAATAGTTAAGGAACGTTGGGAATTACCTTTATCGGCTAATTTACCAAAAATTGGTGCCATTAATGCACCTGCGATCGCCACAAAGCCATACATCCCAATTGTGTCAGATTGAAAATTAAAAGGTGCTCCGCTTAAATGGAAAGTCAACGTTGTCCAAAATGAGCAAAAGACACCAAACATTAATCCTCCAATTAAAGATGCTTCTCTCAATAAAGAAAAACGTTTTAATTGTTGAAGCGTTGATTTTAATAAATCAAAATAATTACCAGTGTATTCATTATTCACATTAGGTAAATAAATTTTTAGCAAGACAGTAACAATTAAAATCATTACTCCTGAAAATCCATATACATAACGCCAACTCAAGCTTTCAGCAATATATCCACTAAAAACCCTTGCTCCTAAAACTCCAATCAATATACCAGTAAAAATACTGCCGACAGTTTGACCTGTAGTTACTCTATCTATACTTGCTGCTAAGGGCAGAATAACCTGAGCGGAGACTGTTGTAATTCCAATTGCTATGCTCAATATCCAAACCTGGACGATATTTTGTGAAAACGTCATGGCTATCAACAAACAGAATAAACACAGAAGTAAGGAAAGAATTAATGTTTTTTTGTTGATTTTATCGCCCAAGGGGATTAAAAAGAAAAGTCCAAAACCGTAACCAACTTGCGAAAGCACAGATATGCTACCCGCTTCACTTTCGCTAACTTGAAAAGAAGATGCAATATCTTTGAGAATTGGCTGATTATAATAAACGTTAGCAACACACACCCCAGATGCGATCGCCATAATCAGTACTTGAAATTTAGTTAATCCGTTATTTGAGATTTGTTTGTTCATTCAACCTAATTCACTATAATTTAGTTGCTTGAGGACTCTTGCCTTTAACTGCATCTGTGTTTATCAAAACAGAATTCTGACTCCTGATACCATTTTGGATTTTAGATTTTAGATTTTGGATTGTGAAACATCCATTGGATAAATGTTTCAGTTTTCCATCTGTCGCAATCATTTTTCAAATTGGTATGAATTCTGACTCCTGAATTCTGACTCCTGACTTCTTCAATAGTTATGAGTTTTCCTGGTGCTAAACCGCCAAGTTAGGATGATTGCAGCGCTGGCTAAACCAATAGCCAATCCCCACCAAAGACCAATAGCTCCAGACCCCAACGAGATCCCAAAAGTATAACCAGTGAATAAACCAACACACCAATAAGCAAAAAAGCCAATCAACATCGGGATTCGGGTGTCTTTGAGTCCGCGTAATGCTCCAGCAGCAGTAACTTGCACGCCGTCAACTATTTGAAAAATGGCCGCGACTGCTAGCAATTTCACCGCCAGGGCAACCACATCTGCATTGTTCTGATTGTTGATGTCAATATAAAGAGAAATAATCGACTTTGGTACTAGCCAAAATGCAAGGGCTACTACACCCATAGCTAAAGCTGCAATGGCAATGCCTACATATCCAGCTAGACGAGTGCCAACTAAGTCATTCTGTCCGGCTAACTGTCCAACACGAACTGTTGTCGCTAGAGAAATGCCTACTGCCATCTGGAATGACATCGAAATTGTTTGTAAAGCAATTTGATGAGCAGCCAGGGCATTGGTTCCCAATTGTCCAATCAACAAAGTGACAACGGTGAATAGTCCGCCTTCGACCGCAATCAGCCCCCCGATGGGCAATCCAACTTGAAAAATCTCGCCAACGATCCGGCGATGCTCTAGAGGAAAGGCTTCTTGAGACGAAGGTCGAAAAATACCGTAAACTGCAAAGCGAGGCTGATTGTATATATAAACTGCCAAAGTAATAAACATACTCCAAAGTGAAAGCGTGCTTGCCCAACCAATACCAGCTAAACCCAAGGCCGGGAATCCTAGTTTGCCAAACATCAGCACATAGTTAGCTGTAATGTTGAACAGAGTACCCAAGACCACTGTCACTATGATTAATTGCGGTTGCAATAGAGCAGAAAGAAAACTTTTAAGTACTGCAAAGCCCAAACCAGGAATAAAACCCAGTGCGATCGCTCTTAAAAAAATCTCTGTTAGTGCTACTGTGTTAGCATCCTGTCCTAGTAAAAGTAGTAAAGCACCTCCATTGTAAAGCAGCAATGTAATTGGTATTCCTAGCACCAGAGATATCCCTAGTCCAAGCCGGACAATTGTGCCAACTTTTTCTTTATTTCCGGCACCGTATGCTTGGGCAGCTAACGGACTGACAGCAGAAACGATACCACTAAAAATCAACAGAGAAAAAGTAAAGATAATAGTTCCCAAACCTCCAGATGCAATGGTTTGACTTCCCAACCAGCCCATCATGACCGTATCGACAAAACCAGTTGCAGATTGAGCCACTTGTGCCGCTGCCAAAGGTACGGCTAACATGAGACATTTTTTAACTTCAGAAAACATATACAACTGATAACCCGATGTGAAGAACAAAGGGTTTTTTCCAAATTTAAACCCATGTTCAGGAGATATTGCTCCTGGGAACTTGAATCTATCTTAATAGAGTCAGAGGATTACCGTCACAGTGGTTAGCAGAGGGTTCGGCAGGAAAGATTTAACAAAAGATGAATTGCAAGCAGGTAACGACTAAATTTTCCGTATAGACCATCATTAGTCCAGAAGTGTTTCTAAGGACAAAGGACTTTTGACTAAGGACAACCCTCACTAGTTAATATGCAATTTTCTTTGCGTAATACCTTACCAGCTTTGAGTGTCACAAATAATTTCAATGTTTTGGCAATCATCTTGAAGCTACGTTAAAGTAAGCAGTTGGAGTTAAGAATGGATTTATATGCGCTTACCAATTGCAATTAGTGCTGTTTTAGTGGCATCTTTAGGTTTTAGTGCACCTGTAATATCTCAACCTCCTCCTATACAGGTAGCCACAACCCCCGCGCCTAGTAGTTTAAACTTAGAACAATTTAAGATTAATTACCGATTATGGAAACGGCAAAAAATCTCTAACTATCACTATGAATTCACTAGAAGTTGCAATTGTTTACCTAAAGCCACAGAACCAGTGATTATTAAAGTACGTAATCGAGTCACAAGTTCTATTACTTATAAAGCAACTCAAAAGCCGGCTGAGGCAGAGTTGTTTAAACAATATAATACAATTCCTAAACTCTTTGATATCATTAGGGATGCGCTGATTCGTAAAGCAGCAAACTTGACTGTACAATACGATCCAACACTTGGTTATCCAACTCAAATTAACATTGATTATAATAGCCAGATCGCTGATGATGAAATATTTTTGACAATTAGCAATCTGCAAAAAACTAATTAACTATAGCTAAGGAGAGCATTAGACTTCTTGGCATTTGTGGGGGATAAGGGGCGGGGGTCAAGGGGAAAGGAATAGAATTAATTTCCATTTACCCTTTAACCTTTAACCTTTCTCCGACATCTTGCAAAATTTACTTTTGCAAGATGTCTATTGACGATCCGAACAGCGTATTTATGACGTTAGCTCTATAAAGGTTTAGAATAGCGAATGCACTGTTGGGCTGAAGCATTTAAAGTCTTTCAATAACACCATCGCCACTCATCATTCTTGCGACTTCATCCATAATTTCTTTACTCGTATAGTCTGGCTTAGATGGATCTATTGGTTTTAACGGACGAAAAATAGCTAGCTGAGATTTTGGAGTCAGCATTTGTTGTAATTCGCTTTCACGTATACCAATTTTTTCTTCAAACATCAGTTCAGCACCATGTTCTAATTCATCATGAATTACATCAAGATGCCGTAAGCCTCTATAAGTAAAAATTACAGTTTGATTTTTGGGGTTGAGATATGTGTCGTTACTCTGATAACCAAGTTCTTCGGCTTTCTCAAAAGCATCTTCTGGTGAAGAAGCACGGACAAGAACAATATTTACATGAATAACATTATGTGGATTTCCCTCAACGTTACACTCGATTACCAATTCAGCGATATACCACTCTGCATCCTTTGGAATGTATGTCATTGCTTATAAAAATTAAAACTTTTACTAATAATGCTCAAGCAACTATATTAAGCGATACAACATTGTACTTTATCTGAATGGGAACTGCTATATGTACTTGCAATTACATTTGCGTTCCTCAAGTTTGTGAATTTTGAACTATATAATTACTAAACTTAAGTATTAAATAAAATTATTACCAATAGTTTAGGAAAAGCAAAGACGTGAACCGTTTCAAAAAGCTATCCTCAATTGTGTTCCTGTTATTAGCCTTCATTTATCCACCTACTTTGGTTGAAGCCAAAGAGAACACTCTCAACAATATTTTCAATGAACAGAGTATCGATGCACAGACAAAATTAGTTGGAGAGCAAAGTGAAGAGTTTTTGTTAGCTCACCGACGGACTCGACGACGTTATCATAGACGGCAACGGACTGGAAACTATTACTATCAACGCCAATGGAATCGACGACATTATTATAGACGGCACTATCGCTCTATACGTTATCACGGACAACGATATCGTCATGGAGAATGGGAACTTGTGCGCGATCGCCACGGACGATTAATGTATGATTGGCAGCGTTAATAGTAAATTTAAACTCAATTTTTCTAGAGAATCTTTATGCGTAAATCCTAACGCAAAACCCAAAAACTTTACTCAGTTTTGAATCGTTTCACGGGTTGGCGGAATATCTGTGATGTTAATAAACTTATGATCAATGTTGTTCTATCTGATGCGATAAATGATTACAAAGACGCGATAAATCGCCGTCTCTACAAAAGAATTATTATTGTCGAAACGGCGATTCATCATGTCTCTTACTTTAACCGAACAGTATTGAGAGTTGGCTAATAGCCTATATACCTAGAATTTCACCCCTAAATCACAGAGGACAACTTGAACACAATATTTTTGAAGCGAGAATAGTTCTCCAATAATTCTAAGTATAAAACATTATAAATAACTGTACCCCTACTGCACATATCTATCTTTAGGCATATAAAAATTTCATTCTGATTTCATTTTTTTAGTAAAAGCTATGAATAGGGTGAACGGTAAGACATTTTAGACATTTATATACCTTCATTGATGACAAGCGATCGCTAAAAATATGTTAGTCAAGGGTAAAATTCTCTGGTTGAGGCTTTGGCGTCAGTTGCTTCGACCCAAACGGTTGGCTTTTGTGGAAGCTTGCCTGATTGGTCTAGTTTCTGGGTTAGCGGCAGTTCTATTAGGACAGGCAGTGGATTGGGCAGGTGCATTGCGAGTGCATCTTTCTTACCTTTTACCTGCCTACTTGGTGCTACCAGGTGTTGGATTAATAGGGGGATTTTTAGCTGGTTGGCTAGTAGAGCGCTTCGCACCGGAAGCATCAGGTAGTGGGATGTCTGAAGTCAAAGCCGTATTGGCTCGCGTGCCAATGCCATTAAATCTACGGATTGCTTTGGTTAAGTTAATCGGCGCTACATTAGTGTTGGGTTCGGGAATGCCTTTAGGACGGGAAGGGCCGACTGTGCAAATTGGGGCAGCCTTGGCAAATCAACTTAGTAACTGGGCACCGACTTCACCAGAGCATCGTCGCCAACTCATCGCTGCCGGAGCCGGGGCTGGGTTAGCTGCGGCTTTTAATGCACCGATTGCAGGTGTGCTTTTTGTAGTAGAAGAATTACTCCAAGATGTATCAGGTATTACTCTTGGTACTGCAATTTTGGCTTCTTTCATCGCTTCAGTCATTTCTCGGCTCTATGGTAGTCACAGCCTGGATCTGAATCATCTAAATTTAGGTCTTCCCGATACAACTTTCTTCGCTCAAGAAATCCCTTTCTACTTGATTTTAGGAGTACTGGCGGGACTTCTAGGCATTCTATTTAATAAAGGTATTCTTGAGAGTCTAGCAATTAACCGCCGCCTGCTAAGGTTGAGTTTATCCTGGCGAATTGGAATCGCTGGGTTAGTTAGTGGTGCGGCGATCGCTTTTTTACCTGCTGTCTTTCGCGATCATGCTGGGCTGAGAGAAATTTTGCTTGTGGGCAGTGCTAATTGGTCATTTGCCGCGATCGCTTTTTTAGTTCAGTTTACCCTAATTATTTTTACTTACGGCTCTGGAGCGCCAGGAGGTTTACTAGTTCCTACCTTAGCCTTGGGCGCTGCCCTTGGTTACTTAGTGGGTGCTGTGGAACACAGTTTACTGGGAATGAGTGCTGCCACAGTCTATGCTCATGTCGGCATGGCTGCCTTTTTTAGCGCCGTCTCCAAAGTACCAATTACCGCAGTCGTCATTGTATTTGAGATGACAACAGATTTCAATCTGGTGCTACCGCTCATGATTGCGTCTGTGGTTGCCTATTTAGTAGCGGAAAAAATCGATCGGCGATCGCTCTACGACCTTTTACTAGAGTGGAAAGGAATTCACATCACCAAGGAGCCTAGCACAGAGGGGCTTCTGGCACAACTGAGTGCCGTAGATGTGATGCAACGACGCGTGGAAACTCTCTCTAGCCAAATGAGTACTGATGAAGCAGTACAGGCATTTTCCGACTCTCGCCATCGCAACTTCCCAGTTTTAGAGAATGGTAAAGTTGTTGGTATTGTAACTCAGGAAGATTTAGTTAGTATTGCTTCGCAACAGTCAGGCAAAGATACAACTATCGGCGAGATTATGACACCAGAGCCAGTGACAGTAAATCCCACAGCAACACTGGCTCATGTACTGCATATACTCAATCGTTATCACCTCAGCTGCTTACCCGTTACAGAAAATCGCAAGCTCATAGGAATTATTACTCGTAGTGATATTATCCGTGTAGAAGCAGAGCGACTCAGTGGTAACGAACAAATAGAACGTAAATCAGCACCTTCTTATGTGGTTTACCAAACTCACGCTCCGGCTACAGGCAAAGGAAGATTGTTAGTACCACTTTCACATCCCCAGACAGCCGAGACTTTATTAGACATGGCAGTTGCGATCGCCAAAGATCGCAATTACGAAATAGAATGCTTACAAGTGATTATCGTTTCGTCTAGCCGCATCCCATCGGAAACACCAGTGCAAATCAGCAAAAGTCTTCAACTTTTGCAACGGGCAATACTTTTAGGAGAAGAGTGGCGGATTCCCGTTCATACCGAGATCCGAGTTGCCCATAATGTTGCTGGGGCAATTTTGGAGACTGTCAAAGAACGACACATTGACTTGGTGCTGATGGGATGGAAAGGCAATACATCAACTCCTGGTAGAGTTTTTAGCCGAGTGGTGGATACCATAATTCGACAGGCAGGTTGTGATGTTATCTTGGCTAAATTAGATGATAAAAGATCCTTCGACCGTTGGTTGTTGCCAATGGCAGGCGGCCCTAACTCCAGCCAAGCAATTAAGTTATTACCGGCTCTTGCTTCTTTAAGTACATCACCCCAAATCAAGCTATGCCAAGTTTTCCAGCCGACTAACTCGATTCCTGACACAACATTATTAGATAAATCTGCTCGCTTTCTGCAACGCCGAGTTAGTGGTAAAGTGATGGCCACTCCCGTTCGTGCCAATTCTGTTTCTGAAGCTGTTCTTAATTGTGCAAAACTTGACAACAGTGATGTGATTGTCTTGGGAGCTAGCCGTGAAAGTCTACTGCAACAAGCGATTCAAGGAAATATTGCCGAGAATATTTCTCGCAAGAGTAATTGTACAGTGATTATGGTCAAAACTTAATGTCGAATTACCCCCCTTAATCCCCCCGATGCATTGGCTACGGTGTACACACAAGTTGAATTACCCCCCTCAATCCCCCCTTGTAAAGGGGGGAAGCCGGAAATCTAGTTCCCTCCCCTTTACAAGGGGAGGGTTAGGGTGGGGTAAAACCCTGGTCAATCAACTATTCTATTTTAAACTTGTATATAGCGGTTCTCGAATGTATGCAATACACTTTGACCTCTCTCCAAACCTCTCTCCTAAAAGGAGAGAGGCTTTGAATTTTATTCCTTTTCCCTTGTAGGGAAGGGGCTGTTCTTGTTAGGTCTGTATTGCACTCAACCCAGAAGCGCTATATACAGCGTACCCTTGATAAGGGGGGCGTTTGCTTTACTCAAAAATAACAAATGAGTACCCCGAAATAACAAATGAGTACCCCGAAATAACAAATGA
>NZ_JAVRCD010000008.1:0-215593 GCF_034530895.1 Nostoc sp. DedQUE08
TTTTTCTTTTAATCCTTTTATTCAGAATACTCGGAAAGTGACAGAAGAGGGTTATAAACGGATCGGGTTTTTTGCGCATTCTGATAAACTGATATAGCAAGGGACTGGGGACTGGTGACTGGGGATTGGGTGAAAAGTCTTGTTGTGTCTAAGTTTTATCATCTGTTAATGTCCTAACCACCAAGGCTTGTGCTATACAAAGCCTTCTTCAACTATTTAAGCCAAAATTCTCCATAAAGAAACCCACCTATATAACCCTACTTTCTTATCTCTGCTGTCCCCTGCCCCCTGCCCCCCTGCTCCCTGCTCCCCTACCCCCCTGCTCACTCAAGGAGGTTAATCGATGTTATGTGTTGAGGAATTAATCAACTTAGACCCATTTCAACAACTTCCCAAAGAACGATTGCAGTGGGTTTGCGATCGCGCTCAAACAGTTGAACTTTCCCCCGGAGATGTGTTGTCCTATGAGGGAGACCCTGTATGTCGCTTATTTATCTTAGTCAAAGGTAAAATCAACATGACCCGCCGCAGTGAAGGAGTGGAAATTCCGATTGGGCAACACGAAGCTCCATCCTTTTTTGGTGAAATTCCAGTACTCACAGATGAACCTGCACCTGTGACAATGCGGGCATTTTCAAATTGCCACATCTATGAAATGAAGGGAGAAGACTTCCGCAAACTGCTGCATGAATGTCGTGATTTTGAGCGGATGGTCTTCCGAATTATGCAACGTCGTGTCCGGGGGCTAGAGTCTTTCATTCGTGGGCGGGAAAAGATGGCAGCTTTAGGGACACTTGCTGCGGGTCTTGCTCATGAACTCAACAACCCAGCCGCAGCCTTGGTTCGGACTTTAAAAGAAATGCCAACCGCCATCTTAGAGTTACAACGAATGAACTTAGTTTATGGGCAACGCAATGTTGACGAAGCCCATACTCAACACTGGTTGAGAGTACGCGATCTAGGCTATGATGCGATTTTGAATAATCGCCTAGATCCGGTGACACTAAGCGATCGCGAAGACATATTGCTGGAATGGTTAGAAGACTATGGTGTAAACCAAGCATGGAAATTGGCAGAACCTTTAGCGGAAGGTGGTGTTGAGGTTGAAACCCTAGAGCAACTCATGGAACGTTGGCGCAACGACGACACAGAATTGCGAGAAATGGGATTGCACTGGCTAGCGCTTTCCTTTGAAGTCATGTCGATGATTAAACATGGTTTGCGAGGATCTGAGAGGATTTCCGAACTTGTGCAAGCGATGAAGTCTTATTCTTACCTCGATCAAGGCACTCAGCAAGAAGTAGATATACATCAAGGCTTGGAAGATACCTTGCGATTGTTTGCTCATAAACTCAAGTGCGGTGTGCAAGTGCAACGCAATTACGATCGAAGTCTTCCAAAAATATTTGCCTATGGCAGCGAACTAAATCAAGTGTGGACAAACTTAATTGACAACGCCATTGATGCAATGGATAGTAAAGGACTGCTAGAAATTACAACACACCACTGCGATCGCTATGCCCATATAGACATCATCGATTCTGGCAGTGGAATTCCACCTGAAATTAAAACCCGTATTTTTGAACCTTTCTTCACCACCAAATCAGTAGGACATGGTTCAGGACTTGGTTTAGAAACCGTTCGCCGAATTGTAGAAAATCGCCATCACGGTACGCTTTCATTTGAATCGCACTCAGGTAGAACTTGTTTTACCATTTGCCTACCTTTATCAAAGCAATAAATCAATCAAAAATGGGATTAGAGATGAAAAAAAATGGGAACCAATGGTTCCCTAAATCTAGCAGCAAGTGAATATTTTCGTCAGACTTCTAGTTTCTTATTGTCTCCTAAACTAGAATTCGTTTTATAGTGATAAATCAATACACTTCAGGATGAGCAACAAAATCTTCATGTAGAGACGCGATAAATCGCGTCTCAAAAGACCAATTATCTACACCGATAACCCTTAAGCCAAGCGTATTGAGCTATAAATAAAATATTTGGGTAAAAAAATTATTTATCTGATAATTCCGATCTTGTGGACTGTTGATTGGAGTTAATAAATTCAGTCTTAGGTGGTTTTCCTATAGTATTAGGAGGTTGTTTTTTTGTTTTGGGTTGTGGATTATTATTCTCGCTCATGTTCATTTATCTCCTTAATAGCTTTAATTATTTGGCTGTTTTAAGATTTCTTGCTTGGAGTTGAACAAGCAAAAAATTCAGTGAACGCAGTCAGTTTGTGTTCTGATGATTATGACTTCAAGCGATGTCATCTCAATTCCGTAATCCTGTTAAAAATTTTTGATAGGTAAATCCAGAGTTTGGGCTTCATTACCAAGATGTTTATACACCGTAGCTTTGGGAGAAAAGGAGACGCGCTGCGCGGACAAGTCGCTAAACCGCAAGGGCGCAATGGCTCCCAACCTACACAATTAGCGCTAACCCAAGCGTATTGGGTTATCAGCTGTACTACTATAGCTCTGAGCAATTACGATTTACTCGGACGGGATAATTGTTGATTTGCCTTGACAAGGTTAGTAAACTCCTGCAAAGTCTGACGATACTTTTCTTCAGCTATCGAGAATAAATCGTTATGATTTGCCTCTTCAACCCACAAAGAAAGCTTTGGAGATATTGCAGCATTAAACAACTTTTCTCCATGAGCAAAAGGAACTATGTTATCTGCTTTTCCATGAATCACCAATATCGGACATTTGACTTTTTTGATATTGTCTAGATTGGGAAACTTATCAAAAGGTAAAATCCGAAAAGGTACTATTACTTGAAAGGCGGAAACAAACGAACTTTCAATAATTAAACCAGCTACAGGTTTCTGCATTGCTAAATTTACCGCAGAACCACCGCCAACTGAACGCCCTAAAACTATAATTCTTTCAGGCGGGATTTTTAAATTTTGGGTCAAATAATTGTAAGCGCTATTGATATCTTCGTATGCATGACTTTCTGTCGGTTTTCCTTGACTCGTACCATAACCGCGATAATCAAAAGCAAAAACACTAAAACCCCAAGCGTGTAATTTTTCTAGGATCTGTTTGATATCTCCTAAATCTTCAGAATTACCATGAGAATAAAGAATAGTATATTTAGCTTGATTGTTCAATAAATATATGGCTGAGATATTAGTATCTTTCCCACTCTTTAACTTCAGAATTTTTGGATCATCCTGATAGCTAGAAGGCTGAGACAAAAAAATCATGCTATCTGCCCGAAAATATACAAATGCGGCAAAAAATAGATAGATAAAGATTAAAGATTTAACCAGCCGTTGCCAAGTCAAATCACCAATTAGCAGTTTTATAATTTGCTGTTTATCCATTAGTTTTTATTTATTGGGTAAAACTTTATTTCCAGGTTTCCCGATTTATGATGTTTCCTAACTACAACTAATACAACTTCAACAAACTTCACGCCGGGAGTATCCACTTTTGGAAGAAACACTGTGATATTCCCTAATGCTAGACGGGAATGATTAGTGTTGTATAAGTTACAGTTACCAAAACTGAAACGGTCATCAAATCCCAAGCTGCTCAGGACTATTCTAGGTTAGGACTTACGCAATAACTCTCTGAAACTCTCATTCCTTTGTGTCCTTCTCTGACGAGACGCTGCGCGAATGCGGTTCGTTTTTTCATTATTTTGCGTAAGTCCTGTAGGTAAATAGTCAAATGTGACAGAAGAAATTTAGTGTGAGGATTTAGCCGTGTCTTACCCGATTCCATCCAAAATGTGGCAGCGAGTCAGTATTGTAATATTGTTTTTATTGATACCCTCAATAGGAATTGCCGTTTTACGCCAGTCTGCTACGGTTGCAGTTCCAGCCAATCAGAATGCTGGCAGTTCTACTCCAAAAACTTCTATTCTCCCCAATCACCCTGACTACCAAGCACTCCAGACATTGGTAAAACAGTATAGTTGTGTCGTTCCCGTCCAAAATTTTGGCACTCTTCCTGTAACCCGAACTGAATTTGCTACAGTCTTGAATGCCTGTGTGAATCGGAGCAATGAGCTAATAGCGACCGATCCCAAGATAGTTACCGCAGCAGATATGAAAATTCTGCAACGCTTGCAGTCAGAATTTGCACCGGAGTTAGCAACCCTAAAAAGTCCGATAGAGGAATTGGAAGCTCCTAGTCCCATCACTTTGAATCAGCCTACCAGAGAACGTATTCAAACTGAGTCTGACCAAAAGACTCAACCCTTACCTACAGCCCCACCCCTTAGTATTCCGTCTGGCTCATCTGTGCAGGATCGAGTTGCTAACGCTTAGTCCGTAAAACATTGTCATCCTCAAAATCAATAGACAACCACATTGGGGCAGTCTGGTATTTCGTTCATCACTATAATGCCTCTCTACGACAATAAATCATTACTATGCATCACTACCAAAATATGGATAAACTTTCACTTTGTATTCGGCAATTTGGAGAAGCGGCGAGATTGCATCTTGACGAAGCTATTTTGTTAGGAGAAATGTGCTTGCTCCCAAACTTTTGCCATGAGCCAAATACATATGAAGTTATTAGTGCGTTTGTAAATAGTGTGAATAGCCGAACTTTATACTGGGGTCGTAGCAGCATGGGCGAGATAACAGTGTTTGCTAAACCCATAAATCACAGCTACGATAAAGACCGAATTAGCACTCTTTATATTGCAAACTTATTGAAATTTAGCAGACGTTTATATCCAGAGATGGAACACTATTCATTCGGCAAATTTTGGGATGAACTGGATGTTTATCGCCACTCTGAATTTTTAAATCAAGATGCATTTGAGATGTGGATGAGTAACTTTGGGCATGAGCCAAATTTGGAAATATTTCTTAAGAGAATAATACCTAAAATGTTCGGTCAGCCTAATCAAAATATTTCTTTCTACTGTCTTGTAAATGATGAAAATGAAAACACAGACTTTGCACCATACATTTTTATTGGCAATAGCTGCATTTTAACCATTGCCAGACGATGGATACTATAGTTGTAGCGGCTTGTAAATAGTCAATAACCGTGACTTTGCCAAGGATGTAAAAATTCAGGTGGAATTTAATCCGGCGAAAGTTCAAGCATATCGCTTGATTGGTTACGAAAATCGCTTGCTGCAAAACCAGGATTTCAATGATGACAAGAAAGATGCAGGCGATATTGGGGCTGGTCATTCTGTAACAGCGCTTTATGAAATAATTCCCACTGGTACAAAAAGCGATGTGAAACTGCCAGAGATAGATCCTTTGCGGTATCAGCGTTCTGGTGAAACTGTCTCGGATGCTGCTGGTAATGAGTTGATGCAGGTGAAACTGCGCTACAAGTCGCCCCAAGACAGCACCAGTCAACTAATTACCCAAACCATCCAAGATGATGATTTGAGAACTGACCCCTCCACAAATCTGAGATTTGCTGCTGCGGTAGCGACCTTTGGGATGGTGCTGCGTGACTCTGAGTATAAGGGAGATGCTAGTTATGATTTGGTGATGAAATTGGCAACCCAAGGGAAGGGGGAAGACCAGGAGGGTTATCGGGGTGAGTTTATTCGCCTAGTGGAGCAATCTAGAGGGTTGATTACAAGAAAATGATTTTAGACCATAAATGAGACGGGGAGTAGGGAGTGGCGTAGTTCAATTACTTGAAAACCGTTATCATCTCTGGAGATATCACAATCTACATCAAAGGACATCAAAGGCGATCGCTCTCCACTGTATTAGATATCTGCAATAAATACAGCAATTTAATTTCAGAAGAGAGCATTGCATATCTGCGAGATGTTTTGCGATCGCTGCTAATTACAAAACTTATTCCCTACTCTGCAAGACAAGAAAGAAGAAATGCTTAACTAAACTGTATTCTGCTGTGTAAGGTTTTGATTTGTTTCTATGTTCTCCCCTTTCTTCCCACTGGTATACACATCGGTGTACCGGAAACCGGGTCTGGGATAACCCGACATTCCAATCCAAACACTTCCCTTACCATCTTCTCAGTAATCACCAAATTAGGTTTGCCAACAGCAAAAATTTGACCTTCTTTCACCGCTACTAAATAATCAGCATAACGACAGGCGTGATTCAAATCATGTAACACCATGACAATCGTTCGTTGCTGATTTTGGTTCAAATCATACAATAAATCTAAAACTTCTATTTGGTGCGCCAAATCTAAAAAAGTAGTTGGTTCATCTAACAATAAAATATCTGTATCTTGAGCCAATGCCATTGCAATCCAAGCACGTTGTCGCTGTCCACCAGAAAGAGTATCTAACTCGCGTTCTGCCAAATATTTAATTCCAGTAATTTCTAACGCTAGTTCTACTAATTTTCCATCTTCTTTTGTCCACTGCTGCAACCAATTTTGATAAGGAAACCTTCCACAAGCTACCAAATCTCGAACGGTTAATCCTTCTGGTGGAACGGGTCCTTGGGTAAGAATTCCTAATTTTTTAGCAACATCTTTTGTTGATAGCTTAAATAAATCTGTTGCATCTAAATAAATTGTGCCAACGCGAGGTTTTAATAATCTTGCTAAACCTCGTAATAAAGTGGATTTTCCAGAACCATTTGCCCCAACTAAAGCAGTTATTTTTCCTGGTGGTATATTTAAATCTAAATCCTTAATAATAGTTATATTATCATAACCCAAAGTCAAATTCTTTGCTGACAGTTGGTAATGTAAATTATCGCTCGATAATGACATTGACATAATTAAACTTAAGAGAATCTTTGAGAATTTTGTAAGTATGTAATATCATATCTACTTGATGACTTAATTAAACCCAAAGAACCCCACCCCACTAAATCAGCGCTTTGCTTTCCCTTACCGCAGGTAGATAGGGGATTAAAAGGAGCCAGCGCGGTCATGGCATGAGCAACTGGCGCGTAGAGTGCAAGTACTATGAGAATCATAACTAATTACCTTGCCAATATAGAACAATACTAATTATTACAGCAAAAACTGCACCTGCATTCACCCCCAAAATACCAGGATCGGCCAATGGGTTACGAGTCACACCCTGCATAATTGCACTAGAGTAGACATTGCTGCACCCACCAATATTACCAAAAGCGATCGCGTGCGTTTGTATTTAGCATTTCTGTTGCAGCTGCAATATAATCAGAATCTGCCATTTGATGCGATCGCTAATCTCAGTCTGAAGAATTTGTGGTTCATCATTATTCAGTTGTTTGTTTTCTGACAACGCTGGTAAAGAAATACTAACAAGCGTTATCAAAAGAACAATCTTCAAACTGTACAGGCAGGCTTTTGATGCATAACTCATGGTTAGCGCAGTTCTCAAAAAGTTTTGCGTTCCTCCAAATGTGCTAGTACATCTTTCCGAGTTCGCCAAACAGAACGCAATTGCTTGCGAGTAAACAGTGGTAGTTGGTCAGTAATGTGGGGCGAACCAGGTTGAGTAGCGTTACCGTAGCTGATGAGAGCCATTGCTTTTACTGGTTGTGAAAACTCAATGGTTGCAACATAACTATCACCAGCGACAGCTTGAAAGCGTTCATTGTTAGCTGGAGCAAAATTGAGGACGCGGAATATTCCTAGATCCCCATCGCCACCATTGGCAGGTAAATCTAAGTTTCCGCTACGCACTCGGAAGACTTCACCCCAAGCAACATCTAGCTTTCCATAAGCTTTTTCGACTTTCGCCGCAGCTATTTGCAGCGCTTTCGCCGCACTTTCTGGGTTTTTTAAACCATCGGGTGTGGTGCGCGGCGAGTTCTCACTCCAAGGAATACTGAAGGTTTGGTTTTTATCCATTTCTTGCCACCAAAAAGAAAACAATACCGCGCCTCGACTATCAGCATCAGCATTGCGATTCCAAGCAGCTAAAATATCAGCAGCACGACGGGCTAATTCATCGCCATATTTTTGAGTTGCGGGAATTAAATCATCGAGGATGCGTTCTGCAAGTTCCATTTTGGTGGAATGTTTATACTTAATCATTTCCGCAAAAGAAATTTTTGGATCTTCAGCCAGTATTTTTGCAGAACTTTGTGCCCGGAAAGACATCTCTCCTCGTGGAGCCATATAAGCAGGGTAATCATCTGCTTTGATGACAGCGGGGAAAGTCGTTGTCCAAGGTGCATCATTAGCATTTTGTAACCAACCGCTAGGCGGGTCAATTACACGCGGTAAATCTTTGTATGGGTGCATTTTTGTCCACAAAGTTTTCGATGTGTCGCCAGGAATTAAACCTTCCCAATATCGAAAGTCTCCCTGTTGACGAATCGGCACCAGACCGTTGAATAAGTGCATGATATGTCCTTCTCGGTCTGCATACATGACAGTAAACATCGGTAGTTGCAAGC
Organism: Nostoc sp. DedQUE08; assembly: GCF_034530895.1. Classification (NCBI taxonomy): domain Bacteria; kingdom Bacillati; phylum Cyanobacteriota; class Cyanophyceae; order Nostocales; family Nostocaceae; genus Nostoc; species Nostoc sp. DedQUE08. Next base: position 8,324 of record NZ_JAVRCD010000008.1, read on the forward strand.
GTTTCAATACCTTTTGAAATTGGGTTAAGTTTTGGGAACGCGCCATATCCCACCACTGTTCCAACACACCGGGACGGTCTGTACCGACAACCCGCAGTGCCACAGCAAACCCATCTTTTTCTTGAACGACTGCACCGTGGACGGAACTTTTGACTAATAATGGTTGTTCGACTAACGAGCCATTTTTTTGCTTAACTTTTAACAAAAACTTTGATGTTGTAAAAGGACGGACTTTGCCATCAAAAAGATAACCATCATCAGCTAATTTCAACTTATATACATCCCAACCATCATGAGTATTGACGGTATGAGTCCAACCCAAATAATCGTTAAAAGCGATCGCTAAAACTGGAATTCCCACCAGCGCTGCTCCAGAAGCATTCATTCCTGGGGCAGTAATTTGGGCTTCGTACCAGACAAATAAATCCGACCAAAACAAGTGGGGATTTGCCAGCAACATCGCCTTGCCACTGGCAGAATGCTTAGGTGCGATCGCCCAACCGTTAGAACCAGCTTCCGATTGAGTATGAGTAATACCTGCTACCTGTTCTTGGTTGACGACAAAAGTAAAATTCAGCACTCTTTGCAAATGCGCCAACACATCTTCTGGTTTTACAGGTAATACTATTTTTACTTGCTCGTCAATTAAATCAGGATGGGCTTTGGCATAAGTATTTATCCCACTGGCAAAGGCATTTATATAACTACGGAAAGCTGGACTTTGTGCCTGATACCAAGAATTAGCACGATCGGATACTCCCATCGTCAGTACCCATTTATCAGATTCTAAATACTCTTCTCCCCAGTATTCGGCTGCTTTTCCCCTAGCTTGACCATAGAGGCGCAACAGCAAGTTAGCGTGACTCTGCATTTGTGCCCAACCAAATGCAGAGAAAGCGCTTGGAGCATCTTTACCATATATATGCGGTATGCCGTAAGTATCCCATAATATCTCTGTAGTTTTGGGTGCAGTCGCAAAACTGTTATTTGCCAAAACTACAACTAAAATGGCACTGAGGATAAAAGCTAAAAATCTAGAAAATTTTCTTTTTAGTATTGACCGATCGAATTGCCACAAATAAATTCTAATATTCAACATGATGATTCGATTAAATTAATTTGACTAGAAAAATTTAGTGACTTTCGCCTATATTTCGTAACAAACAGACATTAAATCCATACTCACTAGCAACATACATAAAGAACATGAACGTATCACAGTGGCATCTCAGCGCCTTTGTTTATGCCACCATAAGTTGATAAAAATTCCATACTAAGTAGAACAGGCGGGAAAAATCAAACTATGTTAATAAAAGTAAAGTGGACTAAAACCCTCTTTCCTTCTGCCTTCTGCCTCCTGCCTCCTGCCTGAACCTGATGATAAATATTCACAGCGACTTACTAGCGTGGAAATAATGCTTTTGAAGTAGCATTAATCCCACAGATGCCGAATAGACGAGCGATTGTATATTATCGATAATGCTTAACACTAGTTCTAGAAATTCTCAAAAGCTATCTGCGACTGATTTGCATCTAATTCTAGTGCTATTAGGAGACATTATCATAAAGCCTACACCTGAGCAAGCATTTATCAAAACTTCTGAATTTTATAAATCTGACTAAATATATAAGTCTTTTAAGCTATTTGCATAGCAAAAACTAAGTTGTTTAACTTTATTTAAACCTAGTCATCTATCTTTTGATATATTTTTGGAATGTTTTTGTGAGAAAAAGACAATAATAGTTTTTAATTAAAATTACTTGCTATCTTAGCTAAGTTGCTTTAAAGTTCTAAGAACAATTGCAAATTAATAGCAATAGTAGCGATCGGTGTAAAACACAAGCAGCGACTCTAAATTATCGAGAATTAGATCGATATATTAGAGCGATCGCCGTTTTAGTGGAAGATGACCAAATCCCTCATAACTACTGCACAGTAGTTTGAGGGATTTACGATCTGTTCTTTTCCAAAAGGTAAAAAAAGGACTGTTCTTTCTAGCTAATTGCTTTCTTTTTCTTCAGCCATATTCCTAATAAACCAGCAGTGACAACTATTCCTCCAATAGTTGATGGCTCTGAGTCTTAATGGCATTCAGCAGTGCCCATAACTTATCCACCTGGACGATATACGTATAATTCTTTACTTGGAGAAAAATATATGTAAACTTTTATAATATCAATAACAAAAATGATTTGACATACGCCTAATGATAGATAGATTTTATTAAGTAAATAGTTTAGATTTGTAACAAGTTACACAGAACTAGATAAAACACATGGCCAACATAATTGACACTGCCACTAACAATGGTTCTTTCAACACACTAGTTGCAGCAATCCAAGCAGCTGGTTTGGTAGATACACTTCAAGGTGATGGGCCATTTACCGTTTTTGCACCCACCGATGAAGCATTTAATAAGCTTCCAGCAGGTACAGTAGACGCATTACTTCAAGATATTCCCAAGCTCAAGAAAATCTTGACGTATCATGTTGTTTCAGGCAAGGTACTGGCTGCTGATGTAGTTAAGCTAAAAACAGCTAAAACAGTTGAAGGTTCAGATGTAAAAATTGACGCTTCTAATGGCGTTAAGATCAATGATGCAACAGTTGCAACAGCAGATGTTGCTGCTGATAACGGTGTCATCCACGTCATTGACACAGTTTTGATTCCTGCATAACCCAACGTCAGAATAGCGAATGCTATTTTTGGGGTGACGACTACCTATAGTCATTTCTTCATGACAGTCTGGTTGAATATTTTTTAGTAAACATCAACTACCAACAAATCCATCTAGATGCTGTCTAGATGGATTTATTGCTTTATGCGTGTAGAAACTTTGCAATTGCTAGTCTCTCTTAATTAAATGCAATCAAATTTTTAGTTTTGCTAAACCCAAATAACGGATACCTTCGGGGGAAATTTCAAAACGACAAGGTAAAACTTCTAAACCGAGAGCGATCGCATCCCGCAATAATTTACCATATATAGGATCTGTGCGATCGCCAGGGGAGAACTCGATACAATCACCGCGATTGATAAAGTAAAGCATCACCGCACGAGTCAAAGGTAACAGTGCCATCAGTTCTCGCAAGTGTTTTTGTCCTCTTGTAGTCTCCGTGTCAGGAAATAAAGCTAATCTCCCCTCAGACAAAGTTGTATTTTTCACTTCTAAATAAATCGGGCGTTCCTCATCACTTCCCGTCAAGAAAAAATCCACTCGACTTTTTTTATCTAGCCCATAAACCACCTCGCCCTTGATTTGGCTGTAGTCGCCCAATTCTGGAAAAAGATGTTTCGCCAAAGCTAGCTTTACCACCCGATTGGGCAAAAAAGTATTTATGCCTACCCAAGTCGGCTCATTGTCATGTACCTGAATTAGTTCTAGAGTGTAAGCCAATTTGCGGTTAAGATTATCGCTTTTGGAAAGCTGTACTGCACTTAGAGGTGTCGATACTCCAATCATTGGCCCTGTGTTGGGACAGTGTGCTGTCACTATTTCGCCAGAAGTCAGTTGAACGTCAGCAAAAAACCGCTTGTAACGCTTGAGTAAAATACCGGGATACAAAGGTGGGTATTTGTAAAGCCAATCTATCATTATGGAACCTTGTTGCTGTTTGTAAATATACGTCGATTCTTTGCCCACCAAACCCATATCTGCAAATCTTTTCAGCAGCTACTCCGCCCTGCGACAGCATTTGAGTAACTTTATATATCATGGATTGTCAATTTTTGTAGTCAAATTGACAACATAGTAATAAAAAGTAGCATATACTAAGTATTACAAGCCTCCCATAAAAATCTGGGAGAATTTCAACGTGCAAGGAGGTAAATCCTATGCAAAAAGTGTGGACAGCAACGGAATTAGAATATGCTTTTCTGTTTACTCTCAGAAAGGTAAATTCTATCAATCCAGAAGGTTTTAAGGCATTTTTTAGTAATATGCCTATTGACCCTTATATCAAAGGCACTTATCGTTCCAGAAGATTATCTCGGTTTACAGTTTATGGAAATCAATTAATCAAATTACCTCATGGCTACCTCTTTCAAAGTAAAGAGTATAATCCATTAGTAGGTGACATAAAAAGAGAGTTTGCAGAATTAGAAGATGCACTTATAGAACTTGATATTTTTAAGAATCTTGTCTTAGCATTCAGTGATTCTTGTAAACTTCATCCTGAAGCTGAAATCGGAGTTCATCAAATTAGAACTATTTGTTCGGCGGATAATTTGGGTAATCCAGCACCTGAAGGTATCCATCAAGATGGTACTGATTTTATCGGTATATTTTCAGTAGATAGAGATAATATTCAAGGTGGAGAAACACATCTATATACTGACAAAAAACAAAAGCCCGTGTTTAGCAAAGTTCTAAATCCGGGAGAACTATTATTAGTCAACGATCGTGATTTTTTCCACTTTACCACTCCGATCAAACCACAGATTGATGCTCAAGGAAGTAGAGATGTTTTTGTGCTAACTTCTCCCAGCTTGCTTTCAGAATAATTTTAGTCAACCGTAAATATTTTACAATCTACGAGATATGGGGAATTGAATGTAGTCATTTCCCCAGCTTTTTTATTTGGAATTGGAAATAATCGTGCTGATAGTGGTTTATCTAATTTGATAGCTAAAGTTGCCATATCAATTAATAAAGCTGTAATTTTTTCTATTGTGATATCACCTGGAATCGGAACTGTATCTAGTCCACAGCCACAAACTGCTGAATATAATAATAAATTTGTAATATTATATGTTTGCTCATTAGCTCTGGTAGCTAGTCCAACATCTTCACAAACTGGAAGCATCAGTCCAGAATAACCACAGGTTTTTACTGATACATTTTTCAAGACGCGAGTCAACATCCCAGAAATTGCGAGAGTTCCTGAATGCCCAAACTTGCCATTCATCAATTTTTCATAAGCAAAAGCAATACTATTTTCTTTATCTAAAGATGGAGCTAGAGATGTATCAATTCCTTTATATATAACGGCAAATTTATCGGAGATTTTTTCAGCAATAACTGCGATTTTCTTTAATTCTAATTCTAAAAGTAATTGCAGGTTTTGCTCTGCTGTAGAAATATTGTTAGCTTGTGAAAATGCTTGCGTTACCAAATCGCCTAACTCTAAACCTATAGCAAAAGATGTATTGCCTGTATGGTATGCCGTAGGAAAAAATGGGATATCTGGCTGGCAGTTTGCCCATGCACAAAAATGAAAGTTACCATAGCCATTTTCACTTTCTTGGGAAATACGTTTAATAGCTTTGGCAGATTCCTGAGCATTCTCAAAAATTATCCCGTTTTCTCTGTCCCCTATTTTGCTAGAGCAATAAATAATTGATGTATTTTTATTGATATCTGGAATTATATCTATAGTTTCCGATTTGCTAGCATAACCAATATTGAAAAAGCTGATATTCAAACTTTGACAAAGTTGTTCGATAGCTTGAATTTCATTAATAATTTCGATTTTAGATAAGCCTTGCAGATAATCTTCCCAGCTATTAGTAGCAATTCTAGTTGTTTGGACTTCATATCCTTGTTTTTCAAACAAAATCTGCACCTGCTGATTAAACTCAGCAGCTTGCTTAATTTTTTCCTGATATTGGAGAGATTGAATTGATATACCTGTTGTAATAGTTCTAATTTTCATTAGTATAAATAATTAGTGATGTTTTAATTAAACTTAACTCTAGAATTTGAACGCGTACAATATTCTATTAGATAAATTTCATTTATCACAACTTAGGATAGCGTGTTGTTTTTATTTCAGAAAAAATATGAAATATACTTAAAATATGAAGATGAGTGCATAGGTTAGGCTACAAAAGAAGTCTGCTGGAATTCAATGAACTGAATAAACCAAACAAATGCCATGAATGACGAATTTTACAATCGGGGATTGGAAAAGGCTAGGCGAAAAGATTACGCGGGAGCAATTGAGGAATTTAACCATGCTTTACAACTGACACCTTACTTTAGCGAAGCTTATTTACAACGGGGTTTAGCACATTATGACTCAGGAGCAATCCTGAAAGCTGTTTCAGATTATACCGAAGCCCTGAAGCTGAATCCTGAGAGTGTAGAGGCATATTATTGCCGGGGATTGGCTAGAGTAGCGCTGAAAAATTTACCGGGGGCGCTAGATGATGTAGAACATGCGATTCGTCTCAATCTCAATTATGCTGCTGCTTATAATCTGCGGGGAATGGTGCGGCGCAAACAAGGTTATATTCAAGATGCGATCGCTAACTTTAAAAAAGCTGCTGGGTTATATCTAGAGCAACAGGATAAAGAGAATTGTCGTCTGTCTTTGGAACGAATTAAACAGCTACAACCAAAAGAATTACCTGTACTTGAGGAATCGCGTTCCACTAATGAGCCAATTTTATTGACCAATGATTATTTCACACAATTATTAGAAAAGGCTGAAAAGGGAGATACTCAAGAAGCACTAGCCGATTTAAACTGGGTATTAAAAGCCGATCCGCAAGATGCCCAAGCTTACTGCTGTCGTGGAGTTGTGCGTTGTAAAATGGGGAATTATCGAGAAGCGATCGCAGATTTTAATCAAGCATTACGATTAAATTTTCAAGATGCCATTGTCTATCGCAACCGAGGTAAAGCCCGTTCTGTTTTAGGAGATCATCAAGGTGCGATCGCGGATCTTAACCAAGCAGTCCAGATGCAACCCGAAGATGGCTTAGTTTATATTGCCAGAGGTAATGTCTATCGGGCAATGGGTAATTATCTCGGTGCAATTCAAGATTACACCCAAGCGCTGCAAATTAATTCTGATGATGCTCAAGCTTACTACAATCGCGGCATTGCCTATACTTGCTTAGAAGAAATACAAAACGCCGTGGAAGATTATCAACGGGCGGGGAGTATCTTTTGCGAACAAGAAGACTGGGAAAATTATCAACAAGTCTTAAATAGCCTCGAAAAAATCCAGAAATTTAGTCCAGAGTCAAAAAAGCAAAAATATCACCTGCTACGTCAGCGACTTTTACGAATGGTTGGAGGATATTGGGAAATTGCCGAACGATTGATTCAGCAAAACAAAGATTACCATCCTGGGATGTCAGACGAGTGGTATTTGCAAAAAGTGATTGATGATTTAGAACGCGATCGCAATAAATAAAATATAAATGCCACTACAAACGTAAAATCACCCGTACATTATTTATACGGGTGAAAATGCGATTGCTTGTTATTTTCCAATGAAACTAAATGCAGTTTATATTTAGCACCGTCTCAAAGTTTAGTTAGAAGTGCGACTTTGACGGCGACGGCGCAATCCAAACATACTAACTGCTCCCACCGCAAACATTGATAGAGTCACAGATGGTTCAGGAACAGTAGCACCAATTAACGCTTTAACATTTGCCTCACCAACATCAAGAACGACGACAACATCATTAAAGTCGCGATCGGAACTTTCGTTCCACTTACCAGTTGCAGAATCTACCCCTGAAGCGTATAAATTTCCGTATAAATCCTCAAATGCCAGGAGGATGTAGTTGTTGTAAGCATAAGCAACTGCGTGCTGTAGTCCGTCAGCGTTAGAGGCAGTGTCAGTACCAAAGATATTGGCAGAGTTGCCACGGTTCAAACCATCAGCTCTCAACCATAAATCTAGTTGAGTACCTGCGGTAACATTACCAACTTTGACCCCATCACCTAGTTTTAGTGCGTTACCGCCCCAGCCACCAACACATCCAGTCCCTTCACAAGAAATATCATTAAAAAGCAGCCCAGATTTGTTAGTAGTTCCTGTAGCTTCAAAGGCTAATTGGTTTCTATAACCTGCGCCCTCATTAATAAAATAAACAGAAACATCGTGGTCGTATTTTAGATTTAATTTACTGGGGTCTAATTTAAATTGTCCGCTGTTTGGAAGGGCAGCACTTTCTGCTTGGACAAATTGTTGAAAAGGAGCGTCGTTAAAACCAGTTTGAGACTTATTATATACAGTTGGTTGAGTCCATGAACTATTCCAATTAAAATCAGCAGCAGATGCAGTTTCTACTTTGGAAACTAATCCGGTTAATGTAGCTGTAGCGGCAATCAAGGCAGTGAATAAATTAGGTTTCATTTTATGAGCCATTAAGTAGGAAAAACAATTTAGATAATGCTTTTTGAGCAGCTATCTCTCTTCAGTTGTCTCTTACTTCTAACAGCTAGACTTCTGTAACGTCAATCTGTCTATTTACTTTTGCTAGTATATTTAAATAGCGCTTTATCTAAAGTGCTTTCACTGAAAAAAAAAGAATTTTTATCTAGTATGATACTGTTATCAACACTTAGTAGTTAAACTTATGTATGATTAAAACTTCATGAATAATATATACTTTTTATGAAAATCAGATATGCAATTTCTACAGTGAAAAGCTAAAAGCTTAATCTATAGGCATTTTCATTTAAATGAGGTAGATAAGTAATGGTGTGCCGTCATCCGTATCAACGAAGCCAAGGCTTAGTTAATACGCTGCTATAAAAATAGAGATGATCTCCGTACTTACGTTGGGAAACGTAGTAATCTATTAAATCAATGAAACCTGGGTAAATAAGTTTAGTCTTTGTTTTAAGCGCTAAAGTGTTTACTACGTACTACGCTTTAGTTGACTTGATTAACTAGTAGTCTGTCAAAATCGACTTCGGTATCGTCAGAATCTAGAAGTTATGCCGAGGATGGGAGACAATTTAAGGGGGTTCTACCTTAAAATGACAGTCTTTGCTTAGACTTGATGAATATCTTTTAAGGTTAAAATAATCAAGCTTTTCCAGAGCTACATTCCCCCTTTCACAGATAAAATCTATATATGAACGCTACACAAGAAAAACTAAAAACTCTCTTAGAGCAGGCTTTAGTCGCAGCTTTTGGCGCTGACTTCGCTGGAGTAGATCCAATTTTGGTTCCTGCTAGCAATCCTAAATTTGGCGATTATCAGGCGAATGTGGCTTTATCCCTGAGTAAAAAGTTAGGATTGCAACCAAGAGCGATCGCAGGTGCGATCGCCCTGAAACTAGATGTATCCGAAATCTGCGAACCGCCAGAAATCGCTGGCCCAGGATTTATCAATCTGAAACTGAAAACAGCATACTTAGAAGCACAATTAAACGCGATTCAAACCGATCCCAGGCTGGGAGTTCCAGCTGCGAAAACGCCGAAACGGGAAATTGTGGATTTTTCCAGTCCCAATATTGCCAAAGAAATGCACGTTGGACACTTGCGTTCGACGATTATTGGTGATTCCATCGCCCGGATTTTAGAATTTCTTGGACATGATGTGCTGCGGTTAAATCATGTGGGTGATTGGGGTACGCAGTTTGGGATGTTAATCGCCTATCTGCGCGAAGTTTACCCAGACGCTCTTACCACCGCGAATGCTTTAGATATTGGTGATTTAGTCTCTTTTTATCGCAAAGCCAAACTGCGGTTTGATGCCGATGAAGCTTTTCAAGAAACAGCACGCCAAGAAGTTGTCAGATTACAAGCAGGTGCAGAAGATACACTCCATGCTTGGAAACTTTTGTGCGAACAGTCACGGCGGGAGTTTCAAATAATTTATGAGTTGCTGGATATCAAGTTAACTGAACGCGGGGAATCTTTCTACAATCCCTTACTACCAGGAGTTGTGGAAGATTTAGAAAAATCTGGATTACTGGTAGAAAACCAAGGGGCAAAATGCGTTTTCTTGGAAGGCTTTAAAAATAGAGAAGGTGAACCTTTGCCTTTAATTATCCAGAAATCAGATGGTGGCTATAACTATGCCACAACAGATTTAGCATCTCTCCGTTACCGGATTCAGCAGGATCGAGCAAAGCGGATAATTTATGTAACCGATGCTGGACAAGCAAACCACTTTACTCAAGTTTTCCAAGTCGCACGCAAAGCCGGATGGATACCCGATGATGTCGAATTAGTGCATGTTCCCTTTGGGTTAGTGTTAGGAGAAGATGGTAAGAAATTCAAAACTCGTTCTGGTGATACTGTGCGGTTGCGGGATTTATTAGATGAAGCTGTTTCTCATGCCCATGCTGACCTAAAAACTAGATTACAAAAAGAAGAACGTATTGAAACTGAAGAATTTATTAATGAAGTTGCTAGGGTAGTTGGAATTAGCGCAGTTAAGTATGCAGACTTAAGCCAAAATCGCACCAGTAACTACATCTTCAGCTACGACAAAATGCTGGATCTCAAAGGTAATACTGCGCCCTATATGCTGTATGTTTATGCACGGATTTATGGAATTAGCCGCAAGGGTGATATTAACTTTAAAGAGTTGGAAAATAATGCTGTTTTGTTGCAGCATGAAACAGAATTAGCGCTGGCAAAATATTTACTTCAACTGGATGAAGTTATTAGTAGTGTAGAGCAAGATTTGTTGCCCAATCGTTTATGTGAGTATTTGTTTGAACTGAGTCAAAAGTTTAACCAATTTTACGATCGCTGTCCTATACTACAAGCGGAAGAACCGCAGCGCACATCTCGCTTGATTCTGTGTGATTTGACTGCTAGAACTCTGAAGTTGGGATTATCTTTATTGGGAATTCAGGTATTGGAGAGGATGTAATATTTTTTTTAACGCAAAGTTACGCTGAGGTAGCGCAAAGGTACGCAGAGTAAGAGTTAAGTTAAAGCTTCTTTGTGTACTTTGCGGTTTTTTAATTAGAATTGCTGGACTGGAGGCGATCGCAAATGGTACGGACACCATCAAAAAACATAACTTTGGCAGAGTTTCTTATATTACCAGAAACAAAGCCCGCTAATGAATACATCGATGGTCAAATTATTCAAAAACCAATGGCACAGGGAGAACATAGCACTATTCAAGGTGAATTGATTATTTTTATTAATGCTGTATTGAAACCCCAAAAAGTTGCACGAGCATATCCAGAACTGCGGTGTACTTTTGGTGGCAGATCAATTGTCCCGGATGTAGCAGTATTTACCTGCGAGAGAATACCTCGCAAAGAAAACGGCAGGGTAGCAAATTTATTTTCAGCCGCTCCTGATTGGACTATTGAGATTCTATCACCTGACCAAAGACAAACGAAAGTTACAAAAAATATTCTGCATTGCCTGAATTATGAAACACAAATGGGTTGGCTGATCGATCCAGAAGAACAAACGGTATTTGTGTACATCCGCAATCAACAGCCAGTCATGTTGGATGAACTAGAAGGTTTACTCCCTGTGCCAGATTTTGCAAGTGAGTTGAGGCTGACAGTAGGAGATTTATTTGGTTGGCTGTTGGAGTAAACCCTGACGAATTGAGTAAGGAAATATACCAAGTGCAACAGGTTTTATGGGTAGGAATCGGTTGTAAACGGGGAACCTCATGGCAGTTGATTGATGGGGCAATTGAGCAAGTGTTTCGAGAAAATCAACTTTTTCCAAGTGCGATCGCAGGTATTGCTACCATTGATACTAAAGCCTCAGAAGTTGGCTTAGTCAAACTTTGTCGCCTCCGCAATTTGCCCCTAAAAACCTTTTCTGCGGAAATACTTCGCTCTGTCTGTGTCCCCAACCCTGCTACAATTATCGACGATCGACTAGGTACACCTAGCGTAGCAGAGGCAGCTGCTATTCTTGCAGCTTCTCAACTCACATCTTCGACTGTTTTCCCCTTTACAAATATCGAGGAATTGCGAGTGAAGTTTTTAGTTCCTAAACAAATTTTCCAAATACAAGGACAACCAGGAGCGGTAACTCTTGCTGTTGCCCAAGCTTTAAATATTATTAGTATTACAAAAGTTCCTTAATTTTCTAGTCAACAACTCTCAAAAAATAGTTAATGATGCTAGAAACAATTGCTAGTACAATTGAACCTAACAAAGCAGGTAAAAAGCCCTGAATCTCAAAACCAGAACCAGGAGTTAGGACGCTTGCCAGCCAAAGGGCTAAGGCATTAATCACTAATGTAAATAAACCAAAGGTGAGCAAGGTAATTGGAAACGTCAAAATCTGCAAAATTGGTCTAATAAATGCATTAACCAAACCAATTACAAAGGCAGCAATTAAGGCAGTCACAAAATTCTTGATAAAGAATCCCGGAACGATATTAGCTGTAATGAATAACGCCACCGCAGTACCGAGCCAAGTTAATAAAAAGTGTTGCATAAGTTTTTTTAGAGGAATTAGCAGTAAGTTTAATTAATTTCACTATTGCCAGTTGTGATTTGTAACACTATCGAGTGTTGTTGTGCTTGACTCCTAAAGTTGCCATCATCTTTTATCAGCCTAAAATCAATGTAATTTTTCAGTACTGCCAAGAGAGATATTTCTAATCGGTATATCTTTATCGTATTGCAGGATGTACCGTAGTGAACTACCCACACCGACCTGAGTACAATTTAAGTGGGGAACTTATACCATTTTAGATTTTGGATTTTAGATTTTAGATTGGGAATTGCCTTGGTGCGTCTGGCTTGGTGTGAATCCATGTGTCACAATCATTTTTCAAAATGGTATTACGATGATTTAGTTAAATTCATAAAAAATGCTGTGAAGCGCAAAACCCTTACAGAGGTTTATTAAAGTTAAAAAACCTCTGTAACTTGGGGATTTCCAAAAAAGAAATAAGTTATAGCAACAGTCAAGGTGGTTAGGACATCAACAGACGATAAAACTTAGACACAAAAAGGCTTTTCACCCAGTCCCCAGTCCCCAGTCCCCAGTCCCTTGCTATATCAGAACTTCGGAGCATTTTGTCAGCGTTTTTGCTTACACGCAAAGGAGATGCTGGCTATGCTCATACTATGCCTAACGCCGCAAAAGAACCTCCCAGGTAGAGCCACCAACTACGCCGTCAGGTTCTAAACCATAGCGTTTTTGTGCAGCTTTCACTGCTGCTTCGGTTGTCTCGCCAAAGTCGCCATCGGCATCACCTTTCAAGAAACCAAGCTTTTTCAGTTGTTGTTGCAGCTTAACAACTTCAGAACCACGTAATCCTATACGCAAAATTGGCAATCCTTCTGAGGTGTATTGAATACCAGGAGTTCGTTTTGTAGTTGTGTTTGACTGAGTTCTAGTAGTTGATGTAGTACGCTTAGGCGGTTTCTTTGTGCTAGAAGTTGTAGTTTTTCTGGGAGTAGCAGGTCTTGGCTCAGGGTTGTTCGTAACTTGGGTTACAGCTTTTTTTGGGGTAGTAGGTTTTGGTTCTGGTCTAGTGGGAACTTGTGTTACAGCTTGTCTGGGAGGGTTGGGGTTGGGATTTCCAACGTTGGTGAGGTTACTAGCCTGGGTTGGAACAGGAAAATTTGTCGCTGAGTTAAATCTTGGCTGGGATGAAGGGGCAGTTGATGCTGCTACTGGTTGATTAGGAAAAAGTCGTTGCCAAGTGCTGGCATCAACAATGCCATCTGGATTCAAGCCAGCTGCTTGTTTAAATCGGGAAACAGCAGTAGCTGTATTTTCACTATAAATACCATCTACTGCACCAGAATAAAAACCCAAAAGTTTCAGAGCTGCCTGAAGTTCAGCCACACGTTCGCCTTGACTGCCAACTTTCAGGCTAGGGCGGTTGATGCTATTTCCAGGATTTACTTGGGCAATTTTTTGTGGGGCTGCTATTGATACTAGAGTCGTTGAGGTAATAAGCAGAGGCGTAGCGGAGAACAAGAGTATTTTAATAGCTGATAAAGATTTAGACCTCTTTGGCCACCAATCTTTTTGCCGTTTTTCCATTCTACAGCGATTTACAGTTGGGTCTAGTAATTTTAAGTAACTCAAAATACTTGCTGTCAGGCTGCTTTGCATGGAATTCACTCCCAGAATATTCTCATGCTAATGGTACAGCCGCTTGGTCGAAAAAACAGCTGCTAGATTTTACAATATCTTTGATGGGCAAAGCTGCGGCACATTCTCAGTTCGCGATCGCTCGATTAATTGCTTCTTCTTGACCAACTAAAGACAAGTAAGGCTCTTTTAAATACTTACAAGCTGAAGCGATCGCATCCTTGGCACTCACCGCCGCAACCAATTCTTGGAACTTGGTGTCAAAATCAATTCCTAAGCCCAAAATTTCATACCAGCCGTATATCTGAGCAATTTGCCCGTTGGTTTGTTTACCCAAGGCGTATTGCCCCAGGATCTTATTTTTCGCAGCTTGGAGTGCGCTTTCGGATACTTCCGTGGTACACAACAAATCTACTTCTGTACGCAATCCTTCTAGAGCAATGCTGGTATTTTCTGGTGCTGTACCCATGTAAACTACAAAGGAGGCTGGAAATAGCCTTGTGGAGTAAAAAGCGGATACTTCGTAAGCTAAACCTCGTTTTTCCCGCAATTCGACAAACAATCGACTAGAAAGCCCATTTCCTAAGTAAGTACACAGCAACTTCAGGGCGGCGTAGTCAACAGAACTCACCGATGTTCCCAAATACCCAAGCATCACGATTGATTGTTGTGTCTGTACTGGCTTTAACCTTACCTGCGGCTCTACCTTAATCTCAGGTAAATTCAGTATTGGTACTGCCTGAGCTGGCACTTGCCAATCAGCAAAAACTTCTTCCACTAATGCTACTGCATCTGTGGGTGTGACTCTACCAGCAATACTAATAACTACATTATCTGGACGAAAATAAGTCTGGTGATACTCCACTAAATCCGCACGAGTTAAGCGGCTCATGGTGGTTTCATCTCCCAGCACTGACATGGAGTAGGGATGATTTTGGTACATTACCTGCCGCATTTGTTCAAAGGCGACATTGAATGGTTGCTCTTTTTGAGAACGAATATCCTGGAGTGCTAAACGCCGTTCTAGTTCCACTTGAGTTTCAGGAAAAGTCGGCGATCGCAAAATCCGCCCTGCCAATGTTAAAATTTCCCCAAAATCAGATGTTACCGTCTTGAAAGATAGCAAAAAATAATCAGTGCCAGCATCCGCACTCAAACTCGCCCCTACAGACTCGACTTTTTCTGCAATTTCCAAGCTAGAAAGTCCATCACATCCTTTTGTCATCACTGCTGATAACAAATGTGCTAACCCTGCTTTTTCCCGATTTTCGTTACAACTACCGGCACGCACAAAGATTCGCGCTGCAATAATGTCCGCAGCCGGATTTTCTGCCACCAGCACGACAATCCCATTGTTCAATACAGTGCGATGGATGGGCGATTTTTGCAGCAAGGTTGTCATTTGTCCTTTGTCATTTGTCATTTGTCATTTGTCCTTTGTCATTTGTCCTTTGTCAAAAACTAATGCCCCATGCCCCATGCCCAATGCCCAATGCCCAATGCCCAATGCCCCATGCCCAATGCCCAATGCCCAATGCCCAATGCCCAATAACTAACACGGTTTAAGTACAGTAACCGCGTAATTTTGCGGCGAGAGATACTGTTTAGCTAATTTTTGCAATTCTTGGGCATCAAAAGACTGAATCTGTTGGGGATATGTCACAGCTAATTCAGCTTGGGCGATGGTATTGTAATATCCATAAAGCCCTGTCAGTTGATTTGGCGTTTCGGTAGAAAAGGCATACTCGTTACATAGAAGTCTGCGTATACGGGTAACTTCTTGTTCGCTAATTCCTTTAGTCTGCAAATCATCCAAATGAGCGCAAATTAAAGACTCAACTTCCTCCAGATTTTCTGGTTCTAACCAAGCAGTAATTGTAAATAAACTTGATTCTCGTTGTAGAGAAAAACTACTGCAAATTCCCTGTACCAATTGCAAATCTTCTCGCAAATCATGCACTAAACGCGAAGTCCGCCCTTCTGCCAATAACACTGACAAGAAATCTAAACCATAGCCAGTACGGATATCTTCCACTCCAGGTACCAGCCACGCCATCAACAATCGCGCTTGTTCTATGCGTGGTAAACACAATTCTTGACGATGAATTCCGGCGATCGCTGGCTTTGTCACTTTCTCCAACTGCGGACAATTTGAGGGTTCGGCAAAATCAGCAAAGGAATGATTTACCATTTCCCAAGCTGGTTGCTGGGCTATACCCCCGGCAATTACCACCGTCATGTTTTCCGGCTGATAGTGAGTGCGGTGAAAACAGCGCATTGCTTCTGGCGATTGCTGCATCAGTTCTTGTTCTGTACCCAACACCGAACGTCCGTAAGGGTGATGCGGATAGATGCTTTGAATCAGCGCTTGAAATCCTATCCAGTCGGAATCGTCTTGACAAGAGCGAATTTCTTCTAGTACCACGTCTCGTTCGCGGCTAAATTCATCTTCTGGAATTGCCGCATTGAGTAGTAGTTCTCCCAAGTAGGGCAGAGTATCTTTTAAATAAAGAGCAGCTGTGGTGAGTGAATAATGAGCATAATCATAGCTTGTCGCTGCATTACTGACGCCACCCCGATTTTCCACTTTGGAATCGAACATTCCAGGGGGTAGCGTCGCCGTACCTTTAAAAATCATGTGTTCTAAAAAGTGCGCCATGCCAAACCACGGTTTTGGCTCTAAGCTGGCTCCAGCACGCACCCAAACATCCGCCACAACTACAGGAGTAGTGGGAATTTCTTGATGAATAAAAGTTAAACCACTCTCTAGTCGGAAGATCGAGGCTGGAAATACGGTATTAGTTAGTTGTTTTAACAATTTTTTGTAGTTTTAACCACAATTTAACGCAATTGTGTAATTTTAACTCTGAACGCTACCTCATTTAGAATCAAGGTATACAGATTTAGTAGAATTATGCTATTCCTGTTCTCCACATTACCGAAAAATTAGAAGCGTTATGCATTGCGAAGAAAATCGCAAATTCTTTAAAATACTGGAATCTCAATGACAAATTCTGTTCCTTCGCCAAGCACAGAATTGCAACTCAACCGCCCATCATGGGTTTCTTCGACAATTTGACGAGCGATCGCGAGTCCCAATCCTGTTCCTTTCCCAACCTCTTTGGTTGTAAATAGGTGGTCAAATATCCGCGATCTAATCTCCTCTGGCATCCCCTGACCGTTATCTTTGATGCGAATTACCACCATATTTTCTTCACTGGATACTTCGGTGTGAATCAGTATTTGGTGATGATTTGCTTGGGCTTGAGCAAAAGAAAGCCCCTCGCAGGAAGTATCTAAGGCATCAATGGCGTTAGCAAAGATGTTCATAAATACTTGATTTAACTGTCCTAAAAAGCACTTAACTGGTGGTAATTTTCCGTATTCAGTAATGACTTCAATTGCTGGACGTTTTTCGTTAGCTTTGAGGCGATACTTCAAAATCAACAGGGTACTCTCAATCCCTTCATGGAGGTTACAAGCAACTTTTTCAGTTGTATCGGCTCTGGAAAAGGTGCGGAGACTGATGCTAATATCTTTGATCCTTTCTGAAGCCACCTTCATCGAGTCTACTAACTTTGGTAAGTCCTCAGTCAGGAATTCTAGGTCAATTTCTTCGCCATGCTCAATGACTGCGATCGCCGGATTGGGATGATGTTGTTGGTAGCATTGGATATGAGCGAGTAAGTCTTGAATATACTCTTCGGCATTGTTAACACTGCCTTTAAGAAATCCAATCGGATTATTAATTTCATGTGCCACCCCAGCAACCAAATTACCCAAGGTTGCCATTTTTTCATTTTGCACCATTTGTAGTTGGGTATGCTCAAGTTCTTGTAGCGATCGCTCTAACTCTTGGGCATAATTTTGAGATTCTTGATAAAGACGGGCATTTTCTAGAGAGATGGCAGCTTGAGCGCATAACAGTTGGATAACTTCGGTGCGATCGCTCGTAAATGCACCAATTGTCAACGGATTTTCTAAATATAGCAGCCCGATGAGTTTACCTTGATTTAACATCGGCGTACACAACACACTCTTAGGTTGTTGCTGCATAAAATATGAGTCGGCGATAAAATCAGTTTGTGCTGTCGCATCATCCAGCACAACAGTTTTTAAGCTGCGTTTGACATAGTTCACCAGTGTAATCGGAATGCCTTCACTGGTTGATAATGGTATAGATACCAGAGCCACTCCTTCATTGATGGTAGCTACAGCTTCAACCACCAAGTTGTCCTGTTGAAGTACAAGCAGAGCAGCTTTTTGTGCGCCGGCATTTTCCATCACTACTTGCAAAAGGGTAGTGAGCAACTGCTCTAATTGAATTTCACTGGAGAGAACTTGTGCGGCTTTAAAGATGGTGGCAAAATCGAGTGCTTCCGAAATACTGCTGCTAGAAAGGTTTGTGTGGATGGTTTGATGAGGAAATGATGATGCATCGACGGTTGAACTGTGTTGAAAGCGATGATACTGCCCTTGTAAGATGGGAGCCAGAAGTTGAGGATAGCGTTTTTCTAAATCCTCAGTTTTGGCTTTAGCGCCCCAACGAGCATAGCAGTAATAAGCTTCTTGCATATAAGCTTGGGCAATTTTTTCTTTGCCCCAATTGAGGTAGAACTTGGCAGCTAGTTCATTGCTCAAGGCTTCTTCTTGGATATATTGGTTTTCTTTCGCTAGAGTTATGGCGCGATCGTACAATTCTATTGCTGCTATTTTTTCGCCTAAAACCCGATGGCGTTCTGCTTCCACCAAATCAAATTTGTGCTGAAAATTCATCGGTGCGAAGTTGGCTCGAAACAGCAATTTTTCCTGATTTTCACCAACCTTTAAGAGTAATTGTTCTTGTTGAGATGGTTCAGCCGTTGGATAGACAGCCAGACGAGACAGAGAATCGTAATAGTAGAAAACAGGCACAGATAGCATTCCTGCGCCACCGTTGAGGTATTGCTCTCCCTGATTTCCATTTTCAACTGCCGCCGGAAAATTCTCAAACAAATAACTTAGTGTTAACTTACTTAAGAAAAATACATGGAGTGTTAATTCGTCATTTTCTTTAATGAGCGCAGATAATAGTTGTTCATCTCGATCATCTTCACCAATGAAGCGCTCTGTGCGATCGCTAGATTCGGTTAAATTATTAATGCTTTGACAAATTATATTCGACCAATTTAATAAGCGCTGATTTTGGGCAAAATTAGACTCGTAGGCTTTGACATCTGCTAAGAGAATTTCTAAAACTTCTGTGCCACTTAAATAGACATAGAATAACTTGAAAATCATCGATGCCAGCACATGAAAAAAATCGCCTGTTTCTAATCCAAGACTATGGGATTCGTGTAATAAACTAATTGAGGTGCGAACGTGTTGTTTATTAAATTGATTCAATGCACCCACTTTAAATAGAGTCATACTTTGAACAGATTTTGCTTGAAATCTATCCACAAGTATTAAAGCTAGCTGGCCAAATTCGTAGCCTGACTCGAGTTGGTTACAAATATTAAGTACAATTCCAAAATCTGCATATCCTGGTGCAGAAAGTGGTGCATTGCCGTATTTAAGAGATAAATTCACCTCTTCGCAAGCAATAATTGGTAACAGATAGGAAGAAGTCTGGTGGATGGCGGGAGCAATGCTAGCCATAATCCGCAAAGCAACCAAAGCTTTGGTATCATCCATTAATGGCAAATCAACTAAGCCCTGAATACTTCTGCCTGCCAAGGTGGAGAGCGTGTTTACTACATATTGCTGAATGTCTAGAGGTGTTACTGATTCAGGTAATGTTACCCCAAGTTGAGCGAGAAGTTCGCATCCAGTTGCGATCGCTTGCAATGGTTGACCCTGAACCTGATAAGCTTGGAGTTGCACTTCATAAACTTTCACTCTATCTAGTAAGGTGGTTGTTTGTTCGATGACAACCTGAATCAGAGATTCCATCTGCTCAAATTCATTGTTGAGAAAAGCAGCTTCGGCAGCTTCTTCGTATAAACTTCTAGTCAATTCGTAGGCGATTTCCCAACTATTAATCGGTAGCAGCTGCATTCCAGAATACAAGTAATGAATTGCTGCACCATAAGCGGTAGCTTCTTTTGCTTTTCGACCAGCATTCAGATTTAATTGAGCTAATTGTTGACGTTCAGTCGGTTGGGTAATTAACAATATTCCTCGATTCAACTGACTGACAATCTCAAAAATGCGCTCCTCTTGTTGTGATTCCGAGGTATTTTGCAAGAGTAATTGACCAATTTTAAGATGGGTAAATTGTTTCTCTTCATCTGGAATTAGAGAGTAAGCCGCTTGCTGCACGCGATCGTGTAAAAATTTATAGATGGGGATTTGGAAATTAGAGTTTAAGGGGTTTGAGTCAGAATTATGCTCATTATCTTGAAAAAATTTATAAACTTCACTAGTAGGTAAAACTAACCCTTCTTGCAAAGCTTTCCATAAAGATGCTGCCGTTTCGGTTTCTGATTGTTCAGAAACAATTGCTAAGGTTAGCAAATCAAAAGAGTTGCCAATACACGCGGCTAATTTCAACACATTTTGCGTTGCATCTGGCAACTTTTGCAACTGTAGCGCTACGAATTCTACAACATCATCGGTAAGAGCAAGTGCTTTCACAGCAGCAATATCACATTGCCAGTAACCTTGAGCAAAATTAAAAGTAATCAGCCCATCTTCATATAATACTTTGAGAAAGTGCGTTGCAAAAAATGGATTTCCTTGAGTTTTTTGATAGACGAGTTGCGTTAGTGGTTGGGCAGTTTTACTCGAACAACTCAAGGTATCAACTACCAATTGATTTAAACTCGTTTTACTTAACGGGGCTAAAGTAATGCTGTGAATTGTCGCATTGACTTTGCGAATCTCCGCTAAAGTCAACATCAACTGATGTGCGGTAGATACTTCATTGTCTCGATAAGCGCCAATTAAAAGTAAAGCTCCACTTCCTAACTCGCTCATCAACAACTGCATCAATTTTAGCGATGCAGAATCAGCCCACTGCAAATCATCAAGAAAAATTACTAATGGATGTTCTTTTGTGGTGAATACCTGAATGAACTTTTGAAAGAGTAAATTGAAGCGATTCTGGGCTGCACTCTGTGAAAGTTCCGTTGCAGGTGGTTGTTGACCAATAATTTGTTCTAGTTCAGGAACTACCTCAAGAATGACTTGCCCCTCATCCCTTAGCACTTGTAAAATTTTATTTTTCCAAGTTGACAATTGGACATCACTTTCACTCAGTAATTGTCCCATTAAGTCTCGAAATGCCTGCACAAAAGCGGAAAAGGGAATATTCCGATTAAATTGGTCAAATTTGCCTTTGATGAAGTAGCCCCGTTGCCGGACAATAGGTTTGTGAACCTCGTTAACTAAAGCAGTTTTACCAATACCAGAAAAACCAGCCACCAGCATTAGTTCTGTTTGGTTGTTGCTAACGCGTTCAAAGGCTTTGAGCAGAGTTTCAACTTCATGCTCGCGCCCATAGAGTTTTTCTGGGATAATAAAGCGATCGCACACATCCCGTTGAGCAACTGGGAAACTTACAATCTTACCCGTTTCCTTGAGTTGAGCTAAACAATTTTCTAAATCATATTTCAGCCCAAATGCGCTCTGATAACGGTCTTCGGCATTTTTCGCCATCAGTTTGCTAACAATCGATGAGAGTACAGGCGCAATTTGCGGATTAATTTCATGTACTAAAGGCGGAAGTTTGGCAATATGACAATGTACCAATTCCATTGGTTCGTGCGATTGAAATGGTAATTGCCCTGTTAGTAATTCGTAAAAAGTTACACCCAGAGAATAAAAATCAGTACGGTAATCAATCCCCCGATTCATCCTTCCAGTTTGCTCTGGAGACAAATAGCCAAGTGTCCCTTCTAATACATTAGGACTCATGAGGCTTTGAGTTTCTCGTGGTAATAAAGATGCAATACTAAAGTCAATTAACTTAACTTCTTTAGTTTCTGGATTAATTAAAATATTGGCGGGTTTAATATCTTTGTGAATGACCCGATGACGAATTAGAATATCTAATGTATTGCACAGTGCGATCGCTACTTGTAAAAACTCAATCAGAGCTTGTGGTGTTTCCCCTATTCTCCTATTCTCTCCTCTACCTTGCCACTGCTTTAGAGAAATTCCCCTAAAGTCTTCCATCACTAACACATAGCCATTCTGATAGGGTTCCAGACTATAGGTTTGGATGATTCCAGGTAGATTCAAATTTTTGGCAATGGTGAACTGGTTGCGAAACTGTACCAATTCACTGAAGCTGGGATAAGCAGTTTTCATCAGCTTAATCACCACAGATTTTTGGTCAGTTTCTCGATTAGCACGATAAACCAAGGTTCGAGAACCGTTGTAGAGTTCTTTGCTAACTTGATATCCGGGAATGCTGACCATAGGGCTTAATTCTTGAGACCTCAGTATCTAGGTTTCCCAAAAATATGGCAATCTTTACTGTCAGTTCGCTTATTTTAAATTGATTGAAATAATTAAAGCTCCCAAATTCTAACTGACTTTGGGAGCTAATAATTTTAAGTTCACCGCGACGCCGTTTTACCTAAGTTTATGACCTGGGTTTATCCAGGTGGGAACCTAAATTCCTCGTTTAAAGTTTCCGGGTACATGCCCGGTATACTGCCACGAGAACAGTTGACTCCCTTGTCATTAAAGGCATAGATCAAAAAACTTGATGGCAGTCACCAACGTCGTAGTGCAACTCACTCATTATAGCTTTTCAAAAGATGTTGTGTGTTCAATATCGAAACTTTCCGATCTATTTACCTGGGATACCAGATAGATTCTATGCTGTGGGCGATCGCGATCGCTTGCTCTCGATTCTGATTATCCAGCAAAACAGTGACATGTCCCAATTTTCGCCCAGGACGTGATTCTGTCTTCCCATACCAGTGAACGTGCGCTTGGGGAATTTCTGCTATTTGTTGACACTGGCTTTGGTAGTCGCTGTGAGAATTTTCATACCCCAGTAGGTTCACCATCACAGCACCAGCGCACTGCAAAGCCGGATTCCCCAAAGGTAGACCACAAACTGCTCTCAGGTGTTGCTCAAACTGAGAAGTTTCGCAAGCGTCAAGAGAAAAATGCCCAGAATTGTGGGTGCGGGGTGCAATTTCATTTACCAGTACTTTGCCATCAGCCCTAAGAAATAGCTCAATTCCAAAAATTCCCACTACTTCTAAGCTATTTAATAGAGTATGTGCGATCGCTTGGATTTCTGCTACTTGATTGGACGTAATCTCTGCTGGCGCAATCACCCGCCGACACACTTGTTGTTCTTGTTGGGTTTCCACTACTGGATAAGTGACAATTTCTCCCTCCACAGAACGAGCTGCAATTATTGCTAGTTCTCTTTCAAAAGGAACAAATTCTTCTAACAAGAATAGCGATCGATTTAAAGTCTTTGTTGTGGTTTCATGACTTAGCTTTTGTTCTAAAGCAGCAAAATCCTGAATTATGAAAGTACCTTGACCGTCATAACCATGACGGCGGGATTTCAAGACTGCTGGAAAACCTAGATATTCTATTTTTGATTTGAGATTTTCTACCTCGTCAAGGGCGAAAAATTGAGGAACTGGTAAGCCTAAGTCGCGTAAATAGCAACGCTGATGATATTTATCTAAAAGAGGAGTTAAAGCTTCTAATCTGGGACGAAAACAAACGCCTTGCTGTGCTAAACCGGATAAAGCTTGCAGGTTAACAAATTCGTTTTCAAAGGTGATAACATCGCATTTTTGAGCTAATATTTCCGTAGCATTTGCATCATCAACTGGCGCAAAAACAGTTTCCTGAGCGATTGACACGGCCGGGTCGTGAACGCTTGGAGTTTGTACTATTAATTCTACTCCTAGCTTCTGTGCTGCATCTGCCATCATCCAGGCTAGTTGTCCGCCACCAATTACACCAACACGCTTCATTGACATCCTAGAGAATCACGAGTTTGCACGCCTGTTTTGGAATTCACACCACTGGCTTTTTCGCACAGTTCTTTAATTTGCGCTCTATCCAAAATTGCATCTGTAAAATCTGCACCGTCTATATTTACATCATTAAATATGGCGCGGAGCAAAAGAGCTTCTTTGAAAACTGCATCGCTCAAATCTGCCTTAGTCAAGTTTACCTGATCGACCATTGCATTCGTTAAATCTGCTCCGTGGAGATTTGCTTTTGTCATCACTGAAGCGCTCATAACTGCTCCGCGTAAGTCAGCGTTTGTAAAGTTAATCAATTCCATATTGGCGTTAGAAAACTCCGCAGCTTGCAAACTCTGTCCAGAAAAATCACGTCTTGATAGCTCTGCATTGCTAAATGACAGTGGATGAGTCCAGTCTACTGCCACTGCTGGATCGGCCACACACCAGATAATAATTCCGAGAAGGAATGCTAGTGTTTGCCGCCAAAAGATATTGAGAGCCAATTTAGTGTATAATTTCCGCATTTAATTACCGCATTTGAATATTAGCAAGACTGGATCGTACTAATTGAGACTCGCAGCCTTGCTACTGGACTTGGAAAACGTGTATTTCCGTTGCTTAATATTTTGTAACGCAAAAAGAGCATAAACTTCTTACTTTAGCAAAATTCTCCCTGCTACTTGAGGTAGAGAGGGGCAATCTGCGATCGCACTAAAATTAGATATTCAGAACAATATTTATTAAATACAATAGCGATCGCAATGACTGAGTATAAATTGTTTCTCACATCAAACAAGCTTTAGCAAAATAGAGACGCAAAGCATAATCTATCGACTCTTAATAAAGATAAAACTTGAAATTCCTAACTCGAAAGGAATAATTTAGCTGATAAAGCAATATTTCCTATAGTCTATGCTTGTTGACTTATTTACAATTCTTCATTCGTAGATTTAAATTTTCAAGATATAAAAAGTTTTTTTGAGCAGTAATACTCACGGAGTTATTTACAATTCTTGACTTCCCATTTTTCAAGTAAAGTTTGTTGTATTTTAAATTCAACAGCCCCCATGAACTGTTAGTCTTTTAATTAATGAAAGCAAGATTTGAGCGTAATGATATGCGTCTCAATTGCTTAACAAAGCTTAAAACTCGATAATTAGCGTTAATTTTATAACGATTAGTTAGTTCTTCAGGAATCTCCAAGAGTTTACATTCACCAAGTACACAACTTCTACAAACCGAACTCCGAAACCCGATGATGAATCATTACTCACTTCAATGGATTGAGGCATGGTGCCAAGAAAATGGCTGGACAGATTTATTTGTTGAGCGACGTAATAACTTCTGGGCTTTTCCTCCGGGTGGGGTAATGCCGGAGCCAATTCCAGTTCATGTTCTCAGATTGATTAAAGCCGAAAAAGGGCTGACTTTTGAAGAACGATTGTGGTCAATATCCGCAGTAATTGGCACAATCCTAGCTGTTCTTTTTACCTTTTGGTTTCAGTCGCCGATGCCATTAGTTTTAGCTTTCGCTTTTAATGCTGTTACGGTGGCTCAATTTGAACTTGAAGATGCCTAAATTCTTATTTTGGGCTTTGCTATTCAAAACTGCTCTTGTCTACTTTCAGCAAGAGCAGTTTTGAATTTTTAAGAAGAAATAATTCTGAAGTCAGGAGCCAGAATGGGCTAAACCTTAGCTATCGGCTAACAGAATTGAATTCTGTGGAACTAGAGCATCTTAATTCTGAATTCTTCTTCAATGATTTGTATAGCAGCCTTCTAGTCTATTAGGACATAACAATAGAAATAACTAACATCCATTTAAGAGCAGCTAGCTGGTAAAGCTACTTTCGCGTGTTTGTTAACGTAGTCCACAAATAATTGCTTCAATCGGGGACTAACGCCAGCGTGTTCAAAGAATCCAAAACCGAGATTCCTTGCTTTTGCTAAAGTTTCCTCTGGTGTTAATCCTTCCTGGATAGCGATACTCAACAGCGCAATTCCAGTCGATCGCATCCCGGCGGCACAATGCACAACTGCTGGTTTCGGGATTTGTTCGAGTGTCGTGAGGATTTTGGTAATCACCTCTTCATTCAAATTTTTCAGATCCACCTTGAGTGGAACATTTTGATAATACAGCCCCAATGCTTCCGCTACTTTTTGCTCATCCTTAGAAAATCCTAGTTCATCAGGCGATCGCAAATTGAGAACAGACTTAAAACCTTCTTGAATAGCTTGCTCAAGCTGTTTCGGTATGACTTGTCCTGTTGTTGTCAAGTTTTCGTTAATTTGTATGGCGTTGATCACATTCACTCCTTTTGATTTTCTAATGTCTGCTAGCTTGGTAAATACTCTAAGGGAGCAAGCTTTGAGAAGACATTTAAAATAAACACAATAAAATTAGCCAAATATCACAAGATATTGCTTGATTAATTCAAAATTTGTCTTTTGAAGTTGGTTATTTTTTTGCTTTATCCATAATATACGGTTTGTCGATAGAATTAGTGATAATTAGAGTTTTTTATACTTTTTGTTGATGCAATTACCGTAGTTTATAGTTCTAGAGTTATACTATTGGGCAAGTTGCAGGAGCAATCGATCGGAATTTTTGCGAACAAGGGTATCAATAATGACTGTTACAGAACAAATTTCTTCTCTATCCATTGGAATAGTATTGTTCCCAGATGTGACGCAGTTAGATTTTACGGGCCCCTACGAAGTCTTTGCCAAATTGCCAAAGGCGCAATTATATCTGCTGGCGGAAACACTCGAACCAATTCAAAGCGATTGCGGCCTGACTTTTCTACCTGACACAACCTTTGCTCAAGCCCCAGCCTTAGATGTGTTATTTGTACCAGGAGGCCCAGGTATCAATGCCAAAATGGAAGATGAAAAGTTCCTCGGCTTTCTCAAAACCCAAGGGAAACAAGCTCGCTATGTTACGGCTGTCTGCACTGGTTCGCTGCTGCTGGCGGCGGCGGGTTTACTTCAGGGCTATTGCGCCACTACTCACTGGCTATCGTTGGATTTACTTGAGATGTTAGGAGTGAAGACAGTTGCCCAAAGAATAGTCATCGATCGCAATCGAATTACAAGCGGTGGTGTGACAGCTGGCATTGATTTTGGGCTGGCTCTAGCTGCTGAGTTATTTGGGGAAGCGCTCGCCCAAGCAATTCAACTAGGGATTGAATACAATCCCCAACCACCCTTTAACAGTGGTTCTCCCCAAACTGCCCCTGCGGCTGTACTTGCTCGCGTTATAGATGCAAGTCACAATGTTCAGGAAATCAGACGGCAAATTGTCCAGCGAGTTGTGACTCAATTGCAAACTGCTAATAAATAGCTAGGCGCAAATAATTAGAAGATAGGGTAGATTGTATTAGCGTGAAACACATAACGCACCATTTCCGATTTTCGGTGTGTTACGGAAGCTGTAACATAGCTTACAGAACAATTCTTCTTTTTAAACTGGGCAATGTACCCAGAACTAAAGTTTTTATTCATACTTTTTTCCTCCTGCCTTCTCCCAAGGGGAGACGCTAAAAGCGATCTGCCCCTGCCTTCTCTTGTAATCTGAATGCCAGCCCTGAACTATGAGCGCTAACGAAATATCTCTTCGACCTGCCCAAGAAACAGATGCGTGGGTGTTGAGTGCAATTCATATTGCTGCTATCAAAGCTCTACCTGCAACTTTCTACACCCAAAAAGAACTTTTAGCTTGGCGCAATTACCGCGATAAACCTGATGGTTCAAATATCTTGAAGAGTATGAAAGCAGAATCTTTCTGGGTTGCGATCGAGGGAGATGGTGTTATCGGTTTTGCTAGTTTCATTGTTGATGAACTCATCGGGCTGTATGTCCATCCTAAATATCAAGGTAAAGGGGTTGGCCGTGCTTTAGTTCAACATTTTTGCGACGAAGCAACTGAGCAAGGTATAGATAAGGTAATTACAACCGCTAGCCTTTATGCTGAAGGGTTTTATTTACGACTGGGATTTACAGCCATCCAAAAAGCACCTCATTATTTAAGAAGTGGGATATTTGTTCCAGTTACTAAAATGAGTAAAACATTAGCTACTGCACCGAAATCAATTTGAGAAAGTAAATATTTTTAATAACTTTAAAAATGTTGGCATCAATACTATTTTCCCTAAATTACGACCACTTTTTCTACATAATCTATGATGAAAGTAAGTACTTGCCAGCATAAATGCACAAAACCATCCGTTCATCAACTCTCACCCGTACACGTTTGATAGAAGCCGCCTTGCAGGTATTTGCCAGTTTAGGTGTTCAAGGAGCAACTACCCGTGAAATAGCTCGTGTTGCTGGTGTAAATGAGGTGACTTTATTTCGCCACTTTGCTAGCAAAGAACAACTTCTGGGAGCAGTAATGAAGAATGCCTTGGCACTCCAGACAGAAGCCCTTGCATACCCCGAAGCGTGGACACAGGATCTAAAAATTGATTTAAAACAGTATGCCCATCTCTACAATACTATGCTAGAGACACAGGAGGACTTAATTCGTACCTTCATTGGAGAAGCCAAACGTCATCCAGAAGCAGCTAAACAAGTTATTCAAGAAGCTGCCAAGCCCTTAGGGGAAAAACTGGTGGCTTACCTGCAATCGAGTCAGAAACGAGGCACTGTCCGAGCAGACCTCGATCCATTTCCGGCTGTCGATATGTTTACAGGAATGCTATTGGCTGGAATGCTATGCCGCAGTGCAAAATTCAATCAAGGCAACTATAGCTGTGAGGACTATATCGAAACCTGTGTAGATATTTTTGTGCGTGGTATCAGTACTACTCCCCTCTAATACCATTTTACTTTAAGGTTGATACAAATAGGCAGCAGGGGAGCAGGGGAAAGAGTTAGAGACAAATTATTGTTTCTGAATTTTGAATTTTTCTTTAAGTTCAACCGATATAAATACCAGCTTATTTATATACATAAAGATATATGAGAATCTTAAAAGGTAAGGTTGTTAGTGGTTTAGGAAACTTTTCTTACTGGATTGAGAAACTCCAAGAATATTACTTGAGAAAAACCGGAATGAAATTCTTCCCTGGAACTTTAAATATTCAGTTAGATCGACATTACCATCTTCCGAAAAATGTTATGCGTCTGGAAAAGGAAGAATATGGAGGGACTGTTTCTGTGAGCATTGTTCCCTGTAAGATATTTGGCAGAGATGCTTTTATCTTAAGAACAGACAAAAATAATACCGAAAGTGGAGATCATCCGAAAACAATTATTGAGATAGCTTGCGATGTGAAACTTCGGGAGCTATATAACCTTAAAGATAATGATTTGATTGAAGTTGAGATTCACGATGCCAGATTTATCTGAATTAAACAATCTGCTTGGAGATGAAGCGTTAATCCATTACGCGAGTGGTCGGGAGCAAGATCGGTTATCAAAAGGTGCAGGTTTGCTGGAATTAGCCCGAAGCCAAGAACTTATTAACCGTTACCTACCGCCTCCTCCCGCAGTCATTTTCGATGTTGGCGGTGGCGCTGGCGTTTATTCTTTTTGGCTTGCTCAACAAGGCTATGAAGTCCATCTTATTGATGCGGTTCCTTTGCACATAGAGCAAGCTCGGCATTTGTCTCAAGCTCAACCAGAATATCCTCTAGCTAGTTTGGCAGTTGGAGATGCTCGGCAACTCAATCGGGCGGATAATAGCGTTGATGCTGTACTCTTACTTGGGCCTTTGTATCATTTGACTGAGCGCACAGATCGGATTATTGCTTTGCGTGAAGCTCATCGGATCTTAAAAACTGGAGGTTTTGTTTTTGCTGCGGGAGTCTCTCGTTTTGCTTCAACCTTAGATGGATTATTTGGCGGACATTTAGACGATCCTGAGTTTGTAGAGATTGTTAAACAGGATTTGATTGATGGTCAACACCGCAACCCAAACAACCATCCTCGCTACTTTACAAAAACCTTCTTTCATCATCCAGAAGAACTCAAAGCAGAGGTTGAAGAAGCGGGCTTACATTCTGAAAAGATTTTAGCGATTGAAGGGCCAGGCTGGTTATTACAAAACTTTCAGGAACACTGGAATGATGTAGGTCGCTGCAATCGCCTTTTAGAAGCAATTCGCTGGTTAGAAACCGAACCCTCTATGTTGGGGATGAGCGCTCACATCATGGCTGTTGCCCGGAAATAGACGGTATAGAGCGATCGCCACTAACTAAAAGCGCTTGTTGTTTTGCCAACACTTGTTTATGTAACCAGAGTAATTGTCTATCTTTAATGCCTTCACTGATTAATCCCTCAACAGTTTTCATCAGATAATCAGCGCAGGAACCCAATTTTCCCGATGCGGTGGCAATGCTATTCACAGTAGTTGTGAATGGTATTTGATGAGCGTACCTGGGATGTTGGCGATTAGCAACAAAAGCGATCGCTAGGAATTCCTGTGTACCATCAAATACCTTCACCCAACGAGCAATGTAGACACCACCCAACATCTCCCGTCGCCAAATCAGCAGTAATTCGGATGGGACATCAGCAGCAGCAATCCGATAAATAACGCCACGACAGCTACCACCCCGATCGAGTCCTAAGAGTAATCCGGGATTATCTGGAGTACCGCGACCGAGGATCATCCATGTACAGAAGCGCCGATGCCAACCATAAACGATCCCAGCACGGCGCTCGACGTATGTGATTAGAGGATTCCAAATCAGCGAACCGTAGGCAAATATCCAAATATCAGAATTTGGTGGCTGCTGTTGTAATGTTTCATCGAGCGATCGCTGTAACTCATCTTCGCTCAGGGTAGTTAGCTTGATTCCAGAGTGTGATGCTTCTAATAGTCTTGTCTGTATGTTTCCAGCTTCGAGGTCGCTACGACTGAGTGACATAATGTATATTATTTTTTCTGTAAATCTTCAGTAATTCACTCTAACTTTAAGATAATTTAATTCTCAACGAACAGCTTTCAATGTATCGTAAAGTAGCTTGTAGCGCTTAAATCCTGCTTCATATAAAGGATTTGGCTGCGGCTGTACTACATTATTATCCTGCGATAAAATCTTGAGTGCAGCTTCTAAATTCGGATAAACACCAATCCCTACCATTGCCAAAATAGCTGCTCCGTAAGCAGCTCCTTCCTCAGCTTTGGGTGCAATGAGTTTTGTTTGCAAAACATCTGCCAAAATTTGTAACCAGATGTGAGAACGTGCGCCTCCACCCGTTGCTAAGAGTTGATCGAGGGGAGCGATCGCACTAATTACCTCCAATGCTGACCGCAAGCTAAATGCAACCCCTTCCAGGACAGCGCGAGTTATATCTGCTTGTGTATGAGCTAATGACAAATTCACGAAAGCACCACGAGTATCTGGATCGAGGTGGGGACTGCGTTCTCCTGCGAGGTGGGGTAGAAATAGCACACCACGCGCACCAGGCTGCGATCGCTCTGCCATATCCATTAAATCGGTGTAGAATGTATGCGGTGCAAATGTATCTCGATACCAACGCAGAGAACCACCAGCTGCTAGCGTCACTCCCAGCAGATGATAGCCACCATCCACATGGCAGAATAAATGTACCCGACCTTCGGGATCGGGAATTGGGCGATCGCACGGTGCAAAAATAACTCCCGATGTGCCAATACTCAAACTACCCCGATTTAGGTTGCTTGATGAGATGCCCAAACCGATGGCGGCGGCGGCATTATCACCTCCACCTGCAACCACAGGTAATCCCACAGGTAATCCCACACGGGCGGCTATTTCTGATTTGAGCCGTCCAGCGATCGCGGTAGATTCGATGGCTGGGGGGAATAACGCGGGGCTGATATCGAGAGCATCGAGAATATCTGTATCCCATTGCCGATTTGCCAGATTCAGACAGCCGACACCAGAGGCATCAGACGGTTCTGTTACTGCTTCGCCTGTTAGCACATATCTCAGATAATCTTTGGGCAAAAGAATCTGCCACAATCGAGTATAGGCTTGTGGTTCTTCAGTCCGCAACCATAGGAGCTTCGGCAGTTGAAAGCCTGTAATTGCCGGATTTCCAGTGCGCTGGATCAACTCTTGACGGGGAATGGTGGCTTCAATCTCAGCAACAGCTTTACCCGTGCGCTGGTCATTCCACAAAATTGCCGGTCTAATTGCTTTGCCTTCCGCGTCGAGAGGAACCATACCATGCATTTGTCCAGACAAACCGAGGGCGAGCGGTCGATGTCCGTTTAGCTGTTGAGTAACATCGAAGAGAGCATCCAAACTTGCTTCCACCCAATCCGATGAGTTCTGTTCCGTCCAACCGGGTTGTGGAGTTAACAGGGGATAGCTTCTGGTTGACTGAGCGATAATTTGCCCTTGGAGGTCAACTGCGATCGCTCTTACTCCTCCTGTACCCAAGTCTAAGCCAACTACGATGTCAGTCAATTGCCCCTCCAAATTCTTAATATTCAGAAGGCAGAAATGAAACTTCCACCTTCAAAGCTCACAGCTTTCACTCTTTGGTTAAGTTTTGACTAATGTTTCTTTCGCTCCAAACTTATACAATCTGTGTAAATGATTCGTAACTGACTCAACAAAAAGCGGTGACTGGGACAAATCGCCAAAAATCTCAGTTAAATTAAGCAATGGTTTGGCATCGCTACCACTGGAATCAGCTAATTGAGTTAGAGTACCTGCTATTGGGTCATCAATGGGAATAGTATTGCCTTGGTCATCGTTTCCATTGAGGTAACGGAACCAAGCAGCAACCGTTAGGCTCATGTATTCAATTGCCCCTCCTTGATGCAGCGCGTCACGGACTGAGCCTAAAACAAATTTTGGCATTTTAGCGGAGCTATTGAGGCAAAGACGCGGGAGTTGATCTCGAATTTTAGGATTGGCAAAGCGTTCAATTAAGGTTTTTTTGTAATTATCTAAATCAATTCCAGGTACGGGTTGAAGTGTGGGCGTAACTTCTGCCATCAAATTATCGACGGCTTGTCGGATTAATGCATCTGCCATAACTTCATGGACGTATGTATAACCTGCTAAGGAGCCGAGATAGCCAATCAACAAGTGACTGGCGTTGAGCAACCGGATTTTCATCATCTCGTAAGGATGAACATCACTCGTCATCTGAACGCCAACTGATTCCCAATCAGGTCTACCTGCGCTGAAATTGTCTTCGACTACCCACTGAAGAAACGGTTCGGCAACAACTGGAAAGGCATCATCAATGTTAAACTGTTCCGCCACCATTTTGATATCTGCTGGGGTTGTGGCGGGGGTAATGCGATCGACCATGCAGTTAGGAAAAGCTACCTGTTCAGCAACCCAATGCCCTAATTCCGGGTTCTGCATTTGGGCAAATGCGGTTAACATTTTGCGGGCAATATTGCCGTTACCTTGCAAGTTGTCGCAGGACAACACGGTAAATGGTGCGATTCCTTGTTGACGGCGGCGATTAAGGGCTGCTGTCAAAAAGCCATATACTCCAATTGGCTCGTCGGGATGCTGCAAATCGTACTGGATTGTTGGGTGATTGACATCGAATTCACCGCTACCTTCAATATAGTAGTAGCCACCTTCGGTAATGGTGAGGGTAACGATGCGGCATTTGGGATCTGCTAAGGTGTCAATTACAGCTTGGCGGTTATCTGGGGCAAATAGATATTTTGTAATTGCTCCAATCACACGGGCGCGATCGCCTGCTGGGGATCTTTCGACTAAGGTATACAAACAATCTTGTGATTTAAGTGCATCCCGCATCCGTTTATCAAATTCTAGTAGCCCAACCCCGCAAATTCCCCATTCACTAGCGGGATTTTGATGAAAGTAATTATCCAGGTATAAAGCTTGATGTGCGCGATGGAACCCACCCACACCAATATGGACAATACCGTTTGTGATTTGATGGCGATCGTAATTGGGTACGCGAATGTTATTGCCTAAATGAGACAAAGATGCTTCATTCAGCTTGATTGCTGAGTCTGTGCTGATATTGCTGTTCATGGGATTCATTCTGGGTTAGGTGGTGACGATGAACTTTGGGGATGGCTTCACCGTCGCGATCGAACAGATGGCAAAGCTCACCATTAATGTAAATCGGAACGTAATCGTGCATGTTGGCTGGATTATCCCCGTCTGTTTGCACAACTATGGTTTCGCCACCCGCAATCTTGATGTAGAGAAAGGTTTCTCCGCCCAATCGTTCTACGACTAATACTTCACCATTCACGCTTGGGTTATTGCGATCGAGCCGCAGATGTTCGGGACGAATTCCTAATGTTGCTCTGTCCCCAACTGACAAGGTTTTGGGCTTCACTGGAATTGTTACGGTTGCGTCACCAGGGAGTCTAACTGTTGCCCCAGAGTCATTGACGGCTGAAACTGTCACCGAAATAAAGTTCATTTTTGGCGAACCAATAAATCCGGCGACAAATAGATTGCGGGGATGATGGTAGAGTTCCAGAGGAGAACCCATTTGTTCGATGATGCCGCCTTGTAATACCACAATTTTATCGGCAAGGGTCATTGCCTCAACTTGATCGTGGGTAACATAAATCATGGTGGCTTGCAGGCTGTCGTGTAAACTGGCAAGCTCAATCCGCATCTGCACCCGCAATGAAGCATCCAGGTTGGACAGTGGCTCATCAAACAAAAATACTTTGGGATTACGCACCAAAGCACGACCGATCGCCACGCGTTGCCGTTGTCCTCCCGATAATTCTTTGGGCTTCCGGTTCAAAAGCGGCTCCAGTTGCAGGATACGAGCGACTTCACGCGCCCTTTCATAACGCTGGGCTTTCTGCATACCCGCAAGCCGGAGGCTAAAAGCCATATTTTCTGCCACTGTCATGTGGGGATATAAGGCATAAGTTTGAAACACCATTGCTAAACCACGTTTATCGGGTGGCACATCATTGACTTTTTGTCCATCAATGAGTAAATCGCCGGAGGAAATTTCTTCTAATCCAGCAATCATGCGGAGTAAGGTTGATTTTCCACAGCCGGAGGGGCCGACGAAGACAACAAATTCGCGATCGCCCACGTCGAGATCAATGCCTTTGATAATCTCTGTATCGGCGTAGGTTTTATGGATATTTCTTAAAGCAACTGTTGACATAAAATATTTCCATTAATGAGTTTAAGTTTTTGTCACACAGAGAAGAGTGCAACATTTAATTAATTCGTAGCAAATTCTCTGCGTACCTTTGCGCTTACCTCTGCGCCCCTACCCTGCGGGAAGGCGAAGCGCCTATGCGTTTAAATTTCAACCCTCAATTTGCCACGATTTTACGCAAAGCTTTAAGAGTGTCTGCCTTCACTCATTTCACAGCACCAAAAGTCAGACCCCGGACTAATTGCCGTTGACTCAGCCAACCGAAAATGAGGATGGGTGCGATCGCCAATGTTGATGCTGCCGAAAGTTTTGCCCAAAATAATCCTTGAGGGCTGGAAAAAGAAGCAATAAAGGCTGTAAGTGGGGCGGCATCTGCCGTTGTCAAGTTCAAGCTCCAAAATGCTTCGTTCCATGACAAAATAATCGAAAGCAATGCAGTGGAGGCAATTCCGGGGACTGCCAATGGTAGCAAGACATGAACAAGTTCTTGCTGTGTGGTTGCTCCATCCATGCGATCGGCTTCGAGAATTTCTTTAGGAACTTCTTTGAAGAAGCTGTAAATCATCCAGACGACGATTGGTAAATTAATCAGGGTATAAATAATAATCAAACCGATGTGAGTATCCAGCAATCCGGCGTTGCGACACAAAATGTAGATTGGTACTAGCACACCAACGGGTGGTAGCATTTTGGTAGACAGCATCCAGAGTAAAGTCCCCTTGGTGCGTTTGGTTGGGAAGAATGCCATTGCGTAGGCAGCAGGTACGGCAAGCAGCAGTGCGACTATAGTCGAACCAAGGGAAATCGCTACGCTGTTAAATGCATAATTGAAATAATTTGCCCGATCTTGGATGGCAATATAATTCTCCAATGTCGGGCGGAAAAACAACTGAGGGGGAGTTGATACTGCCGCGACTTCAGTTTTGAAACTGGTGAGAAACATCCAGAAAATTGGAAAAAACAATATGCAGGCAGCAAGCCAGCCGAGTAATGTCCATAGCCAAATCTTCGAGGTTTTACGTGCCATAATGCTAATTCGTAATTTGTAATTCGTAATTCGTAATTCGTAATTAGAAAAGTTAGCTTCGGTAGCCTTATTTGGGAAACTTGGCATTAAGTATCCAAATTACGAGCAACACTACGCATCAAAAAGATTGCCACGATGTTGGCAAGGATTACGGCAATTAATCCACCGGCTGAAGCACCGCCGACATCGAATTCCAGCAAGGCTTTTAAGAAGATGTAATAGGCAAGGTTAGTGGTTGCAAGTCCTGGCCCGCCGCCCGTGGTAACAAAGATTTCGGCAAAGATAGTCAGGAAGAAAATTGTCTCAATCATGGCAACCACAGAAATGGCGCGACTTAGATGGGGTAGCATAACGAAACGAAATAGAGCGATCGCATTTGCGCCATCCATCCGCGCAGCTTCTAACTGGTCGCGATCGAGTGACTGAATTGCAGTCAACAAAATCAGCAGGGCAAAGGGCAGCCATTCCCAGGACACAATAATAATGATGGCAAGCAAGGGAACGCTGGCAAACCAATCGATTGCCCCTAAACCCAAGCCTCTAGTAATTTGAGCAAATAGCCCATTCACTGGATGCATCAGCATATTTTTCCAGATCAGGGCGCTAACTGTGGGCATAACAAAAAATGGGGAGATTGCTAGTACCCGCGCCACTCCACGACCATAAAAGTCTTGGTCAAATAATACTGCTAGTAGTGTCCCCAGACCAATTGTGATTGCTAAAACAGAAATAACCAAAACTATTGTGATGGCGATCGATGTCCATAAAGCTGAGTCACTGAGGATGAAAGTGAAATTTTCAATCCCGATGAATTTACGTGCATCTGGATTCAGCAAGTTATAACGCTGAAAAGAAAACCATATAGTCATCACCAGAGGCACAATCATCCACAGCAGTAGGACAACGACCGAAGGCGCAACCAGAGGTAAGGTTGACACTTGCCGCGTAGTCCGTTGCTTCGTGGGTGGTGGCGTTTCGTGTTGAGGTTTTACCGCTAATGAAGAAGACATAACCCAAAGAAATTTTAGATTTTAGATTTTGGATTTTAGATTTTGAATGTTTTGTAGTTGAGCATCGGCTCTTTTTACCCATGCCCAATGCCCAATGCCCCATTTCATTCGATATAACCCGTGTGTTTCATGAAACGTTCAGTCGATTTCTGCGATCGCTGCAAGGCTTGGTCTACCGAAGTCCGATTGGTTAACGCTGCTGCCAGGGTTTGCCCGACAGAAGAACCGATCGCCTGAAACTCTGGAATATCCACATATTGAACTCCCTTATAAGGAGTTGGTTGTGCAGATGGACGGGTAATATCAGCAGATTGAATTGCTGCCAGTACTATTTCAGCAAAGGGGGCAGCTTTTCGATAGTTGGGATTTTCATAAGTGGAAGTCCGAGTCCCTGGTGGTACAGCAATCCAGCCATTTTCCTTAGCAACTAGTTGAATGTATTCCTTTGATGTTGCCCAAGCAACGAACTTTTGCGCGGCTTCCGGTGATTTTGAGGTTTTTGGAACCGCTAGCGCCCAGGCCCAAAGCCAGTTTGAACCGTTGGGATATTTTTCAATTGGCGCACGGGCAAAGCCAACTTTGTTATAAACTTGGGATTCTTTGGGATTGGATAATAAACCCGCAGCAACGGTTGCATCTACCCACATACCACATTTACCCGTTGAGAATAACGCCAGATTCTCGTTAAATCCATTAGAACTAGCTCCTGGCGGCCCATATTTGTTGAGCAGATCGACATAAAAGGCGATCGCCTCTTTCCAAGCTGGAGTATTGATCGTTGGTTGCCACTTCATATCAAACCACTGTCCACCATAGGTATTAACCAATGTGGAAACAAATGCGACGTTTTCACCCCAACCAGGTTTTCCGCGCAGGCAAACTCCATAAACTCCATGCGCTGGGTCGTGGATTTTGCTTGCCCATTCTCTCATTTGGGGATAAGTTGGCTGTTGAGGAACTGCAATTCCAGCTTTTTCAAACAAGTCTTTTCGGTAGTACAGCATGGAACTTTCCCCATAGAATGGCACGGCATAGAGTTTGCCGTTATTGGAAAGTCCTTCACGTATGGGTTTGAGTAAATCGTTTACGTCATAGTTTGCGCCTAGATCCAAGGGTCTTAACCAATCCCGTCTAGCCCAGATTGGTGTTTCATAAGAACCGATGGTCATGACATCAAACTGCCCACCTTGACTTGCAACATCTGTAGTTGTGCGTTGACGCAACACATTTTCTTCCAGCACAACCCACCGGAGTTGAATATCAGGATTAGCTTCCTCAAATTTGCGAGAAAGCCCTTGCATCACCACCATGTCGCCATTATTAACAGTGGCGATCGTTACTTTAGTTTTCTCTGCGGCTTGGGAGCGCGGTGAGCAAGCATATAGCAGATGCACCAGCATTATTCCAGCGAGAAATGCAACCAGCACTTTAGCGAAGCGGCGAATACGCATCGCATGACTCCTTTAAAGTAAAAACCGAAGGAAATAAATTTTTGATTTTATGCTCTATTATTGGGCAAAAGCTCAATAATAGAAATCATACCAATCTGATTTCCATCACGGTCATTTGCAACAATTCTTCAATAAGAGGTTGAATCTATGACGGCAAAAGCAACTTATCAGTTTGCAGGTAAGACGATCCTAATTACTGGCGGTGCAGGAGATATTGGCAAGGCAACTGCACACCGTTTTGCTGCTAATGGGGCAGGAATAGCCCTGCTAGATTTGAATGAACCGAAGATGACAGATGTCGCTGGGGAACTAAAAGAGTACAACGTTCCAGTCGGCACGTTTCGTTGTGATGTTACATCTAGTGATGATGTTGCTAAAGCCTTTACTGGTGCTGTAAAGCAGCTTGGGCGCATCGACTATGTATTTAATAATGCCGGTTATCAAGGAGCGTTTGCCAAGACTGACGAATATCCTGAAGACGACTTTCAAAAGGTGATCGACATTAACGTTGTCGGCGTTTTCCACATTCTCAAGGCGGCTGCACAGCAATTACGCGATGTAGGTGGAGGTGCGATCGTCAATATGGCGAGTTATGCAGGGGTGGTCGGGCCACCAAATATGTTGGCTTATGCTGCTTCTAAGTTTGCGGTCATTGGAATGACTCAAACAGCAGCAAAAGACTTGGCTCCTTACAGCATTCGGGTGAATGCACTCTCACCTGCGTTGATTGGCCCTGGTTTTATGTGGACGCGACAAACCGAATTACAAGCAGCAGTAGGATCGCAATACTTTGACGCCAATCCCAAGGTAGTTGAGCAACAGATGATCAATTCAGTACCAAT
This sequence comes from Nostoc sp. DedQUE08, assembly GCF_034530895.1. Taxonomy (NCBI): domain Bacteria; kingdom Bacillati; phylum Cyanobacteriota; class Cyanophyceae; order Nostocales; family Nostocaceae; genus Nostoc; species Nostoc sp. DedQUE08. Next base: position 47,423 of record NZ_JAVRCD010000008.1, read on the forward strand.
GCGACGTTTGGGAAGCCTGGAAGAGGTAGCAAATGGAGTGGCGTTTTTGATGAGCGAAGAAGCAAGCTACATCACTGGGTTTAACTTGGAGGTGACTGGGGGATAATAGAAATTTAAAAATAATTGAGCAAAGATTATCTCTTTGGGCATATAGTATAAATAATGCAATTATACCTTTGATAGAGACATAGTTTTTGCAGGTAATATATGGGACAACCTTTTTTAGAGCAGCGCGATGTCAGCAAGGCTGGCTTGCCTCTTAGGGCGCGCAAATTAGACCTGGCTGCACATGCTGCTTGGCTCTATTACATCGCTGGCAATACGCAAGAAGAAATTGCCGCCAAGCTCAATGTGTCCCGGCAAGCTGCACAACGCTTAGTGGCACTGGCAGTCAGTGAAAAATTGATTAAATTTCGACTCGATCATCCCTTGAGTGAATGCATTGCTCTGGCTGAGTCGTTACGCGATCGCTTTGCTCTATCACTTTGTGAAGTAGTACCAACTGACGCAGGTAGTGGTGATACATTATACGGGATTGGTGTATGTGCTGCCACCCACTTAGAGGCTTACCTGATGGCTAAAACCCCAAGTATACTAGCGTTTTCGTCAGGTCGCACATTGCGAGCAATGGTGGAGCAGATACCCTCAATGAACCAACCCCAGCATAAAATTGTGTCAATTATTGGCAATATGTCCCACTCTGGGCGTGCAGGTCGTCACGAAGTGGTTATGCATTTATCCGATCGCGTCGGTTCTCAAGCTTACCCAGTGCCGACTCCCGTTGTTGCGACTAGTATTGAAGAACGAGAACTCTTGCAGACTCAGCGATCGTTTCTCACCGTCAAAACTCTTGCAGAGCAAGCCAAAGTAACCTTTGTCGGAATTAGTCACATTGCCTGGAATGCTCCGTTACATCAAGACGGCTTCATCAATGACGATGAAGTGGCTGAATTGATTGAACTGGGAGCAGTCGGAGAAATTGCAGGTTGGGCTTACAGCGATCGCGGAGTATTGCTGCAACAAGGGACAAACAACCGGGTTGCCAGTGTAGCGCTCGAACAACCCGCTCATCGACTGATTATTGGTGTGGCGGGTGGTGTGAAAAAGGCAGAGGCGATTTTAGCTGCTCTGCATGGCAAGTTAATTACAGGATTGATTACCGATGAAGCTGCTGCCCAAATGATTCTTTCTAAAATTTAGTAAATATAGCAACAGGCAAGGTGGTTAGGACATCAACAGACGATAAAACTTAGATACAAAAAGGCTTTTCACCCAGTCCCCAGTCCCCAGTCCCTTGCTATACTTGGAATTTGATTAAAGATTTTCACTACTTATCTAAAAAAGGGCATGACTGTTAAGCCTGCCCTTTAGCTTTAGTGTTCTTGTCCCGTTGGTCTGATGAGGATTTCGTTGACATTAACGCGTGGCGGTTGCGTAAGAGCGTAAACGATCGCAGCCGCAATGTCTTCGCTTTGCAGAGGTTGAATTGACTTGCGTCGTTCTTCGATCCGTTGTTTGGCAACGGGATCGGTAATTTGGTTGTCAATTTCCGTATCTACTAAACCTGGTTCAATAATGGTGACGCGGATGTTGTCTTTGTGGACTTCTTGGCGCAATGCTTCCGAGAGGGCATTAACACCCCATTTGGTAGCATTGTAAACACCAACACCCGCCCGCGCTGTCCGGCCAGCCACTGAGGAGATATTGACTATATGCCCTGATTTTTGCGCCTTCAACAAAGGCAAAACGGCATGAGTAGCATATAGCAGTCCTAATACGTTGAGGTCAAACGATCGCCGCCAATCTGAGCTATTTCCCGCTTCAATTGTGCCCAGTAAGGCAATCCCGGCATTATTCACAAGGATATCAACCCTTCCCAATTCTGCATTGGCCTTTGCCACCAAGTTATTTACCTGAGTTTCATCAGTCACATCAGTGACAATAGGCAATGCCTTCCCACCACTAGCTTCGATGCGTTCTGCTAATGCCTGAATGCGATCGCCACGCCTAGCAGCGAGTACTACTGTTGCTCCAACTGAAGCCAAAGCGATCGCAGTTGCCTCTCCAATTCCCGCTGAAGCCCCAGTGATAATTGCCACTTTTCCTTCTAATTTACCTGTCATTTATCTAACTCCTTAGTAATTGATTATTGAATATTGAGCATTAATTATTCCTCCCCTGCTCCTCTGCCCCCCCTGCTCCCCTGCTCCCCTGCCCCCTGCCTCTTACCAATCCTCAAAACAGATGCAACAGCCGCCCCACAAAGTATTAGGGCTGCAAAGCGAAAAGTTCCTTGGAACCCTGCAACGATCGCATCAGGAGGGGCGACAGAGACATCTGCACCCGCAGACATACTAGCGATTAAGGCTCCAAATACTGCCCCAATTAGAGAAACTCCTACGGTGTTTCCTGAGGTACGTGACAAAGATAACAGCCCAGAAGCAATCCCTAGCCGCTCTCTCGGTACCGATCCCATAACAGTGCTGTTGTTGGGCGATTGAAATAAACCCAATCCAATGCCGTAAATAAAATAGCGCGATACATAGCCTAGTTCAGTAATTTGAGCATCAAAGGTGCTAATCCCCAGACAGCCGCCAATCATCAACCCCAACCCAATCGAACTGATTAGTCGAGCGCCAAAACGGTCTGAAAGTATTCCAGCCAGTGGAGCAATTAACCCACTCAGTACAGGCGATACGGCTAGTAATAGCCCTACTTTTACCGTCGGATAATGCTTGACGCTCTCTAGAAAGAAAGGGACGATCAGTAGCGAACCGCCAATAACAATGAATGCTAACCAGCCACTTAGCAAACCCATACTCAACTGAAGATTGCGAAACAGCTTTAGCTCTAGTAGTGGCTGCTTTAGAATCGCTTCAACTACCAAAAATGTAATGAAACTTACGGTAGCGATCGCTAATAATATCAATGTATTAATACTGCTAAAGCCCTGGCTTTGCCCTAGTGTCATACCCAGCCCAAAACTACCCAGAGTCAATAAAGCTAATATGGCTCCCAAAAAGTCAAATTTCTGTTTGCCCTCAATGCGTGCAGAAGGTGGCACTACACGAGCTATTAAGAAACTAGCGATAATCCCCAAGGGTACATTGATGAAGAATATACTATGCCAGCCTGACCAGCTTAAGAGCAATCCGCCAGCAGAGGGGCCAAAAGCAATTCCCAGTGACACTACACTACCGATGATGCCAACAGCCCGACCTCGCTCGGAAGAGGGAAAAACTTCTGTGATAATTGCTAAACCAAGCCCAGAAATGAACACAGCACCTAATCCTTGAAGCGCCCGAAAGCCAATCAACCACTCGATACTAGGTGCAAAACCACACAACAGCGAACTGAAAGTGAACAGAACTAGTCCCCCTTGGTATAGGGACTTCTTACCCCACATATCCCCCAAGCGGGTTGCTCCCAAAACTAAACCAGAACTGACCAACTGGTAACTCAATACAGCCCATTGGGTGGTAGGAAAACTAGTGCCAAAGGCTTGCACTAATGTGGGCAAAGCAACATTAATGATCCCCACATCCAGGGTAGACATGAATACCCCAAGTCCGACACCGAGTAAAACCCAATTTTTTTGAGAGCTTGATAAAGCCAGAGGTTCTGCTTGGAATTGTGCCAACGTTTAGCCTCCACCTTTGACTTTACGGTTGTGAATAGTTTGCATACGTATATTCATTGTAGGGTGCTATCCTCGCTACTAAGTTCAGGAAACTAAGTTTACTTTCCATCCTTGACGTTGGTGATTTTTTTGAGTGCGATCGCAGCAGACACTTGGTCGATCGGAAATGCTCTCGATAGGTTGAAAAATTCAGGTTTATATCAAGTATCTACTTCCCAATCGGCAAGATTGGCTTTTCCACTTGTCATATATTTGGTAAAGTACTTAAGTACTCTTAACTCTGCACTCCTTCGGCTATATTAACGATAGTGTTCAACAAAGTACGGTAATTCGATAGACTTACTGTATTTAGACTAATTAGCAAACTATCATAGACAACTCTCAGAAGCAAGCTCTAAAGAAAATGGAGAAAAGGGAATGGGAAATGTCAATCATTAAAGTCACATCTGCAACTGCAAATAAGTACCTTTTTGTATAAGCAATGACTCAAAAAGCTGCCTTATCTCGATTTGCATTAGGATTTATTGCAGGCTTTGTGTCTGTTTTGCTATTTCATCAAGGTGTATTGGCGCTGCTACATGCAGTAAATTTTACACCTCGCGCCCCTTATTCAACTGCACCAACACAACCATTAGGAATCCCGCAAATTTGGTCAAATGCTTTCTGGGGAGGGATTTGGGGACTGATTTTGGTAGTAATTGCACCTCGTTTTCGACACGATAAAAACTATTGGTTAGGAGCTTTAGTCTTTGGTGCAATTGCTCCGACGCTAGTGGCTTGGTTTGTAGTTGCACCACTTAAGGGTCAACCCATCGCAGGCGGCTGGAAACTTGTGGGAATAGTCACAGGTTTATTGGTTAATGGGGCTTGGGGTGTGGGAACCGCTGGGTTACTAAGATTATTCTCTAGGAGGCAATTGTTTAACAGCTAGAGTTTTAAGCACTTCTAAGTATTTGAGTAATATTTAGTATTATTAGTTACTAAAATAACTTCCTGCTTATTTCAGCATCAAGTTGAAAATGTGTATATTATTATTTGAGAATAATCGGTCAAAAAATAGCGATGTATTATTCGCGTTAGACCAATTCTGTATAAAGATGTGTAGAAATAACCCCACTACCTGCGGCGCTTCCCGCGAGTTTGGGAAGGTTGGAAGGGGTCTAAATGATGTGCAGCTTCACAGAGAATTGGCTTTACTCAGTAAATCAAAAATCAAAAGAATTTATTACAATGGATAATTTTGGGATTTATACACTGGCTAATGACGTGGTATTTGACCAACTAGTAGCTTTGCTAAACAGCATTGAGGTAAATGTTAGTCCAGATATTCCTATTTGTATTATTCCCTATGATGACCGCTTAAAACGAGTTAAACAGGAGATACATTCTCGACCAAATGTCACCTTGTTTGACAATAAAAGCTCGATCAAAAAATGGGAGGATTTTGCCGTTCAAGTTTGGAACGCTTATCCAAGAAATGGTCGAAAAAATAAACCTTCTATCGAATGGAATAAAAAAAATAATTTAATCCGAAAAATGTGTGCTTTTGATGGTGAGTTTGAAAGATTTGTATTTTATGATGCTGATAGTTTGGCAATGAATAAGTTGGATAAGGTTTTAGAAAAACTAGACCAATACGACTTTGTGTTTGATGACTGGGAACACACAAAACAAACTTCAGTTGCAGCTTTCGACTTGCCGAAGTTAGAACAAAAAATGTCTTTGCCTGAATCTGAAATCAGACGAGAAATCCACTGTTCTAGTTTTTTTGGTTCAAAAAAGGGTATTTTAGGCGCTGAAGAATTAAAAATACTCAAAAAGCGATTGATAGAAGATAAAGAAGTCGAATTGATTAATGAAATCGCTTGGTGGTGTGACGCAGATTTATTTAGTTACATGACTTTTAGAATTGCTCGACCACTATTTAACTTTACACTCAGTCCCAATGGTGAAGATAGAACTGGTAACTGTGCTAATGCAAATCCATTTGTGAATATTGATAATGTTCTTTACAACCAACAGGGATTAAAACCAATTCATCGTCTTCACTATATGGGCTATTCTGCTATTGGATTTGCCCGCTTGTGTAAAGGTGAAGATGTTGATATTCGTTACAAAAATGAATTTTTACACTATCGCTTTCTGAAGCAACCAGAGCAAAAACCGAAGCGATTAAAGCCACCTACCATAGCGGCTAGAAGCAATCGATTTATCAAAAAAGTTTGGAATAAAATTAATCAAACTATTTCCTACACCTAGCTTTTGCCCAGCCTTGCTCATTAAGCGTTTAGTTTAGTGAGCAATGTCCACTCTCATCTTGCAAAAATGCCTAAAGTTAGTGTTTCCATTCCCACGTTTAATCGAGTTAATTTACTGCCTTTCGCAATTGACAGTGTACTCAACCAGTCTGAGCAAGACTTTGAGCTAATTATTTGTGATGACGGTTCTAGCGATCGCACACCCGAATTGATGTCACAATACAGAGACGATCGGATAAAATATATCCGTCATCAGCAAAATATTGGTAAAAGTAATAATATGCGCTCTGGTTTTGATGCTGCCAGTGGTGAATATTTTATTAAATTTGATGATGACGACCGCCTAACACCCGATTTTCTCGCAAGTACATCAGCTATTCTTGCTCAAGACTCTAGCATTGATTTTGTTGGTACAGACCATTGGATAATTGATATTAACAATGTGCGCGATGAGGCAAAAACTCAAGAAAATTCTCATCGTTGGGGTAGAAAGAATTTACCAGCAGGTGTTGTAAACAATTTGTTAGAAGTCGTATTTATTCAGCAAAGTTTTCAAGTTGGGGCGACATTATTTCGCCGTAAAACCTTGCAAGAATTAGGATATATGCAGCCAAATCTGCAAAATTGTGAGGATAATGATTTATTTGTACGTCTGGCTTTGGCTGGAAAAAAGGGCTATTACTTACCAGAATTATTGATGGAATATCGCTCTCATGCAGAACAGCAAGGTATCAATCGAGCCATTCCTTATTTATTTGATAAAATTCAGTATTTAGAAAGTTATAAGTTTGAGTCTGAAAAATTAGAGAAAGTCAGGAAAAATCGTTTAACTGAAACGCAATTATTATTAGGTTTGCGTTTAATTGAAAAGGGTGAAACGCAAAAAGGCAGAGAGCTAGTTTTAGCGGGACAGTCTTTTTCGGCTGCTAAAGCTTGGACTGGTTTAGCTTTATCGTTGTTACCAGTTGGGTTGCGAGGTAAGGCGTTTAATGCATTGCGACAGATGCAGGGTTAGGAAATAGCTCAATGTTTCACGCACAGACACAGAGAAAGACTGGAAATGGTAGGCAATGACTTACTCACAAAATAGGTAAGTATCAAATACTTTAAGTATTGTTTGAGTAATTCCTTTTACCTCCATCAATTCTGTTAGTGATTGAAGTTTGCCTTTACGCTCGCGTAGTCTAACAATTGCTTCCGCTCTCTTGGGGCCTATTTGTGGTATTTTGTATCTTTCTAATTCTTTAGCCGTTTTAATAGTGTTAAGGTTAATCTTGTTCTCTCCTGTAACTAACCTTCCGGGATCAACTTCAGACAACTTGTTTATAATACTTTCAATGTTTTTGACAGATTGAGCTACTTGTTCAAGTTGCTTAGTAAGACTTTCAGTTTCGTTCTGAGCTATTGTCTGCTTACTTTCAGGTTCCTCAATTTTTTTAACGTATGTAGCAGATTGTTCAAATTTTTGAGTAAGAATTTCTACTTTTTGAGTAAGAATTTCTATTTTGTTATAAATATCTGTTTCACGGCTATTATAAGTTTCTATTTTTTTTACGGACACAGCGACTTGCTCAATCTTATGGTTTAGTGTTGCTGCTAATTGCCGAAAAAATTTATCAAGCTGTTCAACTATTGTTTCAGTTGATTCTGTTTGTTCAGCACCAGAGGGTAATATAACAGGAGTGGAATATGAAAATCCTAGCAATTGCTGCATTTCTTCTTTAGCAACAGCAGCTTGCTGATCATTCATATCAAATACCCAAACCCAAAGCTTTTCAATATCAAGTTCTTTAGCAACAAGACACCAATCAGCACCAAAGACAACCTCATACTCTTCTTCTTCGCTATACGCTTCGGTACGACGAACAATTAGAGGAATTAAATTACTACCTTGTTGAGTAAGACTTCTTTCTAATTGTTCACGTTTTTCCAAAGTAATTTCTAGAACTTCGGATTCTGGTATGGCAATTTGAAAAGTGTAAATTTGACCGTGCGAAATTGGCTTAATACGTAAATACTCAACAATGCGATTCTGACGTTCTGAGTTATTCATTTTTTTATTCCTCTTCTTTGGCAACAGAAATAAAGTGTTTAGCTAGTTTCATATAGCAGTTAAAAGCATCCTGTGCTGTTTCTTTATCTTTAGAGCTTAATTCTTTATCAAATTCGGCAAAGCAAATTGGATACCCTTTATTAGGCGTACTTGAAACTATGCTCAGGCTTGGAATCCATGTATCTTGAGGAAATAACTCTACATTTTTACTTTCAGGATTCTTTGATAAAATATCCAAAATTTGCTGAGTCATAGACAAAGCAACCTTAGTTGCTGCTCGATTGTACATACTAACTGCAATACCAATAATCGGCAGTGGTTCATCTCTAAATTGATGGACTCCAATAGCCCTATTAATGACATACTCTAATGCTCGAATGGGATAGGCAGATAAATGAGTAGGAATTAAAACTCCTGAAGATGCCATTAATGAAATATTGTTAACTTTACCAAATGATGGAGGTGGATCGATCAAGACATAATCATATTCATTACGGTATTTCTTCAGCTTTTTTGCCAATATACGATCAATATCTGGTGTCATAGTCAACGTAGCTTCTAGCTCACTCAAACGAATGTGAGATGGAACAATATCTAGTTCAACATCATCCCAATTTTTATGAATAATCGTTTCTTCTAAGCTAGTTCTTGGTTCAGTCAGTAGATGGGTAATATCTTTTTTACCTAGCTTTTCAATGTCATCTAAAGGATCTATTCCTAATCCCATTGTCAGATTAGCTTGAGCGTCAATATCAATCAGCAGCACTCGTTTACCTAGCTTGTTGAGAGCAGCAGCAAGGTTGATAGTTGTTGTAGTTTTACCTACCCCTCCTTTGTTATTAAATACAGTAATAATCATTGATTTACGTTCCTCCTTAGTTTCTGAAACTAAAATTTTTTCTTCACTTGTTTGCTGTGTTGAAATGGGAGAAGTCTTACCTTTGTTGAATAAACCCAACATATCTTCTTGTTGCACCTCTTTTGAGATTAAATTTAAAAACTGTAAGCGAATATTTTGTTGGTTTTTATACAAAGTAGAAGTAAAGTTTAAATAAGTTTTTTTGGATAAAATTTTGTAAAATGACCGATATTTATGAATAAGTGTGGCTTGGGAATACTCTACAATAGTTGTAATTTTTTTATCATAGTTATAAAGTATACGAAAATCATAGCCGTTGGTTAACAGACCGATAACAGACCCAGTGTGACGCATGTAATTATTAATTTGCCAAACGCTGTGGGCAATGTTTTTACTGGGTGCTTTAACTTCAATAATTAAATAGGCTGGTTTTATTAAAGCGGAATCTGGTTGACCCACTAGGAAATCAAGCTTAGATTGTAGAATTACAACTTGAGATTGCCAATCGGCATTGCTATAACCAAGTATGTGCAAGAGGGGAACTACTATCTTTTGCTCTACATCAGATTCGTTACTATTTGGAACGATCGCTTGAAAAATGTTTTGCAGTATCGAGCCATAGTCAGCAATCATACTAGCACCGAGAGGCATCCAACTTTACAATTGTATCCGCTAATTTCTCCCTTGTAAAAATTTTTGCCTCTATTGCTCGTAAAATCCAAGAATGGCTAGAATCAAAGTGTTTACCTATTTGCGCTAAAGGTTTTGGCTACTGTATCTTGTCCCCACTGCCATCAACTTGTTGATAGTCAAGCTATTAGTTGTCCCTATTGCCGGACTACACTCAAAGCTTACGGTCATCCCGGTATTCCATTGCACCGCGCCGCTGGGGATGGGTATCTGTGCGACACCTGCACCTATCACGCTGATGATACTTGCAATTTTCCTAAACGTCCCTACGCCAAAGACTGTACCCTCTACCAAAATATTGAAGAGACAAAGTTAGAGTTGGAACAGCAGCGTTACACTAACAGTTTTGCAGCAACTGTGAAAAGTTGGGTAAAACGCAATCAGGCTTTGCTGTTACTTTTGGGTTTATTATTGGTCTGTTTGTTGTTCGTGATATTAAGGTCTTGATTTGGATTTTCTAAAGAGTTGAGAATATAACGCTTCTGTGTTGAGTCTAATACAGAACTAAAGAGGGGAGCATCTCACTTTTGCAAAAGTAAGATGATCCCCTTTTATACGACGTGCCTTTAACAGTTGACCATCATCGGCACCAAATACAATGTCACTATTGTTTTGGGCCGCTAATCAGAAATCATCAGTCGTATGCCAAGGCATACTTTGATGCTCTTGGATAATAAAGTAGCGTTTTTCAGCAGCAATACCAAATAAGAACTTGAGTGTACAACAATTCCGGTCTGCCAGCCAAACATTGTCTTCTTCAATATTAGGTAAATCACACTATACACTCCAGAATTACTGAAGAAAGTTGAAGGAGATGTTAAGCTGAAAATTATAGCGCGAACATTTACTCCTGTCTTAAAGGTGGTGAATTTAAGAAACCACTACTAACGAAATATAAGAAGTATTTATCAAATAGTTTAACATCCATTGGTGGACAAACAATTGCAGAATCTGCCAATCCATTGAGGGTATTTTGATAGTCATAATCAACTGTATTTTGATACAACTCCATGATTGTCAAAGAATCTTGATAGACTTTTTCAGACATCATCGATAAAAGCGGATGTAAAGCATTTTCCTGAGAGTGCCTGAAACTTGCAATTAGCTCATCTTTCCACTGAGTATATGGTAACTTCTTGAGTTGGTAGCCATAAGAACAAATAACCTCAAAAAGCTCGATGAGTGGAATATTTTGGTCTGGTGGCGGTACTATATGGAAAGCTTTTCCTAGAGATTCTTGCTTTTTGGATAAATGGACAATTGCTCTGCTGGCATAATCCACAGGAATCATTTCTTCTTTTTGATCTATGAGTTCAGGATAACTACCAAGCTGTATGCATCCTTTAATAACTCTAGGCACATAAGCATCTTTTGTATGAGCAATACCTGTTTTGCTATCTCCCATGAGAAATCCTGTTCTGAAGATGCTAACAGGTATTCCCCTGGACTTGGCAACCCATACAAGATTTTCGGCTACCCATTTGGTTTGAGAATAGCCGAGATCCAAAGCAACATAGTCTTTACAAAGCTGGATATCGTCATCTTCGTAAACTAGTTTTTGTCCTGTAAAATGGTTGATTGCACCAAAAACAGCAACAGTAGAAATGTAATGCATTGGTTTAATTTTGCCCATACAAGCTAATCTGAGAACTTCTTGAGTTCCGATAACATTGGGTTCCTTGATTGCAGGGTATGGTTTAGCAAAATTCACTTGGGCAGCACTGTGATAAATAGCATCAATTTGCAAACCCAATTTTTCAAACTGTTCAATAGGAAGACCCAAACATGGCTGTTCTAAGTCTCCCGGAATTGCAATTACATTAGAGCTAAAATTTGGGTGATGAAGGGAATATTTTTCTAGGTTTTGTTGAATCTTTTCTAACCCTTCATGCTCGTTCGGGGAGCGCACTAGGCAGTATATTTTTGCTTGAGTTTGATGTAGCAGTTCATCAATTAAAAAAGCCCCCAAAAAGCCTGTAGCTCCTGTGAGAAAAACATGACGCAATTCATCGACCTGAACAACAGTCCTTCCTTGAGCATCGATGGCGGGATCGAGTACTACCTCAGATTTTAGATCGATCGCACTGGTTAAAGCAGAAGCGCCATCTCGACGCACTGTCTCTATTACCTGAGCCAGCGCTTCTATGGTGGATTTTTCAAACAAGCTTTTTAGAGGTAAATCTACTTGAAAGGTTTCTCTCACCAAAAAAATCAACCTAGATGCTAGTAGGGAATTACCGCCAAGCTCAAAGAAATTATCGTGAATCCCAACTTCTGCGATCGCTAAAACTCGGCGCCAAATTTCAGCCATTTGTGACTCAATCAGAGTACGAGGTGCGACAAATTTTGCTTCCAAATCGCTTCTATCCAATTCAGGCTCTGGTAGACTGCGAATATCTATATTGCCGTTGTATACTCGCTTAGTTTGCCGATCGCTAGGGAATGTTAACAGGGGTAAGTTGGAAATTGTCTGGTCTGGGTTAGAGACAATACTCTGTACTAGAGTAGAAAAATTTTCCACCATCAGAGCGATCGTCTCAGCTTTAAATAGGTCAGTATTATATTCCAAGTTGCCAGATATCCCTGCTGCTGTCTCGCGCAGTTCCAGGTATAGATCGAACTTGGATGTCCCGTTATCAATTTCCAGACGGTTCATTGTCAATCCGGGAACAGTCAGCTTAGGTCTTGGGGTATTCTGAAGATGAAACATCACTGAAATTAGTGGATTCTGGTTCAAGCCTCGCTCGATTTGTAGAGCATCAACTAGCTTCTCAAACGGTAAGTCTTGGTGAGTATAACCCGATAAAGCTACTTCCCGGACTCGGCCTAACAACTGCCGGAAACTTGGAGAGTCAGACAAGTTGGTTCGCAATACCAAAGTATTGAGCAAAAACCCAATTAGCCCTTCTAATTCAGAACGGTGGCGATCGCTTATCGGAGCGCCTACTAAAATGTCTTCTTGCCCTGTGTAGCGAAATAGGAGTGTCTGGAATGCTGCCAACAAGGTCATAAACAAGGTAGTACTCTCTTGGCGCGAGAGAACATTGAGGGCATCTGTTAGGGATTTGGGGATAACGACCGATTGACGCGCACCCTGATATGTTGGCTCTAATGGTCGTGGATAATCGGTGGGCAATTCTAATATAGGTAGACTGCCACTCAAATGTTGCTGCCAATAAACAAGCTTATTATTTAATATTTCACCTTGTAGCGACTGCCGTTGCCAAGCTGCAAAGTCTGCATACTGAATAGCTAAGTTAGGAAGAGTAGAGGGGTTGCCAGTGGAAAAAGCTTGATAGAGAGTTGACAGTTCCTCGAACAAAACACTTAAAGACCAATCATCACAAAGAATGTGGTGTAGGTTGAGGAGGAATATATGTTCCTCTGAACTCAATTGCAGCAATGTTGTTCGTAGCAATGGTCCTTGAACTAAATTGAAAGGACGTTGGGCTTCTTTAAGTACGATCTGATGGACTTGAGATTCTTGCTCGTCTGGAGACAGCCCTTGGAGATTCACCACTAAGAGTTTGATGGGAAAAGTTGAGTGGATGACCTGTATGGGTTGTCCGTTCAAACTGGAATATGTAGTTCGTAGGACTTCATGACGTTTGATAATTTCATTCAAGCTCTGCTCTAATATTGTGGCGTTGAGTACACCTTTGAGGCGAAAGGCTTCGGGAACATTGTAAAAAGCATGATTGGGTACTAACTGGTCAATAAACCACAACCGTTCTTGCCCAAAAGAAAGCGGTAAATCGCCATCGCGCCCAATAGATTGTATTGGCACAGAACATCCTATGTTTTCCTGTTGTGCTTGTATGATGCTTTGGGCTATTTCAGAGATGGTGGGCGCTTCAAAGAAATGCCGCATTGATAACTCAACTTGAAAGATATCGCGGATACGGCAGAGGATCTGAAAGGCTAGTAAGGAATGTCCTCCCAACGCTAAGAAATTGTCATGAACGCCAATGTTTTTTAGACCCAATACAGTAGACCAAATTTCTGCTACTCGTTCCTCAATAGGAGTGCGAGGAGCAACAAACTTCTCATTTGCATTCAAAGTTTGAACGGGTGCTGGGAGCGCCTTACGATCGACTTTTCCGTTAGCTGTTAAGGGTAAAGCACTCAATTGCACAAAGCGAGAAGGGATCATGTAGTCAGGCAATTTCTGTTTGATAAAACGGCGTAAATTACCAACATTCGTGTCTGATGATTCGGGCTTGAGAACTACGTAAGCTACTAGGCGTTGGTCGCCAGGGGAAAATTCTTTAGCAATCACTACAACTTCTTGCACATCAGGATGTTGCCACAGTGCAGTTTCAATATCTCCTAGCTCAATCCGGAAGCCGCGAATCTTTACTTGTTGGTCAATGCGCCCAATATACTCAATGTTGCCTTCTGGTAAGTAACGAGCTAAATCCCCAGTTTTATATAATTTACTCCCTCCTGCCTTCTGCCTCACTTCAGCTACGCTCAGTGACCGCCTGCCTCCTGCCTCCTCAAAAGGGTTGGGAATAAATCGCTGATCTGTCAGTTCTGGACGGTTGAGATAGCCTCTAGCTAGTCCCTCGCCGCCAATATATAGTTCTCCAGAAACACCTGTGGGGACTATCTGCATTTGTTCGTCCAACAAAAGACAGTATGTGTTGGTTATCGGACGACCGATAGTCACACTGCTATCACCTTTGTTAACTAAGGCAAATGTGGAATAGGTTGTATCTTCTGTAGGGCCGTATAGATTAAAGACTTTTTGAATATTGTCCAACGTATATATCTGCTGCACCAAACGATTTTGTAGAGGTTCGCCGGCTAAGTTAACGATGCGAACAGAAGCGGGTATACCTTGAATTCTGAGTAACTCTGCGATCGCAGATGGCACTGTATTGATGAGAGTGACTTCTTGAGCGGCAAGTAAGGTAGGTAAATACAAGGCATTTTCTGCCAAAATCACCTTACCACCCAAACTGAGGGGAACAAATATTTCAAAAACTGAGAGATCGAAGCAAATAGATGTTGCTGCTAGCACTCCAGCTAGATCCTCTGTTGTAAAAACTTCTTTTGCCCAATGCAACAGAGCGACTGTGCTGTGATGTTCAATAGCTACCCCTTTCGGTTTACCAGTCGAACCGGAGGTGTAAATGACATAAGACAGGTTTTTATCTGTCGCTAGACAGGTTAGATTCTCCTGACTTTGTTGAGTAATTGCCTCTTTATCGTTATCTAGACAAACTATATGGGCCTGATGCTCTGGAAGCTTTGAAAGTAAATTTTGTTGTGTCAGCAGTATCGATAACTGTGAGTCCTCTAGCATTAAAGCTAGGCGCTCTGAGGGATAGGCTGGATCTAAGGGGACATAAGCTCCGCCTGCTTTGAGGATGGCTAATAGTCCAACAATCATTTCTAGCGATCGCTCTAGGAAAATGCCAACTAAAACCTCTGGTTTGACATTCAGGGTTTGTAGATAGTGCGCTAGTTGATTAGCTCGCTGGTTAAGTTCTTGATAAGAAATTTGTTTGTCTTCAAAAATCACCGCAATTTGCTCAGGTGTTTTTTCTACTTGATATTCAAACAACTGATTGATACATATATTACTTACGTAAGCTGCTGGATTTTCATGCCATTCCAGAAGCAGCTGGTCTACTTCTATCTTGGGTAAACTGAGGTCTTGTTGAGAACTTTCAGTAGAATTTTTCACGGTAAATTAGTAGTTTTTAATACTACTAAACTATTCTAAAATACTTAAATTGGCTAGTCACAATGAAAAGTTTTTACGCTGAAGTTGACACATATCAGCAATGCTGTGCCCCTACCGCGTGGTCTATTTACCTGAAAATAGCTGTAAGATATAGCCTTGGCTCTGACTGGTTAAGAGCCTCCAGGCTCTTAACCCATTCTGGAAGGCTCCGCCTCCAGAGACTTCTTGGCATTTGTAGGGAAAAGGGTAAAGGGTAAAGGGGAAAGAAGAAACCTTTAACCTTTACCCTTTAACCTTTTCCCAAATCCAATTCCGAGTTAAAAATCCACAAAGCGTGCAGTATTGTAAAGGTATGGAATTTTTTCAAACCCAGTAACCTTTCCCCAACCGGAAAGCAAAAGTAACTTTTGCAAGATGTCTAATAGATAGGGAGAACAATCTCAAATTCAGTTCCCTCAGTGGGCTGAGAACGCACAGTTAAAGTACCGCGATGTTGTTGGATAATAGAGTAGCTAACAAATAACCCCAAACCTTGACCGCGACCAATGGGTTTTGTAGTGAAAAACGGTTCAAAAATCCGCTCTTGCAGATTTACAGGAATCGTACTATCTGTATTGGCGATCGCAATTCGTAACCATTCACGATCTATCACTCCAGTACGAATCCGAATTTCTGGGTGTTGGCTGCTTTGGGGATTATCTCGAATCGCATCAATGGCATTGTTAATCAGATTTAGGAAGACTTGATTCAACTGGCTAGGATAGCAAGTCACCAGAGGTAGATTGCCATACTCCTTAATGACACGCACTTCGGGTTGATTTTCAGAAGCTTGTAAGCGATGTTGCAAAATTAACAGCGTACTTTCAATCCCACTGTGTAAATCTACAGCTTTGATTTCGGCTTCATCTAAGCGAGCAAAGTTGCGTAAACTCTGGACAATTTTGCTGATGCGATCGCTACCAATCTTCATAGATTCTAAAGTTTGATTAGCATCTTTAAACAGAAAATCAAGCTCAATTTCTTCCTTCATCGCTTGAATAGCTGGATTAGGTTGGGGATATTCTTGCTGATAAAGTGTCAGCAAACGCATCATATCTTGAATGTAATTTTCTGTATGGGTGAGATTACCTTTAATAAAATTAACTGGATTGTTAATTTCGTGAGCAATACCAGCTACCAATTGACCGAGAGATGACATTTTTTCGCTATGAATTAATTGTCCTTGAGTTTGCTGCAATTTTTTCAAGGTCTGCTCTAAATCTTGGGCTTTTTGGTTGAGAGCTTGGGTTTTGTGTTCTACCTCTGCTTCTAGGGTGTAAGAATAGTTTTCGGTTTGTTGATACAAACGAGCATTTTCCACAGAGATAGCGGCTTGACTAGTTAGGAGTTGGAGAATCTCGATGCGCTCGCTGGTAAAAGCGCCTAAAATTAAGTTGTTCTCCAGGTACAAAATACCGATGAGTTTTCCTTGGCGACTAATGGGAGTACATAAAACTGATTTGGGCTGGTGAGCGATTGTGTAGCGATCGCTGGCAAATTGCACTGCTGTACTCAAGTCTTCAAACACAGCCGTCTCTTGAGTTCTTGCTACTGCATAAATCAGACTTTGAGGAATTTCTGAGTATTGCTCCAGGGGAATTTCTAAAGTTTTTACCAGTTCTCGATCGGCTTGAGCTACAACTAACCATTGTTCCTCTTGGCGAAGAACCAAATGACCGATTTGGGCGCCAGCATTGGCGATCGCGATCTGCATCAAGGTTGCCAACAGTTTCTCTAATTCAATTTCTTGAGAGATGGCTTGTGCGGCTTTCATCACCGCTTGTAAATCTAAGTATAAATTTTGGTTGCTAGAACTTTTAGTTACACTTCTCATCAAAGTTAAGGGGATGGTTGCCGTAGATGTGATAGCAATATTAGGCGATTGGAGAATGGCTGTTAGTAGTTGCGGATATTGTTCTTCTAAATGGGCAACTTTCGCCTTTGCACCCCAATGAGCGTAGCAGTAGTAGGCTTGTTGCATATAGTCTGCGGCCAGCTTCTCTTTGCCCCAAGCTAGGTAGAATTTGGCGGCCAGCTCATTGCTGAGTGCTTCTTCTTGGATGTAGTTGTTTTCTTTTGCCCCCTGAATGGCTTTTTTATAGTAGGTCATTGCGTCTAAATGACCCAAAATTTTTGCTCGCTCTGCTTCAACTAAATCGTATTTGTGTTGATGATTGGCAGGAGCGTGAAACGCCCACTGACTCATCATTTTCTGGTTTTCTGCAACTTTTTCTAATGCCGATTGTTGCTCTGCTTCATTGCCATTTGAACAGGTAGCCAAAAGAGCGAGGGAGTAATAGAAATTATGTTCGGCAAACTGCAAGAAGCCAACCATGTTTCCCAGGTATTTTTCGGCTTCTTGAGCATGGATAAGTGCCTGCTGATAGTCTTCAAAGATGAACAAAAGAATGGTCTTTGCCAGATGGAGCAGGAACAAGAGAGTTCCGTTTTGAGTTTCAATTAAAATCGGCAGCATTTTTTGCTCGTCGAAACTCTCTCCAACTAGTATTAAGGGATCTTCTGCTGCTCCCATCAAATTCAACACCAGCTGACGACAAATCTGGCTGAAATAAATTTGATATTCTTGTTTGAATTTCAACAACAGATCGATGTATTTTTGCTGTTGCTGATTTACCTGCTCCAGTGCTTCACCGATGAAGAAAAGATAGTTACAGTAGGAGGCGGCGTTGTAGCAGGCATACTCTACATCACCCATTTCTAATCCAACCTGAATAGCTTCACGTAAAGGAGCGATCGTTTTGCGAGCGGGTTCTTGCCAGTGCCGCACAAACACATCAAAAATGTTAACCACTTTTGCATACAATTTCCTGTCGTTGAAGCGCTCCAGCAATTTTAATCCTAATTGTCCAAACCGATAGCCTTTTTCAATTCCGGTTGGGGTACCACATAAAACCAGGCCATAGAAAGTGTAGCCAAATGCTGAAAATGCCGAATTGCCAAATTGAATCGATAGGTTCACTAGTGTGTAAGCAATCGGTGGTAACAACTCTGGTTTAGCGTTCAGGCTGGGAGTGACCATTGCGATCGCAATTCGCATGGCTGCTAACTTGTGCGGATCGAGCATCTCTGGAAGGTTAATTAAATCCTCGATCGCTAACTCCTGTGGAGGTTCTTTAAACAGCGGTTCGCCCAAAAATTCCAGCACTTGCAGACAGATGTCGATTGCTGCCAGCATTTGATTCTGAGCAATGTAGAAATAGATTTTGATTTCATACATCTTCACCTTTTGCAGCAAATCCTGGGCGTGCTGAAGAACAATTTCTGAAAGCCGTTCTGCCTGCTCGAAATGGGCAGTCAGGTACTCAATTTCAGCCGCTTCTGTATAAAGGGCAAGGGTCAGGTCGTAACGATCTGACCAACCGTTTTCTGGAAGCGCTGCCAGCCCTGCTGTGAAGTATTTATTTGCCATTTCATAGGCGGTTGCTGCCTTGGCTTTTTGTCCTGCAAGCAGGTTCAGTTGAGCTAGATCCAATTCTTGCAGCCTGGAGATTTCGTCACCATTTTGTGCATTCAACAATCCAGGAGAACTTTTTTGAGATGTCAATTTCAGACCGTAGTTCAATTGATTGACAATTTCAAAAATTTTCCCTTCTCGCTCTGCTTCAGGCGTATTTGCCCACAGTTGTTGTCCAATTTGGAAGTGGATAGACTGTTTTCGATCTTCTGGAATCAGACCATAGGCAGTTTGTTGGACGCGATCGTGCAAGAATTTATAAGGAACGACAATCTCACCACCGCGATCGATATGGTCTGAGTTATTTGATTGGAAGAACTTGTAGGTTTCGCTAATCGGGAGAATCAGCCCTTCTTGTAACGCCGTCCATAGGTTGGTCGCTATATCAATCAGTGATTTTTCAGAGACCATTGCCAAGGTCTTCAAATCAAATTGGTTGCCAATACAAGCCGCCTGTTTCAAAAGCTCCTGTGTATCCACCGGAAGTTTTTGTAACTGCAATGCCATGAACTCTACCACTCCATCGGTCAATGCCAACTGCCGCACCGAAGCCAGATCGCATTGCCAGTAACCCAGTTCAGGCTGGAACTGAATGCAACCCTCTTCGTGTAGTGCTTTGAGAAACTGTGTTGTAAAAAAGGGATTCCCTTTGGTTTTCTGATATACCAATTGCGTCAGGGGTTGAGCCAGTTCATTGGGACAACTTAAGGTGTCTGCCACCAATTGATTCACCGTTATTTCCACCAAGGGTTTCAGGGTAATCGTATTGACGGTAGCTTGGGCTTGCTGAATCTGCTCCAGTGTCAGTATTAAGGGATGAGTCGGAAAAACTTCATTATCTCGATAAGCACCCAGAATGAGTAAATATCCAGAACTAGCTTCACCGATCAATAATTGCAGCAAATTCAGAGATGCCGAATCTGCCCATTGCAAGTCATCCAGAAACATCACTAGCGGATGCTCAGGGGTGGTGAAAACCTCGATAAATTTCTGAAATAGCAAATTAAAACGATTTTGGGCAGCATTACCAGATAGTTCTGGGACTGGCGGCTGTTGACCGATAATTCGCTCTAGTTCAGGGATCACATCAACAATTGCTTGTCCGTTTTCACCTACAGCAGCCAAAATTTTCGCTTTCCACGCCGCCAATTGGACATTACTCTCACTCAGCAGTTGTCCCATCAGATCGCGAAAGGCTTGCATAAAGCCACTAAACGGAATATTACGCTGAAACTGATCGTACTTGCCTTTGATGAAGTAACCGCGTTGTCTGACAATCGGTTTATGGACTTCATTGATCGCCACAGTTTTACCAATCCCGGAAAATCCTGCTACTAGCATCATTTCTGAACTGCCATTAGCGACGCGCTCAAAAGCTTTGAGCAAGGTTGTAACTTCTGTGTTTCGCCCATAGAGTTTTTCGGGGATAATGAAGCGATCGCACACATCCCGTTGTCCCAAGACAAAGGTTTCTATTCTACCCGTTGCTTTCCATTGATTGAGACAGCATTCTAAGTCATATTTCAAACCCAAGGCGCTTTGATACCGATCTTCGGCATTTTTCGCCATTAACTTCAATACTATCTCTGAGGCGATCGCGGGAATTTCTGGATTAATACTGTGTGGAGCGAGTGGCAGCTTGGCTAAATGACAGTGTACTAACTCCATCGGATCGTTGGATTGAAAGGGTAATTGTCCAGTCAAAAGTTCGTACAATGTCACCCCTAAAGCATAGAAATCACTGCGGTAATCAATGCCGCGATTCATTCGTCCGGTTTGCTCTGGGGAAAGATAGGCAAGGGTTCCTTCCAACACATTCGGATTTTGGATTTCCTGGGTTTCGCGGGGGAGGAGGGAGGCAATGCTGAAGTCAATCAGCTTGACTTGTTGTGATTCTGGATGAATCAGAATGTTGGCAGGTTTGATATCTTTGTGGATGACTCGATGCTGGCAGACTTCATGGAGAATATCAGCAATTTGTCGGGCTATTTCTAAAAATTCCTCTAAAGATAGGGAATAATTTTGGGTATAATCCCGTAGGGAAATGCCGCCAAAGTCTTCCATTACTAAGGCATAGCTGTTAGCGTATGCTTCTAGGCTCAATGGGTGGATTATGCCAGGAATGTTGAGATTTTTGGTAATTGCATACTCGTTACGAAACTGTAATAACTCGTTAAAGTTGGGGTAGTCTTGCCGTAATAGTTTAATCACCACCGGACGCTGACTTGACTCCTGCACTGCTCGATAAACTATTGTCTGAGAACCTGCATATAGCTGCTTAACAATGGCATAACCAGGGATATACGGCAATGGATTTGAATCGGGGATTGCTGCCAGCGTCGTCATAGGGTCAAGTTAAAATTTTGAGAAGAAGTTGATAATTTTAATATTTCCCAAGAATTTGGCAGAATAAACATTCCGTAACTTGTATACATAATTAATTGAGCCACAATTAGGCAAAATTCAATACTGCTTGCACCAAGATTGTCAATGACAGTTATATCAACAACTATGCGAACAGTTAGTGTAGTATTTCTAGATTCAAAAGAGAGCAATGCGATTTTGTGAGACGATCCACCTAGAGAGCGATCGCTAATCAACTCTTATGTATAAATTGAATAAAGTGTGGCAATTTCTTCAAAAGCTTCATCCAAAATTGCCACTATCAGGAATGGTCAAAAATAACAAACCATACTCAATCCTTAATCTTCAGGTTGTGATGATTTTGGATGCTTCTGCAATTTTCAAACTGTGGTAATTTTGGATGTTTCCGCAATAGCTTCAACTTGTATCAACGGCGCTTTTTCTTCAAATATGGCTAAGTCAAACCAAAAAGTGGTGCCAATGCCGACTTCACTCACTAGATGAACTTTACTACGATGTCTGTCGATGATATTTCTAACAATCGATAAACCTAAACCCGTACCTTCTAGGGTGTGAACTCGGTTTTCTACGCGGAAAAAGCGTTCAAAAATTGAGTGTTGATCTTCTGTGGCGATGCCAATTCCAGTATCGGAAATTTCAATCCGCACTGGTACAGATTCGGTGTGACTGGGGTTGAAATCTAGTTGGTAGGCGCGGATTGCTACTTTACCACCGGCTTTGGTGAATTTAAGCGCATTACCAATCAGGTTGCCAAACACTTGTACTAATAGATCGTAATTACCTAATACTAGCGGCAAATTAGGGGCAACTTCCTGAACAAGTTCAACACCTTTATCTTTGGCATTGAGTTGGTAAGTACGCAGGGTTTGCTCGATCGCTTGGGCTAAATCTACGCCATCAAAGCTGTAGTTGCGACCAGATTCGAGTTTTGATAAATCCAAAACATCGTTAACTAGGCGGGTGAGGCGATCGGTTTCATGGTTGACTGTTTGCAGAAACTCTTGCCGTTCTTGTAAAGCCAAGTCTTCGCCGTAGTCGTGCAGGGTTTCAATATAAGTTTTAATGTTAAATAGAGGCGTTCGCAGTTCGTGAGAAACGTTGCTGATAAATTGACTTTTTGCCTCGTTTAGTTCGACTTCACGGGTTATATCTTGAATAGTAATCGCAATACCTTTGATGCTTTCTCTTTGCAGGTTGAGTACTGTAGTCAAAAGAATGCGGATCGTCCGTGGGGTGGGTTGGTTAATAAAAATTCGGAATTCGGCGCTTTCGCATTCGCCTACTGCCATTTCGTACAAAGGACGGGTGATTTCGATTTGTACTGATGCTGGCAAGTGATGCAAGACATTGCAACCGACTACATTAGCGGCTTCCCAGCCAAAAATTCGCTCTGCTGTGGGGTTGACTAAAATCACCTGCATGTTGTTGTCAATCAACACAGCACCATCTGCGATCGTGGAAACTAAAGTTTCTAGCTTGGCTTTTTCTGCGGTTAGTTCTTCAATGTTCTGTTCTTCATAGCGCTCTAATCGCTCTGCCATCTCATTAAAGCTGAAAATTAATTCTCCTAGTTCGCCGCCTAAAGGTAAATTAATCCGCTGCTTAAAATTCCCGGTAGCAATTTGCTTTACCCCCACCAGTAGTTCTTTAATCGGCTTGGTGATGGTCAAAGCGTTAATCACTCCTGCCAAAATCACCATTACCCAAATTGTGATAAAAACGGCAATGGTGACATCGCGGGTAAAATTGGTAGAGATAACAGCGGTTTGATTGGGGTTGAACCCGATCGCTAATACACCTAAGTATTTTTTATTGACAATCAGGGGAATAAATACATCGGTGACTGTCCCATCTGGGGTTGTGTGTTGCCGCACCATCGGCTTTTCCCCATCACCAGGATAATCTTCTGGCAGTTGTATCCGCCGTTTAATGGTAAGAGAATTTTCTACCTCGGCTTCCCAAAAAGGAATGCCAAAAAAGATTTCCCCGTTTTCATCGGCATAAAGCATATAACGCACGCTAGAGGTGCTGCTATAGAAACGTTGGGAAAATCGGGCAACCTCCGTGAGATTATTGTCCGCGACCAAGGGGGCAACGTTGGCAGCAAGCAGCAGCCCCAAATCACGACCAAAGCGGGTATCATTCATCTGCGCATCCTGCTGGATTGTATTTACAGCCCAGAAGGTTAAACCACTCATCACCAACGAAACTACCATTGTGGCCACAGCCAGCAGTTTAGTTTGGAGAGTGAACTCCGACCACCAACTTGCGATCGCATCTCGAATTGATTTGAACAGACTTAGCATCTTAAATAAAGTTGTTAGTAGTCTTTGTTATAAAGCCCAACAACTTAAAAATTAACAGTTAATTTGACAAATATGTTAGGGAAATGGGGAATGAGGCATCCCTTCTCTGCGAGACGCTACGCGAACGGCTTCGCTCAGGGCAAGTGGGCATTGAGCAAAACAGTTCCAAGTTCCAAGTAACATAAGTGAGATTACCAATTCAGCACTGGCTCAACGCCCTGCACTCAGCACTCCTGAAGGGTATTAGGCATTAGTTTAACTTTCTCTCTCCTGTTTTCCTCAAACCCCAACAACTAAAAAATTAGCGATCGCTAGGATGCTACTGCAAAATCTGTGTACTGCCGCATTTTAGGCTCATGGAATGCCAAAACTATATCTTCTTTGGCAACACCTGCACGAACTAGGTCAGTTGCGATTCCATCTTCAGTCCAATCTTCCTCAATCCAGAATTTGCCATCTCGAATCCGAACGTAGACAGTCATACCAGTAATGCGTTCGCCATTTTGCCAACCAAGGTTCATCCAAATATAGTGACCCTTTGGCTCATCGATAATTAAGAATCTTTCGATGTCTCGGTTAGAACGACGGTTGCATAGTTCTACGTACTCAGTAAGGATACGCTTAATTATCTGGGGATACTCAGTTAATTTATCCATTAACCACTTTATGCCCTATATCTTTTCGGTAATACATCCTTTGAAACTGAATATGTTTGATACTAGCGTAGGCTTGAGCGATCGCTTGCTCAAAATTTTCTCCAATTCCGGTCACATTTAATACTCGACCTCCGTCTGTGACTATTTCTTGTTGCTGGTTCAATTTCGTACCTGCATGAAATACAGTTGCTCCTGCTGCTTCTGCCTCCTCAATGCCAGTAATCACCTGCCCCTTTTGATATTCTCCTGGATAACCACCGGAAGCGGCAACCACAGTCGCAGATGCTCCCCCTTTCCAAGCAATAGGCGGGAATTCACTTAAGCGCTGCTGTACACAGGCTAGAATCAACTCTTCTAGGGGTGTTTCTAACAGTGGCAAAATCACCTGGGTTTCGGGATCGCCAAAGCGACAGTTAAATTCCAAAACCTTCAAATCGCCATCGGGTGCAATCATTAACCCAGCATACAGCACGCCTCGGTAATCAATGCCTTTAGCTCTTAAGGTGGCGATCGCTCTTTCTAATACTTCTGTTTGAATGCGTGCCATCAACTCTGGTGTAGCGATGGGTGCTGGGCTGTATGCTCCCATCCCGCCAGTATTTTCGCCTGTATCGCCGTCACCAATCCGCTTATGATCTTGCGCTGGCAACAAGGGTCTAATTGTTAACCCATCAGTCAATGCTAAAACTGATACTTCTTGCCCAATCAAACATTCTTCAATGACGACAAACTCACCAGCACTGCCAAATTGTCCTTGAAAAATTGCATCAATGGCACTTTCTGCTTGTGTAACTGTTTCAGCCACCGTTACACCCTTACCAGCCGCCAAGCCATCAGCTTTAACAACAATGGGCGCTCCCTGAGATTTGACGTAAGATTTTGCTGCCGCAGCTTCCGTAAATACCGCAGCCCGTGCCGTTGGAATCCCTGCTTCTTGCATCAGGGCTTTTGCCCAAGCTTTACTCGCTTCAATTTGCGCTCCGGCTCTGACTGGGCCAAATACCATCAATCCTTTGTTTTGGAGGTAATCTGTGATTCCCTTAGATAGGGGAACTTCTGGGCCAACTATTACCAGAGTTATGCCATGTTCTAGAGCATATCGGCTCATTCCCTCAAAATCGTATACTGCTAAGGGCAAGTTCTGGCAACGTTCCATACTTGCCGTCCCCCCATTCCCTGGTACACAGATAACTTGCTCAATTTGCTTAGATTGCAACAGTTTCCACGCCAGAGCGTGTTCGCGCCCTCCATTACCAACAACTAAAACTTTCACTGATTTCCTCGTGCGTCCCTTGCAAAATGAGAATACCTTAACTGCTCTCGCGGATCAATTTTTTCATCAATTCTCACACTTGTGCAAGTTTCTGATGATTTAGTATACCTCTTGTAAAAGTCCCCTAAAATTCCACTCCCCTTAATCCCCCCGATATATTGAGCTACGGTGTACACACAAACCCTGGATTTACCCCCCTTAGTCCCCCCTTATAAAGGGGGGAAATAAGAAATCTTGTTCCCTCCCCAATACATACGGGGAGGGTTAGGGTGGGGTAAAACCTTGGGTTTTTCAGCTATTTCAGACTTGTGTGTACACCGTAGCCTTTACAAGGGGAGGGTTAGGGTGGGGTAAAACCTTGGGTTTTTCAGCTATTTTAGTTATTGAATTCCAACTGCATTTATTTGAAAAATTAAATTTAACTAATTAGTAAATTTTTAGTTTTTATTATTAGTAATTACTCCATCCAGTTCATAACACATTTTTAGCATAAATGTATTAGTTTAATTATCTTTTATGCTGATATAATTCAACCTATCTATAAAATAATCTTCAATTAATAACCGATTTTTGATTATAATTATTAACCTGTGAATATCGCGGTTAATCAGGATAGAAAAAATCGGCAACATGGCTAAAATTATCGTTACTGGAGTCGCAGGCTTTATTGGTTCTCATCTTGCAGAAACATTGCTACAACAAGGAAACGAAGTAATCGGGATTGATGAATTCAATGATTATTACGATCCGATGTTAAAGCGAAACAATGTTGCACACTTGTATCGTTTACCTGGTTTTGCATTAATTGAAGGAGATATGCAGTTTTTAGATTGGCAGAAACTCCTAAAAGATGTTGATGTAGTTTACCATCAAGCGGCACAAGCAGGGGTCAGAGCAAGTTGGGGTAAAGCTTTTCGAGGCTATACAGAACGAAATGTTAACGCTACACAAGTTTTGCTGGAAGCAGCTAAGGATGCTAAACACTTAAAAAGGTTAGTGTTTGCCTCTTCATCTAGTGTATATGGTGATGCAGAAACATTACCTACCCACGAGAGAATTTGTCCTCAACCGGTTTCTCCTTACGGCATTACGAAGCTAGCAGCAGAGTTTTTGTGCGAACTGTATTACAAAAACTTTGGTGTACCTTGTGTAACATTGCGCTATTTCACAGTTTATGGCCCCAAACAGCGCCCAGATATGGCATTTCATAAATTTTTTCAATCCATTTTGCGCGATGAGGCGATTCCTATTTACGGCGATGGCCAGCAAACGCGGGAGTTTACGTTTGTTAGTGATATCGTCGCCGCTAATTTAGCCGCCGCTACCGCACCCCAAGCAGTGGGAGAAATCTTTAATATCGGTGGTGGTAGCAGGGTGGTTTTAGCAGAAGTTTTAAATACGATTGAAGAAATTGTTGGGAAGCCAATCAAAAGAAACCACATTGAAAAAGCGATGGGAGACGCGCGCCACACGGCTGCTGATGTATCTAAAGCACAGAAAATTCTCGGATATCAACCGCAAGTCTCTCTAAAAGAGGGTTTGACGCAGGAATGGGAGTGGGTGAAATCTTTGTATTCCCTATCTTCCTAATTTTCCTTATTCTCTTTATCCCTTAGCTAGTAGTCAAACAACACCTTGGCGCACAGCACGCTTGCGTAGGCGTAGCCCGTCGTAGACATCGCTTTTACGAGTACCCCCAGCCATCTGATACTCATGGCTATTATTACCATATTTATGAGCAACACCACGCAAAATTTTCTCAGAATAGTCTGCTAAATCCTGTTCATTTTCGACGAGCTGGGTTAGTAAGACATCAATAGTAGAGAGGGTGGTATTGTATGCTTCTAGAGATTGCCGCACCATTTCGATTTTTTCAGTGTAATCTTTGACTGTTAACCCCTCTCCAACATCGAGAGTTTGACTAATAGATTTAACGCTTGCTAGACGTAGTTCAGCTTTCCCAAGAGTACGTGAATTGCGTTTTCGCCTTCCCATAATTAATACTCATTTTCTCAATTTCTCATAACTCTATAGTGGACATTTGTTGAAGAGGTTGCCATACGTGGAATTGTTGATTTTTCTGAAAAAGCCTAAAATTTGTTTGCTTTATACCAATTCGTAATTACGAATTTTGAATTACCAATTGCGAATTGGTTTAACATCAAAGCGGAAGCTGCTACAGCTTGCGCAAAACACGGAAACATCAAAGCAGAAGTTGCTACAGCTTGCGCAAAACACGGAAACGTGAAAGCGGAAGTTGCTACAGCTTGCGCAAAACACGGAAACGTGAAAGCAGAAGTTGCTACAGCTTGCGCAAAACACGGAAACGTGAAAGCAGAAGTTCTTACAGGGAAGGCGGAAGCTGTTACAGACTGCGCGAAACACCGAAACGTCAACCCTGGAGCAATATTTTTTGATGCGATCGCAAAATTCCGAAATTAACTAATTGGGGAGTGGAGAAGGAAATAACAGCGTTTTTACCTTATATCAAGCTTACGCCCTGAGAGTTTTCTTACTTAACTTTCTGCTTTTGAAACATCTTATTTATACGTTTTATGCTTAGAAAGGAGATTACTATCAAATCTAAATTTGTTATTAGAGCATCAATCATCTCTTTGATTGGAGCTTCATTAGTTGCCTGTGGTGCTTCTCTAAGAGAATATAAAAAGTTTGCCAACGCTGGACAAGAATATGCAGATGCACTAGATACTTTATTGGTTACATCAGGAAACTACGTTGTTGATGCCAATTCGGAAAAGTTGCTGCGTAACCGCACAGAATATACAGTAGAAGAACGTGAAGAAATGTATATTAAAATTACTAAACTAGATAAAGAATGGCTTGTGATAATTGGACGAATGCGCCAACATACCGATTTACTCCAACGCTACTTTATTGCTTTAGAAAATCTAGCAACTTCGGATGCTCCAACACAAGCACAAGAAGTTACTGAGGATATTTTCACTCAATTAAATAATGTTAGCACTAATATTCAAGGTAATCCTCTTGTTTCTAACAAAATTAGCTCTGTTTTATCTAAAATTCCTCAAATAATATTGAGTAAGAAAATTAAAGGTGCGTTGAGAAAAGAATTAGAGCAGAGGAAAGAAACGATTTATCGAGAGCTTGCTATTCAGGAATCAGTGCTTGAACTTCTTACTACTGAACTAAAAAATAATTTAACAACCATTCAAGAAAATCAGGAAGATCGTTTACTTTTCAGACCTTATACGGCTGCCGATCCAATTAGCGATCCTGACGAATGGATAGAAAAACGGCAGAATATTTTGACGATGACACTTTCGATAGAAGCTTTAAATGATGCTAGTGAATCAGCCAAAGACTTCAAAGAAGCTTTTCAGTTACTTTTAGAAGATAAGTTTACTATTGCACGCGCTAATGAACTTTTATCTGAGATAAATTCCCTAGTTAATGTAGCTGAAGAAATCAAAAATAACTAATAAAGAAAGGAAAAGTAATTTTATGTCAGAGATAGCATTTAATGTCGATAACAATAAACAATTAGCATTTTTGAAAAAGATCAGTGAAATAGATAAAAATTTATATCAACCTGGTATTGAAAGAAAATTTACTAAGCCAGAACATAAAAAAAAGTTTAACAACTATCGTGGTCAATGGACGATTTATGTCAACACAGTCAGGAACAACATTGGTACTATTCTAATCAACAAACTGGAGCAAAACGAAAAAGGTTTTGAAGATGGCATTAAAGCGATAAATCAAGAAATTCAGGAAATAAATCATACTGGAGGTTTCTTAGAAATCTTGGGTCGAACGATTGATATTCTTGATAATATTGTTCGCTTGGTAATTTGACAGTACATGAAGTTTTTAGATTAAGTCTTTTGACCCGATTAGGTTAGGTAATGTTGTTTGAAACGCCATTTTAGGCGGCTATCTAATTAGTTCAATACTTAGCCTATACTAATTCAATTAATGATTGCTACATATTCTTGGGTAAAGTAAAGACGCGATTCATCGCGTCTCTACAAATGGTCTGTATGTCGCATTTTTTTAAATGGGTATTACCTATTCCCATGATTGAAATTCATCAATGGCGCTACGAATTAAGGAAGTTATTTGAGCGCGACGGGTTTCAAAATTAGCGGCGATGTAAATCAATAAAATACCAACTAACAAGCCAACTACCCATTTTAAAAAGGAGTACTGCAAGCTGAAAATTACCGATTGATAGATTGTTGTGATTAAAAAAGTTGCTGTACCAATGTAGAGAAAAGCTCGTACTCGTAAAGCTAATCCAGCAAAAATAGCGATGAGACTAAAAACACCCGGAATCCAAGCTGTATTTTGATTAAATAAAATTGCCCACCCACAAATTAAGCCACTCCCTAGCACTCTCAGAAAATGACGAGATGTTTTGTACTCTGGTAGCTTCAGTTGGGTATCCACTTGAGCAATATAAAGCAGTGATAATCCAATTGGCGTTATATACCATAAAGCATCAGTCAGGTGTAAGGAATCAAACCAACGGTAAAGTGCCCAATCAATCAACGCCACACTAATATAGGTGAAACGGATGTTTTCGCCTACTTTTGCTAAGAAGATGTAAAATCCAGCTGCGATTATCAAAGTTATGGGGTAAGTTTGCAGTCTGGTTTCCCATAAAATTATCAGTGGTGTGATGTATGCAGCTTGTTGCCAAGGTCTTTTAGACCAACCCCAATTTTCCCAAGGTAAAACGTACAAAAAGTAGGCTGCCACACAAGCGATCGCACCATTCCAAGGAACTAATGGCCCAGCCCAAAATCGCCCTACTGCTGTCTCTCGCCAATAAATCCTCATGCCGGCTACCTCTAATAAACCAAGGTAAACCCACATCTCGGCAATTGTAATTCTTCCCAAAATCCTGGGGGAAGTGGGTAAATTTCGTCCCTGAAAGATGGCGTAGCGAATCAAAAATACTCCCGTTCCCAATCCCACCAAACGGTTAACTGCAATGGGAACAGGAATGGCAGCCATTAATAAACAGCTACTCCAAACCCAGTGAATATGGGCAATTCTTTTCAATTCTTGGGGAGTTAGATGTAAGTAGCTGACTAGCCAAGGCGACAAAATGCGGTAAGCATACATGATACTCGCACCAAGGGCAGACATGGCAATCAATCCATCACCTAACGCTCCTCCTGAAGCTTGTGACATTTGATAGAACAAAAGTTCATAAGCAGAAATTGATACGCCAATGATTCCTAAATACAGCAAGGGTTTGAAGTTCTCGTGTCGTCGCCCTACGCCAATAATAATTAAAGCTACACCCAAGGAATACAAACCTGTCCACTCGGTGAAGGTGTTCAAACGCAGCAATACACTGAATGCACCATAAATTAATGGCAAAATGTGCAGGCTGCTAGGAAACCTTTCTAATTGATGTCGTCGCCGCCACCACTCGCCGACAAGTTGAGTAATTAAACCCAAGGCGATGTTTGCAATCGCAATTCTCACAATTGAGCGTTCCCCCAACCCTAACCCTTGGGCAATCAACAATTCCAAACACCAACCAATGCCATAAAATGCCCAATTTGTCGGTTCGCGCCAACTGCGATAAACAATGGCTGCCAAGGTAATTACAGTGGCAATTAAGAACAAAAATCCTGAAGTCGTAAACCCTTGGTAAATCAGTATTGAGTGCAGCGTCAAACATAATAATTCAACGCTGCATAAAGCGATCGCCCATTTATCGCTGGCGGTTGCATAGATAACTGCTAATTCGTTACCGCGTCGGCTGAAAACTGTCCGCGCTAACCATAGACTGAGAGTTGCGATCGCTCCGACAACAAACCAACCAGCTACCGCTAGGCGAGGTAAACCAGGTACACCCGTCCACAGCAGCACGCCAATGAAACTTAAAACAAATCCTTCTGTAATTACCGCAGATACTTGGTTGCGCAAATAGCGGGTATTTACAAACATCAATCCAGCACCTACAGCCAAACCGATTAATCTGATTCCTGGTAATTGTAAAGTTAGTAACTGGGCAATTATTACAGCCAAGACACTCAAGTAACGGCTAGTAAGCCGCCGCTCTATAATTGCGGCATTGGCAACACCCGTAAGAGCTAAAGGCGTAACTAGCCATACAACTCCCCAATCAGATCGCTCATCAGTGATGCCATACCAAGATGATTCTGAATTCATCCACAACAGGAAAAAACTCGCTGCGGCTAATCCTAAGCCGATATCCCATGCACTACGTTGCCATAGTCCTTCCTGCAAGCTAAATCGCCATTCTGCAACCATCAGAGCCAATAAAATACTTGCCCAGCATTGTTGAGTCAGGCTGGGGAATAACCAATTAATGGTAAAGCAAAATGTCAGCACCCCCATGATATGAGTTAGGTATACCAGGGGAAGGGATGAGGGGGAGCGGCGTTGAGTCACAAATGCCAGAGTGGCGGTAGAAAATAGCAGATTTAGCGATCGCAATGGAGGATTTACAAGAGCGATCGTTGTTAAAAAAGCTCCAAATAACAGGGTAAGTAGTTCGCCAAATTTAGCTAATCCTCGCTTTTGGCGGCGATACAAATTATCTGTAAGCGCCACCATCAAAATTACGTAGGGAAATAAAGCTATACCCAGTAGCGCCCAAGGTTCATTTTGAGAATTGGTGAGTTGGGTAGTAGTTGCGATCGCTAATTTCTGTAAGTTATCGGGTACTAATCGCCAACCTAGCAAAATCGTCTCTAAGCCGATGACGAAAACCCCTGCAAAGTCTCGCTTTAAACTGTACCGCCGCAAGCGACTCCCTACAAACCACAAACCCAAACCACTGACAGCTATTGCTTGCCAAGGATAATTTACTACCGATACCACCCAACCCAAAAAGAGTAAAACCCCACCAAGTCTTTCCCAGAGTAAGAGGGATGAAGGAGACAAGGGAGACAAGGGAGACGAGGAGGATATTAATGTTACTTCCCCTGCTCCCCCTGCTCCCCCTGCCCCCCTGCCCCCCTGCTCCCCTGCTCCCCTGCTCCCCTGCTCTGCTAACCAAGTCATCAACCAGCCGCAAATGCCAATAGCTAACCCCAACAGTGCGACATCTACCTTGGTAACAAAAATTGCCCGCACCAACAATACTATTAAAGAATAAATAATTACAGTAGCAGGTAAACTAATACTTAACCTACGGCGATCGTCGCTGACAGTACGAGGCTGTTGGAAAAGATTGTAATAAACAGTAATGATAGTTGTGGCGATCGTTGCCAGATAAACAGCAATTAAGGGAAATCCTCTTAACTGCCAACCCCAATGCAGATAACTCAGCCCTAGAATATTTATCAGAGGTAATTTGCCAGGATGTAAATTGGCAAAAATAGTCCGATTTTTGGAGAGTAAAACAGTTATAGCAGTCAGGGTAGGACAGGCGATCGCAACTACAATCCAATCCACAGGATTTTGCCACAATTTGAAGCTATCCATTGCCCAAAAATTCACTGGTACTAACAAAAGAGTGGCAATCAGCAATGTCTGAGCCGTCAATCTGAGGTTATTTTGCCTAGTCGCCCAAAAGCTTAATCCCCAAAAACTCAAAGTATAAGCAAATAAAACCCCGTACTGTCCAGCAGCCGGAAACCTCGCCCATTGACTAGCAGCCAGTACTCCAGAGGATACAACTACCAAAAAAACCCCTAGAAAAAGTAGCCAACGCACACTCAGTTCTGCCCCCAAGGACTGCAACATTGTGCCGATGAGGTTGGGTTTAGCTGGTTTTTGTTGTGGTTGTTTACTGCTACTAGATTGTAAAGCTGCTACAGGCAACTCCTGCACGGAGTCGGAAGTTGCAAATACTACCTTTGTTTGAGCTTCAGCCTGGGGTTGCAACACCACCGCACACACCAGAAACTCTCGACATAACTGCCTGACTTGGGTATCAGATATCAAACCTAAACGCAACCATATATCCAATCCTTCCAATAATTGAGGATGGGAAGATGGCAATCTGATTTCAATTTTTAACGGGCGCTCAAGGGGCGATGACATAAGCGGCAGCAGTACCAGTATATACTTAAATTATTTGTTTAATTAAAGTATATTTTTGCTCTAACTGTGCAACTTATCAGGCTAATTGATATGAATTTTTAACCGCCAAGCGAGATTCAAATGCCAACTATCTGCTTTTAGTTTCCACTTGCAGTCTCCCAGGCGGTAGATGTGCCCGTATCCTTAGTTTAATTAGCTTTTGTTATTTTCCAGAGAAAGTCGTCTACCTGCTGTAACTTTGAGTTATAAACTTTTTCAATTCCAGCTTTTAAGAAATCAGATGGCTCGAACAAGAATAAAAATATGTCACTAAAGCCATTAGTAATCTCTGGTAACTGATTTTTTCCTACAATTTGGAATTGCACTTTTGGATCGATTAAGTTACTAAGTACTTGTAGTGGTGGAATGATGTTATCCTCATCACTAATTAAAAGCGGTTTCTTAGCTTGATTAATAATATGAGCAATGTGAGGATATTCTTGGTATTTTTCAGGGAATTGGTTCCACCAAATCTGCGGTTGAGAGTGAACCATACAAGATACAACCCCGCCTATAACTACCATAAATGCTACAAGTGACCAAAACTTTTTTTGCCAAGCTTTAGTAGAAATAGACGTAATTTTAGTGGTAAATAGGTAAGCAACAGCTAACTGTATCCCTAAAACAGAAGGAAGTGTATATCGACTAGTAGCATATCGTTTTAAAAAGACGAAATCTATTATCAGTAATGGAAGCCCTACTGATGCAATTAAGGTTAAAACAAATAACCAAACTTTTTTAGAGGTTCTTCGACATAAAAAATAGATTGAGTAGCCGATTATAACTAAAAGAATCAAAATAAAAGGAATTAATAAAAACTTAAGTTTTCCAGGCTCGTTAGGACTAATACCTAAATCAATAAACGCACGACTAAAAATACCAGCCCACCTGACAGATGACATAAATACTGTTTGTTTAATATTCGCCCAAGTTACTGCTTCTGGCTGAGGATTGGTAATAATAATCCAAATCCAAGGTACAAAAGTGATAAAACCCGCAAGCGATGATAGCAGGTAAGAAATTAATGTTTTACTCAATCGAAAGCGTTCGATTGTAACTACATAAATTCCTTGTGCAAAAGCAACCAAGGTAAAAAATAGATGAGTATAAAACCCTATTGATAATGTTGCTGCATAAATGCACCAACTAACTTTTGTTTGAAGGCGCATAGCTCGCAGCAGTGCTGCACTCGATATAAAAATGGCTACTATTGCTAAACTATACGATCGCGCTTCTTGTGCATACACGATATGAATAGGTGAAACGGCTACCAACCCGATGGCTATCCACCCGACTAGTGAAGACTCAAATAATTCTTGACATAGCCAATAAAGACAAGGAAAGGTAAGCAGACTAATAAATGCCGAAAAACTTCTGATCGCTGCTATAGAATTGCCAAAGCACTCTACCCAAAACCGGGTCATCAAGATGTATAATGGCAAAATTTGCGAGTCTTCTACAATAATTCCTTTAATTGTATCAATTGTATTTTTTTCAGGATTAGGATACTGGTATTTATGTAAATCTTCTAGGCCAATCAAACGACCATTACCTAATTGCTTCCTCATTTCTGACTGCGTATAGCCAGATATGCGTAATGAGGATAAAGCTTCATCACCCCAATAAATTTTTTTATCAATATTAACGAAGCGAAAAAATACACCTATTACTAATAGAACTATGATTAAAAAACGTAACCAATATTTAGAAATAGTCCATTTCTGTGATATCTGCGTTTTCTTTTGTGGTAATTGCTTTTTCATGTAGTTTTCGATCTCCTCAAGGCATTAATCAACCTTGGTAAAAAATCAACTGATAATTTTTTATTAGCGTGTTGCTAATGAAAAAAGCAAATTAGTATCTCTGAATAAAAGAGTGAACTAAAATTAAGATTTATCTAATTTACGAATTAAATATACGGTCTTATTTTCTTATCAACCAGTATCAAATTGTCTACAAACATTTTAATTAAAAAATTTTACTTCAAATAATTATTTAAATATTGATTTTGCAGTTTTTTGCAACACGTAATTATTATAAATATAATTGTTTCTTTGTCATCCTACAGTATAAATTAATCAAGAAATAAAATACTTATGTGAAAAATAAAAAGATTTAATAAACTTTATATGAAATAACTCTAAGTACGTCTCACTGGATCTGAGAAGCTTCTTAATATCTGTGTTCCGAATTTTTACTTACCTTTTCCCGGACTAAATCTACCATTGTTACAGCAGTCTAAAATACGGCAAGTATATACTACGGTAAATCGATCAATTTATAGTAATATATTAAAACTGCGATCGCTTCCTTTGGTATGTAGCCATTAAGCGCAAGCAACATATCTCAAGTAAACGGACGAGTGCGAACACCGCCCGATCGATCAAACTATGGAGAATTGAGATGAGCAACAAACACATTGAAGTCAAACAGGTAGCAGGTTTCATCGGTGCCGAAATCAGCGGCGTAGACTTGTCACGTCCTTTGCACGATGATGCAGTCAAAGAAATTCGTCAAGCACTATTGAAGTGGAAAGTCGTGTTCTTTCGCGGTCAAAACATCGATCATGCGGCACAGATTGCATTCACAGCTCGTTTTGGTGAAGTGACTTACGCACATCCCCACGAAGACGAGCCGATTGAAGGCTTCTCAGAAATCTTGCCCATTGACCGCAGCCGTTACGAGCGGCGCAATGGTCTGCGTCGTTCCAGCTACGAGAGCCGTTGGCACACCGATGTTACAGCAGTTGTCAACCCACCTGCGGCATCAATTTTGCGTGCGGTTAATGTCCCTAGCTTCGGTGGTGACACACAGTGGACAAATTTAGTTGCAGCCTATGAGGGTCTGTCAGCACCCCTACGGGCATTAGCAGACACATTAAAGGCCGAACATCGCTTCAATGCGCGTTTGAATTTGCCCAGCAACAGCAAGATTGCCCAGCGCATCGCAGCCAATCCCCTGGTTTCAATCCATCCAGTGGTAAGGGTTCATCCTGAGACTGGTGAACGCGCATTGTACGTCAACCCTGGCTTCACCTCGCACATTCTTGACGTATCACGACAAGAGAGCGACTTGCTGCTTGAGTTGTTCTTCAACCAGATTACCAAGCCCGCCTACACCACCCGCTTCCGCTGGAATAACGGTGACATTGCATTCTGGGATAACCGCGCTACCTCCCATTTGGCCCCTCAAGACTTGGATCATCTGGAAGTCGAGCGCGTTCTCTATCGCACCACCATCACGGGCGATGTTCCAGTTGGGCCCGATGGTTTCCGATCGCAAGTGGTTGAAGGTGAGGCGTTCAACAGCGAACTACCAACCGTATTGAAGAACAAAGCTGAGAAGTTAGAACCAGTATCAGCACTTTCATAAGCTACAGAGTGGTAAACAAGGGCTGCGCTGTTCGTAGCCCAGTTTACCTACTGAAATTTTTCTCGGCAGATTTTTACCGATATAGTTGGTTATAAGTTGGTATATTTGGTACTATTTTACCTAACGTCAATTTTATGGAAGAAACCCTTCAAACGCCTTTTCTATGAAAAGAAGACAAATTTTTGGCTTTTTGGGTATAGCGATCGCTGGCTTGCTACTAGCAATTGGTTTACCGTTGGTTCCTCCTTCTCCTGTAATAGCACAGTCAAACACCAGCATACTTGTGTCCGCAGCTGCCAGCTTAAAAGAGGCACTGGAAGAAATTAAGCCTTTATACCAACAAAGTAAATCAAATATCAATATTAATTATAACTTTGGGGCTTCTGGTGCTTTGCAGCAACAAATTGAGCAAGGAGCGCCAGCAGATATCTTTATTTCTGCTGGCAAAAAGCAAGTGGATGCCTTGGAACAAAAAGGACTGTTGCTACCAGGTAGTCGTACTAACCTGGCAAATAACCGTTTAGTCTTGATTGTGCCTCAGGATGTTGTTGGCATCTATAGCTTCTACAATTTAACAGACAGTAAGATTAAAAAAATTGCGATCGGTGAACCCAGAAGCGTACCCGCCGGTCAATATGGCGAGCAAGTCTTGAAGAAATTGAAAATTTACGATCGCCTCAAGTCGAAATTGGTCTTTGCTAACAATGTGCGTCAAGTTTTAGCAGCAGTAGAAAGTGGTAACGCCGAAGCAGGTTTAGTTTATGCCACTGATGCCAAAATTTCCAACAAGGTAAAAGTCGTAGTTACTGCTGATGATAAATTTCATTCCCCAATTGTCTATCCGGTAGCAATAATTAAAAACAGTAAAAATCCTTCTGCTGCCAAAGAATTTGTTCAGTTTTTATCTGGCGGTGAAGCCAAAACTGTACTCAAAAAATATGGTTTTGTTTTGCCCGAAGGAAAGAAAAAATAATCACTCTATTTCTTTAGCGATCGCTCTGACAAATTTTAAGAAAGATCCAAGTAATGAATAGCCTTTAAGGGGGAGAATTTAGATGTATGCAAGTTCTTCCAGTAGCTAATTTTAAATTATAGCCGTAGCCACATAGGTTAGGACAATTTGAAACCCTCAAGGCTAGGAATAGTAATACTTTTACCTCCTGCCTCCAGCAAGACTGCCTTCTGCCTCCTGCTATAACCGCTTGATTATTGTTAGCCTAAGCCAAGGAGACAAATCCCTAACTTAGGCTAATCATTTAAGAAGCTGTGGACTGTAATTGTTCTAGTCGTGCCAGCACTTCTGAACTGTGAATAGTTGGATTGACTTTGACAAAAGTCTCGCGCAAGACGCCTTGAGGATCGATGATGAAACTGTGGCGCATAGATAAAAAGCCGAGCCACGAACCGTAAGCTTTGCTCACTGAACCATCAGTGTCAGCCAACAAGGGGAATTTGAGTCCCTCTGAATCACAAAATTTGGCGTGGGAATCAATGTCATCAGCACTAACGCCGATTATCTGAGCATTTTTTTCGAGGTATTGGGGTAAGTCTTGCTGAAAACGACGAGCTTCTATAGTGCAACCAGAGGTGAAGTCTTTAGGATAAAAATACAGGACTAGCCATTTACCGCGCAAGTCAGAGAGGGAAATTTTGCCATCACCTGTGTTGGTTGGCAAAGTAAACTCAGGTGCGGGTTGATTAATTGCCGGAAGTTTACCACCCATAGCATCAGCAGCAGGGGTAAAATTCAGCCAGCTGATGACAGAAATACAGCTGGCAAATAATATGCTTAAAAAAGTACGGCGGGAAATCATGGTGTAAACCAGAATCACAACTTTACACAAGTTTACAATTCTTGGTTGCGAGAAATCTTATTCTAAGTGAGATTCGGCAGGGGTATCTGTACTTTCGATATATTGACTATCTAGGAGAAAGACACCCCTAGCAAAGCGAATCCCCCAATATCCACCGGGTCTGCGGTCAATGACTATACCTTCTTCGCCCATGTGAATTACATTAGGGGGGCGTAGCATGGGCATAGGTTCAGCAGTTTTGACATAAGCTGGTAGCGCCACAACACGGACTTTACTACCAATTGCGAATTCTTTTGACATTTTAATCAAGCGGAGTTTTGATTAACTCATAACTCAAAACTAGCTTGAAAGTCTACTAAATTGAGCAGGGAAATAAATAGGGAAAGGGAAAGGGGATGAAGTTTTTCCCCTTTCCGCATCTTCTGCAAGAAGTCTATATAATCTATTTTGGGATTGAGATGGGCGAGTACTGCCCACCCCAGAATTATTATTTTTTGAAAGATGATTATTGAGGATTGCCTTGTTGACGGCGTGAAGGAGCATTTTGACGGAATTGCTCTAATTTTTGACGCTGTTCTGCGGTTAAGACTGCTTGAATCTGTTGTTTCTCAGACTCGCGGATTTGTCGCATTTGGGTTTTTTGGGCTTCAGTTAGATTTAAGTCAGCAAAACCACCCTTTCCTCGACGTTGACCGGGTTGCCGTTGACCTGTTTGCCCTTGAGCTTTACGCGCTTGCCATTCAGCCCGCCGTGCTTGTTTCGCTGCCTCTAATTTTGCTTTTTGTTCTGGGGTCAAAACTGCTTCAAATTTGGCGCGACTATCGCGGCGAATCGTCTGAATTTGGGCTTTTTGGGCATCTGTTAGACCCAACTCTTTCCAAGGGCCTCTTTCTTTTTGTGGAGTTTGGGCAAGTAACAGGGGTGAAGGAGAGGCTGTTTGAGCGTGAACAGCAAAGGAGGTTGCAGTTAAAGTGAGAGCGATCGCGGAAGCAACTAGCGATAATGCTTTGAGTTTCATTACTTGTCTGGTGGGTTTTTCCTGGTTGGATGCCACCATCATAAGAACTTATCCTCAGCAGTTACATGAGGAGAAAGTCATGGTTATATCC
Source organism: Nostoc sp. DedQUE08 (assembly GCF_034530895.1). NCBI lineage: Bacteria > Bacillati > Cyanobacteriota > Cyanophyceae > Nostocales > Nostocaceae > Nostoc > Nostoc sp. DedQUE08. The sequence goes on from NZ_JAVRCD010000008.1 coordinate 87,102, forward strand.
ATGACTTTAGTCATGATTGACAAGAGATAGTTAAAAGTTAGAAGTTAGGAGTTAGGAGTTATAAATTATGAAAATTTTGATTATGATGATTTTATCAGTCATTATTTAGCTGATTACCTAACGGATTTGTTCTTTTAATTTGCTTTTAATTTCTCAATCAAGGAACAAATTAAGCGGTGAAAGCATCTGCTCAAATCTTCAGAATTATTCACTTCTAATTCCTAACTTCTAACTCATAACTCATCACTTCTAACTGGAGCAACGCGACTAATGAGTCGTCCAATTGAAATTAAGAAACATCCTTTTCCGTCTCTGCTTTATCTGGAGTGGACATTACTGGCAATCACCGCATTGACAGCTGTGATACCACCTCCGTTACGGCGATTTCGTCCCAAGCCTCTAGAGCTATCAATTTGTGGTGCATTTCCAGACTTGTCAGTTTGTAGCATATTGCCAGAACTATCAATTTTTAGTCTGATTATTTTTGCGGCAATGGGCTTAACATTACCCAGAAAAAATCAGACAACTAAGATAATATATACAGTCATTGAAATTTTATTAATTTTAATCATTGGACTTTTTGGGGAAAGATTTGCTCGGCTTTTTCCTTTTTTATATATAATTTTAGTGACTCGTAGTTGTCTGATTTTTCAGTTAAATGGGCGCTTATTCGTTACAAGTTTGTCATTTGCTTTATTTTTAGTTACTACACAACTAAAATATCAATTATTCAATTTTCAAGCATCGCCGCAAGCACAAGAGCGATATCGATTTTTGATTTTGAATTCGTCGTTAGTATTTGGCTTAAGTTTGGTTTTTGTATTGTTGATGATGAATGCAGTTTTGTCTGAACGGCAAAGTCGAGAAAAGCTAGCTCTTGCTAACGACAAACTCCGTCAATATGCCATGCAAATTGAAAATCAAGCTACCTTAGAAGAACGTAACCGTATTGCTCGTGAAATTCATGATTCATTAGGACACTCTCTGACTGCTTTAAATCTGCAATTAGAAACTGCTTTAAAACTATGGCAATTTAACCCAAGTAAGGCTGAAACATTTCTCGCAACTGCAAAGGAATTGGGTTCAAAGGCGCTAAAAGATGTTCGTCAATCTGTTTCTACTATGCGTTCTAATCCATTACAAGAACAATCTTTAGAAGATGCGATCGCTAGTCTTTCAGAAAATTTTTATCGCTTTAATGGAATATTACCAATTTATCAAATCAACCTGGAATATTCTCTACCACCTGAAATCAATACTGCTATTTATCGAATTACTCAAGAATCTTTAACTAATATATCTAAATATGCCTATGCCACAGAGGTAAAATTGGAACTCACTACGACTAAAGGCAATTTGCAATTGATAATTCAGGATAATGGTAAAGGTTTTGATGTCGGGCAAAATACCACTGGTTTTGGACTTCATAGTATGCGCGATCGCACTTTAGCACTTGGGGGCCAGTTTAATATTAATAGCGCTCTTGGCTGTGGCTGCAAAATTACGGTTAATATTCCATTAACAAGGTTAACATAATGATTAAAGTCTTGCTGGTAGATGACCAAAGTTTAATTCGCCAAGGATTAAGAGCATTATTGGAATTAGAACCAGATTTAGAAATAGTTGGAGAGGCAGAAAACGGCGAACAAGCAATTAATTTTGTTGCAGAATTTCAGCCAGATGTAATATTACTAGATATCAGAATGCCGATTATGGATGGAGTTGCAGCCACAAAGGAGATTCAAAAACGTTTTGCCAAAACTAAAATTTTAGTATTAACGACTTTTGATGATGATGAATATGTGTCAGCAGCTTTAAAAAATGGGGCTATGGGTTATTTATTGAAAGATACACCATCAGAAGAATTAGCTGTTGCTATTCGTGCCGTTCATAAAGGATATACTCACTTAGGCCCAGGTATAGTTAAAAAGCTGTTGACTCAATTTTCTCCTGTTGCACCAACTCATTCGCCGCCTGTACCATCTAGTTTAGCTGAACTTACTCCTAGAGAAAAAGAGGTTTTGCGATTAATTGCTACAGGCGCTAGTAACCGAGAAATAGCTCACGGACTCTACATTTCTGAGGGGACGGTGAAAAATCATGTTACGAATATTTTAAACAGATTAAATTTGCGCGATCGCACTCAAGCTGCGATTTGGGCAAATACATATTTATCGTATTTGAATGAGCCAAGTTAAATAATTCGTAATTATTTACTGAGCTATTTATACAAATAAAAAAATCATAACTTCCGCATTAATAAAGTAGACAAGAAATAATTGAATAAATCAGCAAAAAGCAGGCGATCGCTAGAAATGCCATCGCTCATCACCTTAAGCAGAGCGATCGTTAAGCTTGAAGCTAAAACTGTATAATGGACATTTACATAATACGCTTGTAGTATGTAGATTAATCTCATTGGGCTTAATTGTTTTATGGAAGTCATTTTGGGTGATATCACAAAGTTAAAAGTTGATGCGATCGTCAATGCTGCAAATACTAGTTTGCTTGGGGGTAGCGGCGTAGATGGAGCGATACACAAGGCATCTGGGTCGGGTTTAATTGATGAGTGTAGATCGCTTGGGGGATGTCAGATTGGCGATGCTAAACTAACCAAAGGATATCGCTTACCTGCAAGCTTCATTATTCATACGGTAGGCCCAGTATGGCGAGGAGGTAATCACGGAGAATCCGAACTTCTGGCTCAGTGTTATTATAAATGTATGCAAATTGCCGCAGATAAAGAGTTTAATAGTTTGGCATTTCCTTGTATTAGTACTGGCATTTATAAATATCCTAAAGCTTTAGCGGCTGAGGTGGCAGTGAAAATATGCGATGAACAGCTACAAAAGAATGGTCATCCACAAAGAATAATTTTTTGCTGCTATGACCCAGAAAACTATGAAATATATGCGAATATTTTAGGGATTACGCATTGACATAAATAAATGAATATTCATTAGAGAAATTACTTTTAAACCGCAGATGCACAGATAATGATACTTGCATGGGAAAGTTTTCCGACTTGCGCAAAGTGTCTGTAACACAAAGAGAAAGAACGAGATTTTTTGAGTAACTTGGAAAAGAATACTCTAAAAATAAGTTTTTTGATAGCTTATTTAAATAATTCCAAACATTCATTTTTTAAAACGTTTTTTGTGACTTTTATTTTCCGAAATGACTTATCGATTACCTCTTCGCAAGATATACTAATTTGTGATTGATTTACAGTAATTAAATCTTGAATTGAAGCACCGTATACAATTTCTGATAAACCACTCCAAACACAAGCAGTTGCACACATCGGACAAGGTTCGCCAGTTGTATATATGCTATAACCTTCTAAAGAGAGGTTTTTCAATTTAGCTGTTAAACTACGAATAGCATTGATTTCTGCATGGGCTGATGGATCGTTGTCTCTCTTTACAGTATTATGAGCTACGGCAACGACTTCGTTATCTTTAACAATTACTGCACCGTAGGGTGCATCGCCTTTTTTTGCTTCTGTCAATGCTAAACGCATAAAAGATTCTGAGTTCATATAAGCTGAGGTTAACATAAGGATAATGGTTAATCATATCGTATTTCTAATGTTATAACTGGGAATTAAGATGTATTAATGGTCGAATATGTTACTGAGCAGACAAGAAACAGAATTTTACTTAGAAGACCTAGAAACACCAATAGGTAAAGCGATTAATTTAACCCTTGCCTCTTTGGTGCTAATATCATCAGGAATTTTTGTGGCAGAAACATATAATATTCCTGATTATGTGCGGTTTCAGTTAAATGTAGCTGATACTGTGATCGTTATCATCTTTGCTGTGGAATATTTACTTCGCCTGTGGAGTGCGGAAAACAAAATTAAGTATATTTTTAGCTTTTATTCGATTATTGACTTAATGGCGATTCTGCCATTTTTTCTAGGTATGGTAGATATTAGCTTTATCCGTCTATTACGATGGTTTCGGATTTTACGATTAATTAGATTTATAGATAAAAAGTTTTTATTCGCTAGTATCAGTAGTGAAGATGGAATGATTTTTGCGCGAATATTATTTACATTATTTGCAATTGTTTTTATTTATTCTGGCTTAATTTATCAAGTCGAGCATCCGGTTAATCCTGAAAATTACGGTACATTTTTGGATGCATTCTACTTCTCTGTTGTCACAATGACAACTGTAGGATTTGGCGATGTTATTCCAATTTCGGAATTAGGACGCTTGCTAACAGTATTGATGATTTTTACCGGAATTGCATTGATTCCTTGGCAAGTGGGGGATTTAATTAAGCAAGTAGTGAAAACTGCTAATCAGGTAGAAATAGTTTGTTCGGGTTGTGGTTTAGCTTTCCATGATGTAGATGCTGGGTTTTGTCAGAGATGCGGGACTAAGTTACCTAGTCGCAGGATTGATTAAACATCTGGTGAAATTAAATATGCGTTATCCATCATGCTTGGAGAGATGTAGCACTGCTACGTCTCTCCATTCTTTTTAACTCGTATAGGATATCTCCCTTGATGAAAACCCAGGTTCCGTTTAAGGTGTTGTCTGCGGTGGATTGGTGGAATTGGGAAATGGAAGAGTTGGTACAATTACAGGTACAGGTTGTACTTTTTCGCCTTGCAGTTGAATTTTGGCTTGATTACGGCCGTCTATTGCTTGTTGGTAATTAGGCTTGTATTTTATTGCTCTATCATAAGAAGCTATCGCATCTTGATATCGTTTTAAATTTAATAGAGCATTGCCTCTACTATACCAGCTTTCGGAATGGTCTGGTTTATAACGAACTGCCTTATTATAAGACGCGATCGCATCTTCGTATTTCTGCAATATGTATTGTGAATTTCCTAAATTATACCAGAGTTGATAGTTATTTTGCTTAATTGTCGCCGCTTTATTATAAGCTTTTATTGCTTCTTCATAGCGTTGGTTTTGATGCAGCGACCATCCCAAATTATACCATGCTTGATAGCTTCTGGGGTTGTATTTAATTACTTGATTAAAAGATTCAATCGCTTCTGGATAACGCTGTAAATTTAGCAGTATATTACCTCTAGATAACCAAGCTTGGTAATAATCTGGCTGATATTGTACCGATTTATCATAAGCTGCAAATGCATCTTGATAGCGTTTTAAATTGACTAGTGCATTGCCCAAATTATACCAGGCTTGCTCGTAATCTGGTTTTAAATCAACGACTTTTTGATAGGCTGCGATCGCTTCTTCATATTGCCTCGAATTTTGCAAAGCTAATCCTTTTTTATACCAAGCTTCATAATTATCTGGTTTGAGTTCAATTGCCTTTTCATAAGACTTAATTGCTTGGTCATATTGGTTTAAATTACTGAAAGCTTCACCCCTAGCATTCCAGACTTCTGAGTTGTCATTCTTTAATTCTAAGGCTTTGTCAAAAGAGGCGATCGCTTCTTGATATCGCTGTAAATTTCCTAATACAGTACCACGTCCAATCCAAGCATCTAAATAATCTGGCTGAATTTGAATTGCTTTGTCATACGCCACTAATGCGTCTTTGTATTTTCTTAATTTATTTAGTGTTTTGCCTTGGCCATTCCAACCTTGAGCATAATCTGGTCTGAGATTAACGGCTTTTTCATATACTTCTAGCGCGTCTTGATAGCGTTGTAAATCAAAAAATGTATTTCCTTGTTTAGATAATTCTATAGCATTATTTGAATTAATGTAATTCCAAATAAATATTGATGCTACTGTGCCAACAGTAAAGAAAAATATTGTTAGTAAAATTTTACTTAAAATACCTTTTTTTTGTTCAGGTTTGTTGATATTTTTTGGTGGAGAAGGAGGAGTTAACGCGATTGTTTGAACAGGTGATTGTCTTAACTCTTTCAATGCTTGTAATGCCACCGTTGCCGAAGGATAGCGTTGCCGAAAGTCGTAGCACACCATTCTATCTAAGAATTGAGCAAATTCTGGTGTTACCGTGGCTTTATCGTGCCAGATAATTTCATTAGTATCAGCATCTTTTACTATTTCCTCTGGTGATAATCCAGTCAGAGCTTGAATAGCAATGATCCCCACAGCATAGATATCACTGCTTAATTTTGGCGTACCATGAGCTTGTTCACCAGGAATATATCCAGGCGTACCAATAGCTACTGTTGCTAAAGTTTGACCTTGGGGAGTAATAACTTGAGTTGTAATTTGTTTAACTGCACCAAAATCAATTAAAATTAATTTGCCATCTGGTTGGCGTCTGAGGATATTGTGGGGATTGACATCACGATGAATTACATTCTGTTGATGGACAAATTCTAAGATTGCTAAAAGTTCTTGTAAAAGTGAAATGATTTCTTCTTGACTTAGGGTTTTACCTGATGTTAATTCTTGACTCAGGTCATGACCTTCGATCAATTCCTGTACAAGATAGAATTCAGCATTTTCCTCAAAATAAGCTAAAAGTTGGGGAATGCGATCATGAGTTCCTAATTTATACAGAACTTGTGCTTCCGTATCAAATAAACGCCTAGCTGTTTCCAAAGTTACCGGATCGCTTGCCTGGGGTTTGAGTTTCTTAACAACACATAGAGGTGAACCGGGTAATTGTGTATCACAAGCCACAAAAGTTTCACCAAAACCCCCACCTCCCAAGTTACTAATAATTTGGTATCTTCCTACAAGTGTGTTTCCTAGCATCTTGTTTGCCTAGTTAAGTGCGATGCGATCTGATTTCAATCTTGCCACACGTTAAGGGGAAGTGAGGCAGGGGAGCAGGGGAGCAGGGGAGCAGGGGAGCAGGGGAGTAATGAGTAATGAGTAATCAGTAATCAGTAATGAGTAATGAGTAATCAGTAATGAGTAATCAGTAATGAGTAATGAGTAATCAGTAATCAGTAATGAGTAATGAGTAATCAGTAATGAGTAATGAGTAATGAGTAATGAGTTGGAGCAGGGGAAGAAGAATTATTGACAAATGACAAATGACCAATGACCAATGACCAATACTTCGACTACGCTCAGTACAAGTGACCAATGACCAATGACAAATCTATATGATTCCTATTAGTGATAATATTCGGTGTCGAAACAAACCAATTATTAATTACTGGTTGATTGGCATTAACCTGGCTGTATTTTTATGGGAACTTAAACTAGAGTTTAGCGGTCAATTAGGCCATTTTGTCAATACTTGGGGTGTGATCCCAGCGCAGATTAGTGGAGCAGTTAATAATGCTCTCTTTTTCAACTCTGCTGCTTGGATAGTTGTCATCTGGCGGGTATTTACCCTATTTTTTGGCATATTTCTGCACGGCAGTTTTAGCCAAATATTAGGAAATTTACTATTTTTATGGGTTTTTGGGAAAACTGTAGAAAATCTTCTAGGACACGGACGCTATCTAGGATTTTATCTAGCTGCTGGTCTAATGACAGGTGTAATACAAATTCTGCTTGAACCGAGTTTGACAGTTCCATTGATTGGGGCAAATGGTGCGATCGCAGCTATTTTAGGAGTGTACGTTATGAAGTTTCCTAAAGCTACAATTGACACTGTTTTACCGCTAATAATCTTGTATATCCCTATCCAGCTACCAGCCTTTTTCTATATATTTTGGTGGTTTGTACAACAATTATTTTATGGTATTGGCAGTTTAAATATTCCTCCTGTTGGCGTAAATCAATCGGGTGTTGTCTTCTTAGGGCAAGTTGTGGCATTATTGATTGGTGCAACTTTCATCCGATTCAAGAAATAAATTTGAATTTAGCTATCTAGCGATTATTTCTAGGGTGGGCACTATTAACTGACTGATGTCACAAAGCTCAATTTTGATATTTTTGGCAGTGCTTACCCTACAGTTATTGAAACTAATATATACCTTTGGGCTGAAATATATAAATTATTTTTGCTTAATAAAGCATAATCAATCAAACGCTGACGCTGTATTAAATTTTAATTTTTAATTTTGAATTCCGCCTTGTGGTACTAGGAAATACCTACTCTTCAAGTCGATATTGTTAAACATTAGCGGTGTACAATATGCAAAATGTTGATCAAATTAACTTTCAACTTACTGATGAATTAGCAGTGTTGCGGCAGCGGGTAGCTGAGTTAGAGCAATCAGAGATATTTTATCAACAAAGACAAGCAGCACTTGAAGAACAATTAACAGAACTAAAAAGAAAGCTGGCAGTAGAAGCAGAAAAGTCTTATATTAAAGTTCAAGAAACATCTGTGCATCTCATGTCAACAGAGGTAGCAGTAATTTTAGAGCAACTCCAACAAGAAATTGCGGCGCGTCAGCAGTTAGAAGTAGTCCTTAGAGAGAGTGAAGAACGGCTGAGGCTGACTCTAGAGGTATCCCAGATGGGCTTGTGGGATTGGAATATTGTTACCAATCAAGTTATTTGGTCGGAAAATTATGAACTACTTTTTGGTTTAATTCCAAGTAGTTATGATAGTCCTTATGAAACATTTAAAAAATGCGTTCATCCTGAAGATAGCCAATCTGTAATGCAAGCGATCGCCCACGCTTTCACACAAAAGACTGACTACAATGATGAATTTCGTATAGTTCGCTCAGACCAAAGTACACATTGGATTTCTGCCAACGGAAAATTTATCTATAACGCTCAAGGCCAAGCGGTGCGAATGATCGGCGTTTGTATGGAAACTACTGTGTGTCAACAGGCAAAAGAAAGTACTCGCGAACTCACAACACAAGTCCAAGAACAGGCAAATATTTTAAATGCCATCCTCACTGCTTCAGTAGATCATATTTACATCTTTAATTGCCAAGGTCGTTATCAATATGTCAGCCGCGATGGAGCAACTATACTAAATTTAAATCCACAAGATATTATCGGCAAAAGTTTGCCAGAAATGGATTTACCCGCAGACCTAATAACCCAGGTAGAGAATCAACGACTTGCTGTGATGAAAACTGGGCAACCGATTAAAGATGAGTGTAAATATGTTACTCGTGATGGCGTACATTATTATGAATATATTCTCACACCATTACGGAATGTTGACCAAACTATTGAAGGCGTAATTACTGTTTCTCGCGATATTACCGAACACAAACGGGCAGAAAAAATTTTACGTGAAAGCGAAGCACGTTTTCGGCGTTTGTTTGAATCTAACTTGATTGGGGTCGCTTTTTGGAATGTGCATGGCTTTGTGATTGATGCCAATGATGCCTTTCTTCAACTAGCTGGCTACACTCATGATGAGTTTGCTAGTTTAGGTGGAATTAATTGGAGAGAACTGACTCCTGTTGAGTATCAGGATTTAGACGATCGCGCCCTTTTGGAGGTGCAAACCACCGGAGTTTCCAAAATTTATGAGAAAGAGTACATCCAGCGTAACGGCAAGCGAGTACCGATTGTTTTGGGGATAGCTTTGCTGAATGATTCCCAAGAACATGGTGTTGCTTTTATACTGGACATCACCGAGCGCAAATTGGCTGAACAAGAATGCGATCGCCTACTCGAGCGCGAAAAGACAGCACGACAACAAGCAGAAATCGCCAACCAAATTAAAGATGAATTTCTGGCGGTTCTCTCCCATGAACTGCGAACCCCACTCAACTCCATTCTGGGATGGTCAAAAATGCTGCGGACTCGGAAGTTTGATGAGAAAACCACTAACCACGCCTTAGAAACCATTGAACGCAACGCCAAGTTACAAACTCAGCTAATTGAAGATTTGTTGGATGTGTCACGCATTCTCCAAGGAAAATTAAACTTGAATATCTGTCCTGTCAGCTTGGTAATGGTAGTTGAAGCAGCACTAGAAACGGTAAAACTAGCAGCACAAGCCAAGTCAATTCAAATTCAGACCTTATTTGATACCAATTTGGGACAAGTGATGGGCGACCCAAATCGGCTGCAACAAGTTGTGTGGAACTTGCTTTCTAATGCAGTAAAATTTACACCAACAGGAGGACGGGTAGAAATTCGACTCATGGAAGCTGGTAATCAGGCTCAAATTCAAGTCAGCGATACAGGTAAGGGAATTAGCCTAGACTTTTTGCCTTATGTGTTCGATTACTTTCGCCAAGCTGATGGCACAAGTACACGCACATTTGGTGGACTAGGTTTAGGATTAGCGATCGTGCGTAAGGTTGTAGAAATGCATGGGGGAAATGTTCAAGCCGAAAGTCTGGGAGAAGGATTGGGTGCAACCTTCACTGTCGAGTTACCGCTTTTGGTGAGAAGCGAACAATTTCGGGGTGAAGAGAATCAGTCCTCATATTCAGAGCCGGAATCCTCGCTGCTTGCAGACACTCAAGTTTTGGTAGTGGACGATGAACCAGATATCCGCGATTTAGTTACCTTTATTTTGCAAGACTACGGCGTGCAAGTAACCGCCGTATCATCAGCACAGGAAGCACTACAAGCGCTATCTGACTCGATACCAGATGTTTTAATTAGCGATATTGGAATGCCAAAAACAGACGGTTATATGCTGATGCGTGAAGTGCGATCGCGATCCCCTGAACAAGGAGGAAACGTACCCGCGATCGCTCTGACAGCTTATGCAGGAGAAATGAATCAGCAGCAAGCATTAGCCGCAGGATTTCAAATGCATATTTCTAAACCAGTAGATCCAGATGTATTGGTACAAGCGATCGCTGATTTGATTGAACCAAGTTGATACTAAATCCGTTTTTGAAGTAATAGACTTTTTGGATGAATCAATGAGCTTTCACCCTAAATCCCTCTCCCAAGCTTGGGAGAGGGACTTTGAAATTCGCTCCCCTTCTCCCAATATTGAGAGAAGGGGTTGGGGGATGAGGGCAAATTTTGCGACAATACAGTTCAGAATGAGCAACAAAACCCAGATTGTAGAGACGCGATTCATCGCGTCTTGAAAGGTCAATCGCATTGTTAGTCAATGGCATTGTTAGTCGATGCAATCGCATTGTTAGCCGATGCAATGGCATTGTTAGTCGATGCAATCGCCTTGTCAGTCGATGCAATGGCATTGTTAGTCGATGCAATCGCCTTGTCAGTCGATGCAATCGCATTGTCAGCCGACACAATGGCATTGTTAGTCAATGCAATCGCATTGTCAGCCAAAACGCGATCGCTCATGCTCAGGAACACTACTAAAGGTACTAGTTATCCCTTTGAGAATCGCTATAAGATGACAAAAAGGGTCTTCTAGATTTGGATGAAAATGACTGAGCAACGTGATGCTGATTTACCATCAACTGATTCTCAGCAATTGAACGAACCGACCGACAAAACGATTGCCAAGTCGGCCGATAATTCCTGGACAAATCAGATTGCTGGCGTATGGAACAAAGCAACAACACGTCTAACACAACACCTACCCGTAGAACAACTGGCACAGACAGTTGTCGAATGGTTTAGTGTCAGCGATACTCAGGTTGCAGAGATTTTAGAGAAAATCCGAGCCGAACTGCCAACCACAGAAGCCCTCTTAATTGGTAAACCTCAAGCTGGGAAAAGTTCTATTGTGAGGGGATTGACGGGAGTTTCTGCTGAAATTATCGGTCAAGGATTTCGCCCCCACACGCAACACACCCAGCGCTACGCCTATCCTTCCAATGACCTGCCGTTACTGATTTTTACTGATACAGTGGGGCTGGGTGATGTCAAACAAGATACTCAAAAAATTATTCAAGAGTTAGTTGGCGATTTACAACAGGAAACTCGTTCCGCCAGAATCCTGCTTTTGACGGTTAAAATTAATGATTTTGCAACTGATACCTTACGACAAATTGCTCAACAACTGCGCCAGAAGTATCCAGACATTCCCTGTCTGCTGGTAGTTACCTGCTTGCACGAAGTTTATCCTGGCAACACCGTCGATCATCCCGCCTATCCGCCAGATTATCAAGAAGTCAACCGCGCATTTGCCGCAATCCAACAAGCCTTTGCAGGAATAAGCGATCGCTCTGTACTGATTGACTTTACCTTAGAAGAAGATGGCTACACTCAAGTATTTTATGGCTTAGAAGCACTGCGAGATTCTTTAGCAGAACTACTCCCACAAGCAGAAGCCCAAGCGATTTATCAGCTATTAGATCGAGAAGAAGTTGGCAAGCAAATTGGCAACCTTTACCGAGATACTGCCCGCCGTTATATTTTGCCATTTGCGATTATGTCTGCAACTCTGGCTGCCGTACCTCTACCATTTGCCACAATGCCCGTACTCACTGCCTTGCAAGTATCAATGATGGGACTGTTGGGTAAATTATATGGGCAGACAGTTACTCCCTCTCAAGCAGGAGGCGTTGTGAGTGCGATCGCAGGTGGTTTTTTCGCACAGGCAATTGCCCGTGAGTTAATTAAATTTATACCAGGTTTTGGGAGTGCGATCGCAGCTTCTTGGGCAGCCGCTTATACTTGGGCACTAGGCGAAGCAGCCTGTGTTTACTTTGGCGATCTAATGGGAGGTAAGAAACCCGATCCTCAAAAAATTCAGTTAGTGATGCAAGAAGCATTTAAAGCGGCGCAAGAACGGTTTAAGGAAATCAAACTTTAGGAGTAGTTGCAATCCAGTTCAGGTGATTTGATTTTGAATTTTTTTGAATTCTTTCTCAAAACAAATTAAAGCTTTCTGAAATCCATTCCTAGACAGAACTATAAAGAAAAAAGCCCTAGTCGAAATACTTATTTAAAAGTATTTTTTATATCTGACTAGAGGCTGATGAAGATAAAGCATTTGATTAGTTTCCTAGATAAGGAGAGGCTACGCAAAATCGGATAAAAGTTTGGCAACTGTTTGATTTTGTGTCAGCATCTGCAATTAACAGAGGAATTCAAATGTTTTATCACAATAAGAAACTCCAGTATTTTAAGCCGCCAGAAAAACCAGATGCGGTTTATGCAATGAAAATTCAAGAACTCATCGGCGGTACTTTTGGTGAAATGACCGTGATGATGCAGTATCTGTTTCAGGGCTGGAACTGTCGAGGCCCTGCCAAGTACCGGGATATGCTGCTAGATGTTGGGACTGAGGAAATCGGTCACATTGAGATGCTGGCAACGATGATTGCCCATCTTCTAGATAAAGCGCCGCTCAAAATGCAAGAAGAAAGTGTCAAAGATGCGGTTGTGGGTGCTGTCATGGGCGGTAGTAACCCACGGGATGTAATTATGGCGGCGGCGATGAACCCCCAACACGCCATTGTCTCTGGTTTAGGTGCAACACCATCTGATAGCGTCGGCTATCCTTGGAATGGTCGTTTTATTGTCTCCAGTGGCAACTTGTTGGCAGATTTCCGGTCTAATCTCCACGCTGAAAGTCAGGGACGTTTGCAAGCAGTACGACTGTATGAAATGACGGACGATCCAGGGGTGAAAGATACCTTGAGCTTTATGATCGCTCGTGATACGATGCATCAAAACTTGTGGCTAGCAACCATTGAAGATTTAGAAAGTTCTGGACTGGAAACCACTCCGGTTCCCAGTTCCTTCCCGTTGGAATTGGAGAAACGCGAGTTTTCTTATCAGTTCTGGAATCACTCAGAAGGCACAGAAAGCGCCGAAGGTCGTTGGGCAAAAGGCCCCTCAATGGATGGCAAAGGCGAATTCGAGTATGTGGAAAATCCCCAACCACTAGGCCCAGAACCGCAACCTCCTGTGCCCGATCCACGACTGCATGGTACCTCGAAAATGCCACTGGCACAAGGCGACCTTTAAAGCGCACCCCCTTTGATTGACCGTATAACAAATATCGGTGGCTAATCATATTTCCAGCAATACCATTCTACAAAACACCTGATACAGATATATAGCTTTGGTAGCACAGCTAGCTGTGTTACCTGCATCCAAAGGAGAACGCTGTATTGCAATATGATTCAGTTAACGTGAGTTCGACAAGCCCTTTTTTGACCTCTCCCCCAACCCCTCTTGGACACCCAGAGGGGAGCCAAAACCCTAATTTCTCGTTGCTCCTCCCTTTCCCCGTGGGAGAGGGAGGTTGGGAGGGAGAGGTTTATCGAACTCACGTTCAGTTAAGGATAATTGGTCTTTCAAGACGCGATAAATCGCGTCTCTACATCATCAGGGTTTTGGGTTTATCTGAACTGTATTGCGCTATATCGTCTCTCCTACACTTTCTCCTTGGCTGCTGGCACAATGCCAAACTTATTTAAACCTGCATCGATTTCCCTAAGTGTTTTAAAATCTTCTTCTGGTAAAGGATAGCTGCTACTGCCGATCAAATCTCCACTGACAGTAGGCTGCTTTTCTAAAAAAGAGAAAGCTTGGCGAAACTGATGCGGTTTAGCTTTAATTGGTGAATCAAAGTGGCAGGGAATTATCCACTCGAAGTCCCAACTTATAACTTTATTAGCCCAGTCAATGGTTTCTTGTGGTGCGCGATTGAGAATCAACGTTTGTAAAATTGGTGCGACAAATAAACGCCCATCACCTCGCAGGGCATCAAACGATCGCTGCCAATCTGACTGCCATTTAAAGGGATACAATCCAAAATAAGCTTTTCTTGAGCGTTCTGGAGCTTTCAAGGCATCTTGCAATACATGATTCCATTGGCGTATATCTAATGTGCTTGGTTGAAAGTACAAAGCAAACAGACAGATGCGCTGCCAACCCTTACGGCGATTTGCCTGACTATCTGCAACAATATCAGAAGCATAATCCTTGGCATGGAATAATAAAGGATATGGATCTAAGAGAACGATCGCGGGTGGATCTTCTGGAATCGAAAGTACAGAATCCGTGACTAAAAGAGTATGCGATCGCTTGTGGAAAAAAGCAACTTCTGCAAACCTTCCAGGGCCAAGACCAATGGGGCCTAGCATTGCATAATCAAACTCGTCAGCAAAGGGGGTTTTGCAACTATCTTCTGGAAGTACTTGAGTTCGTTTTGGGGGTAAGCCAAGCCAGCTAAGGGGAAGATTTAGCGGGAAACTCCACTGATGGGGAGCCACAAACACCTGTGCAGTCGGAAAGTATCTGGCGAAGGGGCCAACAAAAACTTTGTGTTCTATACCAGAGATAGTTGGCAGAATGATGTACTTAATGTCGCCATATTTCACCACCAACTCATTCACAAGTCTTATGCACTCTAGCGTTGGTGCAACAGGCGCATAGACCAGAAGTCCCCCGGTTTCCAACTTCACAACAGTCATCCGAATCGGGACAACAACGTAGAAAATGCCTTGAATCTGGTCAAAATTCCAGATTGTGTCCTTAAGTACTTCTTGACGAATTGTCTGCCGCCTACCGTAGGGGTAGAGTGGCACAACAGGCCATAATCCCCAGGAAAAATCCTTTGGATAAATATGTTGTGTATTGACTATGCGTTCATCAGCCACTCTGCAACCCCCTCCAAATTCGCAATACTCAAATTGTTTTTATTTGCTCTCCACGAAGTTGGAGTTTAGCAAATAGTTGAGATAATAATACCAATTTGTAATTCGTACTACTCCTCAAAGGCAAGAAGCAAGCTACGTAAGTAGTAATTCGTAATTAAGAGGGGTTAGATTTCATCTGGATTTTCAATTTTGAATCTGTAGGTCTTTTTGTAAATGGTATAACCTAGCTCAATACTTGTTGGGTTTTGGGGAAAAGGGTAAAGGGGAAAGAAAAAACCTTTACCCTTTTCCCTTTAACCTTTCCCCCTGCTCCCCTACTGGCTATTTGTATCAACCTGAAAGTGAAATAGTATTACCAAAGGGAGATGCCAAGGCACTGAGATTCTTTTTATGCGTCTCATAAAGAATTGGTATCAGTCCTAAAAACAATTAATTGGAGAATAACGTGAAAATAGCGATTATTGCTAAAACATTAATTACATCTATAGGTTTATTAACTTTGCTTGCCCCAAGTCAAGCATCGGCTCAACTGATACCGCAACCTTGGGTTTCAGTCGGTGGAAAAGATGGTGATATAACTTATGCTGTCGGAGCTAGGGCTTTGAATTTCGGGGTTGAAGTCGGAACTGGCGCTGATGGTGCTACGGGAGTAGATGTTTTAAAATTTATCAATTTGCCTGTAATTTCACCTTATGTAGGAATTGGGCTTTATTCAGAGGATAAAGGCGTTGCAGTTTCAGGTGGCGTTCAGGTAGGTGCTACTAATAACGTTTTTGTTGGTGCTGGTTACAATTCTGTTCGTGGCTTTAACGGGCAACTGGGAATAAGATTTTAACTAATTCGTAATTCGTAATGACGTTCGCACAGTATCTCCGAGAGAGCGTCATTATCAATTGCGAATTCATTATGCAGGGGGAGTAATTGAAGTTGAGATTAGTTCTCTAACATGCTTTGCGGAATCTTGTTGTAATGCTGATGCCACGATCGCTTCACTTTCAACTATACTCAACCGAGCGATCGCCTGTTTCACTCCAGGTATACTTTGGGGATTTACGCTCAACTCATCCAGTCCTAAACCTAATAAAATTGGTGTTGCTAAAGTATCTGCTGCCAATTCTCCACATAATCCTACCGAAATTCCCGCCGTATGGGCAGCTTGGACAGTTTGTTGCACCATTCGCAACACGGCTGGATGTAGTGCATCAACCAAATTTGCCACCCTGGGATTAGTGCGATCGCTAGCCATGACGTACTGACTCAGATCGTTAGTCCCGATACTAAAGAAGTCTACTTCCGCAGCTAACCGATCGGCGATCGCTACTGCTGATGGAACCTCCACCATAATTCCGACTTTCATTGCTGCATCAAATGCGATACCTGCTTGATTTAGTTCAGCCTGCACTTCGCCCAAAATTACCTTAGCTGCACGTACTTCAGTTACAGTCGCAATCATCGGCAACATGATTTTAATTTGGTGTCCGACACTAGCTCTTAAAATTGCCCGTAACTGAGTTTTGAAGAGTTCTGGACGATCTAAACAGAAACGAATTCCCCGCCAACCTAAAAAAGGGTTAGCTTCTGGCAACCCTATTTTAATATAGGGAAGTGGCTTATCACCACCGACATCTAAAGTACGAATAATTAGCGGTCGATTATCTAAAACTTGAGCGATCGCCTGATAGACTGCTAATTGTTCTTCTTCAGTCGGGGCGCTTGTCCTATCTAAATACAGAAACTCAGTGCGGAGTAGTCCCACACCTTCTGCACCGCTAGCCACCGCAACTTGCACATCATTGATACTACCAATATTGGCGAAGACGCTAATTTGCCGACCATCACGAGTAATCGCTGGCTGATGTGCCGTAGCTCGTGCTTCCTGTTGGGCAGTTTGCCAAGCTGATTGCTTTGCTGCCAGTAAATCCAAGATGTCTGATTCTGGTTCTACCCAAGCTCTGCCACTTTCACCATCAAGTGCCATCAGTGTACCATCTGCCAAGTGCAACACTTGGGCATCCACTCCCAAAACTGCCGGAATACCCAACGTCCGGGCGATAATGGCGCTGTGAGATGTGGCACTGCCTGAAGTCGTACAAATACCCAACACCTTTGTCGGATCTAGTCCAGCGGTATCTGAGGGAGTTAAATCAGTTGCAACTAAAATCGCGGGTGACTCAAGATGCAGGTTAGCCGCAGCATTCCCAGCGAGTAATCGCAGCACTCTTTGCCCAACATCTACAACATCGTCAACTCGTTCTTGCAGATAAGAATCTTCAAGTGCGCGGTAGGAAGTCGCTACGTCATCGACTACAGCTTGCCAAGCTGCTTCAGCATTTATATGGTTGTCTAAAATGCGTTGATGAGCCGCTTCTAACAGTACTGGATCTTCTAAAAATAGTAATTGGGCATCAAAGATGGCGGCTTCAGCATCACCAATTTGCAGAGATGCTTGTGAGAAAACTGCTTGAATTTCTTGTCGGGCAGTGTTAATCGCTGCCTGTAATCGTTGCCACTCTGCATCAGGATCGTTTACGTGGTATTCCGTAATAGAAACGTGGGTAGGTTGATAATGAACAACAGGTGCGATCGCTACTCCTGGAGAAGCTGCAATCCCCGAAAGTTCGCCGGAAGTTATTGGTGTAACTTCATGGTGTGCTGGTGGAGAATTCAAGGCAACATTATCTTCACCAAAGTTATTGGCAAATAATATCTGTAATGCAGCCAGCGCCTCATCTGCATCAGAACCAGTGGCAGTAATCAGCAGTTCGTGTCCTTGACGCACCCCTAAAGTTGTGACTTGGTTAATACTGTCACCCCTGACTAGCTCAGTATTTCTTGTTAAATTCCGTACCAGAATTTGAGATTGAAACCGGGCTGCGGTTGCCACAAACTGGGCGGCTGGGCGGGCGTGTAATCCTAAGCGATTGCTCACAATCAGCCGGATTTCTCGTGTTGGCGATTCTATATTGGTTGTTATTGGACTGACAACAGACAACGGCCTACTAATTACATCCAATTGAGTTGCTTTGGCGAGAAGTGCGCCGCGTGCTTCCGCCATAACTTGGTGAATATCTCTACCAGCCGCCGCCGCTACTACAGCAGCGATCGCGCCTTCTACTAGAGGTGCTTCACACAAATATACTTTCTCCTGCTGTGCTTCTGGCAAAAACTCGATTGCCATTTCCGCACTCAGCAAAGCACTACCCAAATCCATCAACACCAAGACACCATCATCAGAAAAAACAGAAGCGATCGCCTCATAAACCTGAATCGGATCGGTACCCAATGGATTTTCCGGATCTTCAATACCTGCTGCAACAGCAATGGGAACTTGGCCTTGAACCATCTGCGCGGCGAGTTCCCGCACGCCCAAAGCTAGTTGTTTACTGTGAGAAACGATAACAATTGCGATCGCGGCCACACCGTCAACCTTGTTGAGAGGTTTGCGTTTAGCTAGTTATCCATTTCATTTTCCCATTCCGCTACAATTGCAACTGCCCGAAAATATTCCGGTCTTTCCAGCTAGAAATACGAATAAAATAGCCTTCTTTTACGGAAATACGTGGTTTCCACTCATAAACTCCATCGCTAGCAGTACGGGAAGAAATGTTTTGGATAAGTTTGTTCCCATCGTACAACTTAATCGAGACATCGCCATCAAAATTATCCCGCCACAATATTAAAAAAGGCTGATCCTTCTTTGGAAGTACTTTACCAACTGGTTGAGCGATCGAGATTTTTGGCGCAATCTGATTTTTGCTTTTCTTACGGAATCCCAGATAATGAGGTAAATGTCGGAAAGTAGGATTTTCTTGCAGATTAGACAGTTGGGGAACAATAATGTTTCCCTTCTGGGAATTGAACAAATAAGTTGATTTACCGCCATCAACGGTAATAATATCGCTTTTGACTCCTAATTTACGTAATAAATCGGCTGCCTCATCCAGAGTTGCTTGGTTCACCGTCATAATCAACAAAAGCTCGTCACCTTTAACACCATCTTTATTCAGAGTACCGATGACTTGATATTTATTCACTTGGTTTTGGGCTAATACTTTCGCCGGATGATCGCTATATCGGTAAGTGACAATCGCATTCTTCACTGCTTTTTGGTTAAGAGGCGCACCGCTAGCTTGGTTGTAATCGGTAATATATGCCTGCTTATCATCCCAGACTAAGGTTTTGAGGCGAATATTACGATAATATTTATCTTTTGGTTCCTTGATTGGGCCATAAGGGCTAGTGCCACCAGTGATGACTACACCATTAAGTTTAATCGGAAAGGATAATTGAGTACTAGATTGGTATTGTTCAAAGAAAGAACAATTAATCAGCGAAAAAACGTTGTTTGCGTAAAGTTTTTTATATTCGTCTGCAACATCAGAAAACAATTTATTTTGGAAAAAAGGGCTGTAATATTCACCTTCTCCTTGATAATATTTTCCTTCATTTAGACCCATATTATCTACCTCTCCGATAATTTGGTCTATGTGCATTTTACGAAGATTAATAACTTGTAAATATGCTTCATTACCATTCGTTAATTGTTTTTTATATAAAGCTGCTCCGTCTACAGCTTGGAGAGGCTGATAAGAAGATAAAGGGTTGAAAGTTTGGGCAATCCAAAAGCTACTCAGAATCGGCAGCAAAAAAAGCAGTAAATTGATTAGAGCATTCATCGTCTCGCGATCGCAATTCCACAAAAAGTTGTTGTTACTACTTTAAGGCTAATGAGTTTTGATGCCTGCGCCCTGCAATACAAAGGACGGGCTTTTCGGCCCATCCCACAAAACTAACAAAATCATCCCGCAAATATGCAACGGCGGCGATTAAAATTAAAAACGCAGACATAATCAAATTTAGCCAATAACATCTGCAAACCATCCAGACTCATATCGAAAGTTGAGAAATAAAACTCAACATCTACTCTTTGTTAACAGTAATTGCATTGAGCGCTATCGTTTGCAAGGTGCTTTTGTAAGCACCTCACAACCCTTGTCGCTTAACGATTAGAGAATCTGATTACGATTAAACAAGCACAAAATTCTTTTCGGCTAATGACAGTCCAGCAGATAGTTGGGCAAATTTTACTTGAGTAAACTCAGCCGCACTGCCGTCCTGGTCAAAGTATAGCCCACCTGTAGAATTATCATAAATAAATCGTTGATTGCTTGTTGTTGCAGATGTTCCGATGGTGAACTGAGCATCCGAGAGTGAACCTATTAATAACCCGCCACCAAAACCATTAGCATATACTTGAATCAGTTCATTAGTAGTGTTGAAGTCATAAATAGTGTCAACACCCTCATTGTAATTATAGAAACCAAAGGTATCAGTCCCATCCCCTCCAATTAGGCTGTCATTACCGTTTCCACCTTGGAGGATATTATTGCCATTGCTCCCAACAATATTGTCATCATAGCTCGTACCTGAGATATTTAATTGCTCAATATTGTTGTAGTTAACACGATACATGCCCACCGTAATTGTTCCAGTGTTAGTAGTAGCATTAAATGTCGAAGTGATTCCCCCAGAAGCAAAGTAGTAATTGGTGAACAACGAATCATTACCATTACCCCCATCTACTGTTTGAGTCACTAAATCAGACAGGTTACTATCTATGGAACTAGCGATTAGATTGAATGAATCATTGCCATCACCCCCAGACAGAAGGTTATCACCTGTTGAACTGCTAAAGCTCAACTTGTCGTCACCAGCGCCTCCTTCTAGCGTGTTATTACCAGACGGGCGAGAGTCGGAGTAGTCGTTGGAGTTATAGCTGTCATAGCCACCAGAGATATCAAGCTCATCATTGCCATCACCCCCAGAAAGCAGGTTATCGCCTTTTGAACCACCAGCGCTCAAGCGATCGTCACCAGCACCTCCGTTGAGAGTGTTATTGCCTAATGAGCGAGAGTCCGAAGAGTCTGTGGGATTATTCTCGTTGTAGCCGCCAAAAATGGTAAGAGAATCATTGCCATCGCCCCCAGAAAGCAGGTTATCACCTTTTAAACCACCAGCACTCAAGATGTCGTTACCTGCACCTCCGTTGAGAGTGTTATTGCCTAATGAGCGAGAGTCGGAGATGTAGCCGTAGTTATTCCTGTAGCTGCCAGAAATGTCAAGAGAATCATTGCCATCGCCCCCAGAGAGCAGGTTATCACCTTTTGAACCGCTAGCACTCAACGTGTCGTTACCTGTACCTCCGTTGAGAGTGTTATTGCCTAATGAGCGAGAGTCGAATTTGTCGAATGTGCCACTGAATGTGTCGCTGAATATCCTGCCAGAGATATCAAGAGAATCATTACCATCGTCCCCCAAGAGCAGGTTATCGCCTGTTGAACTGATAGCACTCAAGGTATCGTCACCAATACCTCCGTCAAGGGTGTTATTTCCCGCACCACCTCTGAGCAGGTCATTACCGCTCAACCCGTCGATGATGTCGTCACCCCCCTGACCATTGATGACATCATTAGAGTTGTCAAAACCCGTAATGTTGTTATCCAGGTCATTAAGGAAGGTAACAGTGTTCCTGTTGAACACAGTAGTTTGAGTGGAATCAGCATCAAACACATCAAAACTGTCGCTGATGCTGGTTTGTCCATTAAACAGGATATTGCCAATAGCTGGTCGTGAAGAAGTTGCTGGTAGATTATCCAGGTTTTCTAACTTAAAGTTTTGTAGAATAACTTTCCTGTCATTACCGAAACCTTCAAAGGTAATTTCTAAGTTGTTACCATTTTGAGTTAATTGCAGATTTTCAGCAGTAAAACCTATAAATTGCAAAGTGTCTAAGGAGGCAATTACGGTTGCTGAGGGATTTGAACCTTTACCTATGCCACCGAAATCGGTGATAATATCAATGTTAGTGCCGTCATAGGAGCTATCGCTCAAGCTATAAACAAATTTATCATTGCCCGTGCCACCAGTTAGGGTGTCCTTCCCACTCTCACCTGCCAAGATATCATTACCTGCACCGCCAATAATCGTATCTTTGCCATAGCTCCCAAAGAGCGTATCGTTACCATCGTTCCCCACAATAAAATCATCGAACTGTGTACCTGAGATATTTAATCGTTCGATGTTCTTGTAGTTAACTTGATTTGTGCCCGCCGTAATTACTCCCTTGTTTGTAGCAGCATTGAATGTCGTTGCGATCCCCTTTGTAATATTGACATTGGAGATGTAATCAACGGACAATACATCGTCACCCGCTCCCCCATCGATTGTATCTTTGCCAGTATTGCCTGTTGAAAGCGTATCGTTGCCACTATTGCCAACAATATTGTCGTCGAAAGCTGTACCTGAGATATTTAATTGTTCGATATTCTTGTAGTTAACCTGATTTGTGCCCGCCGTAATTACTCCCTTGTTTGTAGTGGCATTGAATGTTGTTGCGATCGCCCCTGTAGGATTGCTGTACCTGTAATCAACGGACAATAGATCCTCACCTGCTCCCCCATCGATTGTATCTTTGCCATCATATCCCCCAGAGAGCGTATCGTTCGCACTGCTTCCTACAATATTGTCGTCGTAAGCTGTACCTAAGATATTCAATCGTTCGATATTCTTGTAATTAACCTGATATGTGCCTGCCGTAATTTCTACATTGTTTGTAGTGGCATTGAATGTCGTTGAAATACCCGCTGTAGCGAAACTGTAATCAACGGATAAAAAATCGTCACCTGCTCCCCCATCTATCGTTTGAATTGCTAAATCAGAGAGGGGAGTATCTGAGGATTTGGTACTTAGATAGAAGGAATCATTGCCATCGCCCCCAGAGAACAAGTTATTGCCTGTTGAATAATTAGCAGTCAATGTATCGTCACCCGCGCCACCGTTGAGGATGTTATTGCCTGAAGAAAGGTAATAAAATTCTCGACCGCTATAGTTGATAATATCGCCAGATATCGAGAGGGAATCATTACCATCACCCCCAGACAGTAAGTTATTGCCTGTTGAAATGCCAGCATTCAAGGTATCGTTACCAGCACCACCGTTGAGGGTGTTATTGCCTGATGCCTTAAAATTAGGGTCTCCTCTATAAGTTGTAATTCCAGAGGTGGAGAGAGAATCATTGCCATCGCCTCCAGCAAGTAAGTTATTCCCTGATGGAGACTGAGCATTCAAGGTATCGTCACCAGCACCTCCTTCTAGGGTGTTATTACCTGAGGAGGGGTAATAAATGTTAGGGCTGAAGCTGCTATAAGCATTAGAAGTGGAAAGAGAATCATTACCTTCGCTCCCAAAAAGTAAGTTATTCCCGGATGTTGCCCCAGCATCCAAGGTATCATCACCAACGCCACCCTTGAGGGTGTTAGCGCCTGTTGAAAATTCAACATCTAAGCGATCGTTTCCAGTACCACCAATGAGGGAGTCATTGCCCGCACCACCCACGAGGGAGTGATTACCTGTGGAAGAGTCATTACCCGTACCGCCTATGAGAATATCATTCCCCGCACTACCAATGAGGGAGTCATTGCCCGCACCACCTCTGAGTGTGTCGTTGCCACTTAAGCCGTCAATGAGGTCATCCCCGCCCTGACCATTGATGACATCATCTGAGTTATCAAAGCCGCTAACATTATTCTTCAGGTCATTAAGAAAAGTGACTGTGTTCTTATTGAAGATAGTGCTTTGGGTGGAGTTGGCATTGAACACATCAAAGCTATCTGTGGTGCTAGTTTGTGTATTAAATAAGATATTGCCCAAGTCTACAGTGGCCCCTGTAGATTTGCTCAAGTTTTCCAGGTTTTCCAGGGCAAAGTTTTGCAGGATAACTGAGTTATCAATAAACCTCAAATAAGCATCCCCTGCAAAGCTGATTTCCAAATTGTTGCCTTTTTGGGTCAATAACAAATTTTGGGCAGTGGTGCCATCGCCCTCGAATGCTAGGGTATCCACTTCGGCAATGACTGCTGCTGTCGGGTTTGTTCCTTTACCTACACCACCAAAATCGGTGACGATCGCAATATTGTTGTTGTTGTTATAGTAGTAGTAGAAGACGAATTTATCATTGCCGCCTCCACTAGTCAAGGTGTCGTTGCCACCGTTCGGATATATAGTATCGTTGCCTGCTTTAGCGTTAATCGTATCCGCCTCATCATAACTACCCTGTAGGGTCTCATTACCGTTGGTTCCAATGATATTTGCCATAACTTTTACCTTTCTAAATCGTTTTTTTCAGTAACTTCAGTTATCAATTTGTAGATTGTGCTGTTTAAGGGCGCAAAAATTCACCGAAATCTACATAATTTATACGTCACCCTTCAATAACAGTAAATTTCTGAAAAATTTCCCCAATTTCAAGGTTTTTACGTATACTTCTTTGACCTCAAACTATTTAAGTCTTAAGCACTGTACAAATTAATTAGCGTGTGAATTTGCAAGATCTGGTCATTTCAGGTTTTTATCATCCTTTTTGAGTAAAAATTACTCTTTTAAGTACCAAAAAATTCAGCTTCAATACCTAAAATTCTTTCTTCATATTTATTTTTTGCCAGCGCCTAAGTTTTACTAGAAGATAAAAATAATCAACAATTGACTCTTAATCGGGAAAAGATTTTGATGCCTTCCTTGTAGGCTGTTATCCGTGGGCATCTAGCTTGAAAATACAGAACATCTCAAGAACCTCAAAAGAACTACACAGTCAATATCATACTTAGATGTTTCTACTTAAATACTCATCTTTGCATACTCTTCACATTACTTGCTGAAAAATATATACACAAGTATTGAGCTTTGTATATTCTTTATATTCTTCTGTGTCTAGGCAATAAGAAAGTAGAACCTAGTAGGTAAATATTTTAACAAGTAATAAAAAATACATATATTTATTTTTGAAGGCTGCGATCGCCTGTGGTTTTTGCTAGCTACGTCTTGGTTAACTTATACTACGATGAGAGCGATCGCCTGCCAATATATATCCGTGCAAGAATCGCTATGGGTTATAAAAATTATCAACGCAGATATAAACAAACTTAACCAAGAATCCTGCAAATCATTCGCACTCATGCCGAAAGTTAAGGAACCAAACCCAACATTTACTCTCTGTTAGCACTAATTGCATTGAACAATCGAATGGGGGGTTGTTTATAAGTACCTCCCATTTCATGCCTGGAGCGCTAATTAAGATTAGACAACCACAAATAAGAAAGCATAATTCAGTAGGTAAATATTTTGATGGTTTTTACTAGGCTACGCGTGTCAATGTATTGTATTTAAGCAAGAATTGTTAAAAGTTGCTAAAATCACAAACGCAGACATGATTCAACTTAGCCAAGAACACTTGCAAATCATCCGCACCCATGCCGAAAGCACCTACCCAGATGAGTGCTGTGGTATAATTTTGGGCTATCTGGCTAGTGAGGGCAAAACTGTGGTAGAAGTCATGCCAACAGAAAATGCTTGGAATACAAAAGCGGCTGCTGAATTTCCAGGGGAAGGCACAACAGAAAGTAAAAGACGGCAATATACGATCGCACCCGAAGTTATGCTAAAAACACAAAGGGAAGCACGCGATCGCTCACTGAACATTATCGGCATTTTTCACTCCCACCCAGATCATCCTGCTATACCCTCAGAATGCGATCGCCTATACGCTTGGCAGGGATACTCGTATATAATAGTTTCCGTCCAAAACGGCAAAGCTGGAGAACTACAAAGCTGGAGCCTTGATGATACTCATCAGTTTCAAATAGAGGCAATTGAAAATATAAAATAACCGGCTTAGTTTAAAGACAGTCACTCATCGCGGTTTTCGCCGCTATCACAGATGAAAATTCGTCTTTCCCACTCCTATCTCCATATAATATCATGTCCGCCAAATTACCCATAATAAAAGAACCCCACCCCCAACCCCTCCCCGCTTTTCGGGAGGGGAGACAAAGCACAGCTTTGGCGGGGTGGGGTTCTTCGGGTTTAATAAGCAATCAAGCGGACATGATATAAGATCCAGTTTTTCGATAGGATTAATATTCCGCTTTCCCACATCATAACTGCTATGCTCAATCCCAATCTGGACGAAATCCAGTTGACCAAAGACGATTACGAACGCTACTCCCGACACCTGATTTTACCGGAAGTAGGACTAGAGGGACAGAAGCGCCTGAAAGCCGCTAGTGTAATGTGTATCGGTACAGGTGGACTCGGTTCACCACTACTTTTATATTTGGCGGCGGCGGGTATTGGACGCATCGGAATTGTCGATTTTGATATTGTCGATACTTCTAATCTGCAACGCCAAGTAATTCACGGGACATCCTGGGTGGGTAAACCTAAAATTGAATCGGCAAAAAACCGGATTCACGAGATTAACCCCTATTGTCAGGTTGATTTATACGAAACTCGGCTGACTTCCGAAAACGCCTTGGAACTGATTCAACCTTACGATATCGTCGTGGATGGTACTGATAACTTCCCCACCAGATATCTAGTTAATGACGCCTGCGTATTGCTGAATAAGCCCAACGTCTACGGTTCAATTTTACGCTTTGAAGGGCAAGCTACTGTATTTAATTACGAAGGTGGCCCGAATTATCGTGATCTTTTCCCAGAACCACCACCACCAGGAATGGTTCCTTCTTGTGCAGAAGGTGGCGTTTTGGGAATTTTGCCAGGAATTATTGGTTTAATCCAGGCAACCGAAGCTGTTAAAATCATTCTGGGACAAGGCAACACTCTTAGCGGGCGATTGCTGCTATACAACGCCTTGGATATGAAATTTCGGGAGTTAAAGCTGCGTCCGAACCCGATTCGCCCAGTGATTGAAAAGCTGATAGACTACGAAGAATTCTGCGGGATTCCACAAGCTAAGGCAGAGGAGGCAAAACAGCAGATGGAAAGTCAAGAAATGACCGTCAAGGATTTGAAAGAGTTGCTGGATAGCGGTGCAAAGGATTTTGTACTGCTGGATGTCCGCAACCCCCATGAGTACGACATTGCCAAGATTCCGGGTTCAGTGTTGGTGCCCTTACCAGACATTGAAAATGGCAATGGCGTTGCTAAGGTGAAGGAAATATTGAACGGCCACCGCCTAATTGCTCATTGTAAGATGGGCGGGCGATCGGCAAAAGCTCTCGCCATCCTTAAGGAATCCGGGATTGTAGGGACAAATGTTAAAGGCGGAATTACCGCTTGGAGTCGAGAAATCGATCCTTCAGTTCCAGAGTATTAACAAAGAGAGGCAGGAGGCACAAGGAAGGGTTAAAGGGGAAGGGTGAAAGGGGAAAGGAGAATATCTGTCCTTTTCCCTTTAACCTTTTCCCTTTGCCCCTCTTCTTCTGCCGTGAGCAGAGCGAGTTTGCAGTTTAAATCCCCACTTCCCATCTGCTGATGACCTTTTTGGAATTAAAAATTAAAAGTTAAAAATTAAAAATTATTCTATTTTTAATTAATTAATTTTGGTACAGAGCTAACAATTATAGATAGCGTAGTGTTAGCGAGGCCACGTACTCCTGCAAAGAAGCAAGCTAGGCGCAGCGTCTCGTAGAGAGCGTCTTGAAATTTTTAATTAATAATTTTTAATTTTTAATTGGAGCGAAGCGACTTGACTACTTCGAAATCTCATCTGAATATTTTATGGGTGCAAGTTTGGGTGTTGGCAGCTGTGCAGGGAGCAATTACCCTCTCGTGGTTAATTTATAATATCTATTTACCGCAACTTTTGACTCAGTTTAGTTTTCCTGCTTCACTGGCAGTTGGTTTGGTGCTAGTCGAAAATGCTTTGGGTGCGGTGCTGGAACCAGTGATGGGTGGACTTTCAGACCAAGCTAGACGCTGGGTAGGAACTCGGTTTCCTTTTATTTCAGTAGGTATGATTATTGCATCGGCTTTGTTTATTGCCATACCATGCGTTGTAAGTTTGATCCCGCCTACTACCGTGATCCGATCGCTTTTACCTATAGTATTGGTAGCCTGGGCATTGGCAATGACAATATTTCGCTCTCCAGCTATGTGCCTATTGGGGATGTATTCAAAACCAGCCCAGTTACCTTTAACAGCAAGTTTTGTCACTTTAACAGGCGGTGTGATTGGAGCTTTTAAACCAATAAGCTACAAGTTTATTCTGAGTTTAGGCCCAGTTTATACCTTTGCGATCGGTTCTTTTGTGATGCTGGGGGCGGCAGCCGTATTTCGCTTAGTCAATCCCCCAGAAGTACCAGTGGATAGACACCAAGCAGAAACAGTAAAGTTGCCCTTAGAGAAATTGGCTTTGATTTTAGGAACTGGTTTTGGTGTCGCCTGGGGTATCCGATTTCTCATGGATGTCTTGGGTAAAGTACTCAAGACCCAACTGAATACTGATAATATTGATATGCAAATGGTTTGGATTGGAATAGCGATCGCAATTGCCAGCATACCAGCAGGAATCTTCGCCGTTAAAATTGGTAATAGTCAAGCAATGCTTTGTGGGATCTGTGCAATCATCCCTTCGTTATTGATAATGATATCTCTGGGCGCACAAATTCCAATAATTGTGTTGATCGTTGCGAGCTTTAGTTTAATTGTCAACGGGGCAATTCCTTTTGCTTTAGGGCAAGTACCCCAGCGATGGGCGGGATTAGGAATTGGGATATATTTTGGTGGGTTTGCTTTAGCGATGAGTTTGTTTGGCGTTATATTTCCCCAACTGCAAGTAATAACACCTTTTTTTGGTGCTGTTGGGGGTGGATTAGCATTTTTGTTAGCTGGTATTTGTATTGCGATAAGTGGCATTTCTGAAACGCAAAGGAACGCAGAGGTTTAACGCAAAGGTACGCAAAGTTATTCTCTGCGTACCTCTGTTTAGGAATTACGTTAGCGTAGCAAGACAAAGCCCATTACGAATTACAAATTAGCTACGGGTTTAACTTGACTCAATAAATCGTGCAGTTTTTCGCCTTCAATGACCTCTGTTTCCAATAGTTGAGTAGCGATTGCTTCTAGCAAGTCTCGATTCTGTCTGAGAATCTCTAGGGCTTGCTCGTGGGCTGTTTCCACGATTTCCTTGACTTCGATATCAATCGCTTTCGCTGTATCTTCACTTACCAATCTGCGAGGATTCGGCGCACCATTACCCAAAAATGCTGCTTGTTGTCCTTGTTGATAAGCTAATGGCCCTAAGACTTTGCTCATACCATAAGCTGTTACCATCCGTTCTGCCAAGTCAGTTGCTCGTTGCAAATCGTTGGAAGCACCTGTGGTAATACTGTTAAACACAACCTCTTCGGCGGAACGTCCACCTAACAGAGTTGCAATCTGACCCCGCAGTTCATCTTCATTCATCAAAAAGCGGTCTTCAGTTGGTAATTGCAGAGTGTAGCCCAAAGCTGCCATCCCACGAGGAATAATCGAAATCTTTTCTACACGACCGTTTCCGGTTGTGAGCGCCCCGACCATTGCGTGACCAACTTCATGGTATGCAACAATCTTTTTCTCAGTCTCGTTCATCACGCGACTCTTCTTCTCTAAACCGGCAACTACCCGCTCAATTGCTTCGGCAAAATCTTCTTGAGCAACCTTTTCACGCAGATTGCGCGCTGCCAATAATGCGGCTTCGTTCACCAAGT
The DNA here is from genome assembly GCF_034530895.1 of Nostoc sp. DedQUE08. Lineage (NCBI taxonomy): Bacteria > Bacillati > Cyanobacteriota > Cyanophyceae > Nostocales > Nostocaceae > Nostoc > Nostoc sp. DedQUE08. The sequence goes on from NZ_JAVRCD010000008.1 coordinate 116,946, forward strand.
TTGCCAAATCTGCGCCAGCAAAACCAGGGGTACGAGTAGCGATCGCTTTTAAATCTACATCATCTCCTAATTTGACCTTTTGAGCGTGAATCTTGAGAATTGCTTCACGACCAGATAAATCGGGACGGTCTACCAACACTTGGCGGTCAAAGCGACCTGGACGCAGCAATGCAGGGTCTAGAGTTTCGGGACGGTTGGTCGCTGCTAGTACAATCACCGTTGCATCCCCAGCTGCAAACCCATCCATTTCAGTTAGTAATTGGTTGAGGGTTTGTTCGCGCTCATCGTTACCACCGTAGAAACCGTTACTGCTACGAGACTTACCGATCGCATCCAATTCATCAATGAATACAATACAGGGAGCTTGTTTTTTAGCCTGTTCAAACAAATCCCGCACTCTGGAAGAACCTACACCGACAAACAATTCGACAAACTCGGAACCAGAGATGCTGAAGAATGGAACTCCTGCTTCTCCTGCTACGGCTTTCGCTAAAAGTGTTTTACCAGTACCTGGAGGCCCAACCAACAACACACCTTTGGGAATCCTAGCGCCAATTTGCGTAAACCGTGCCGGAGTTTTGAGGAAATCTACAATTTCCACTAACTCAGTTTTTGCTTCTTCTACCCCAGCCACATCTGCAAAGGTGATTTTAGCGGATTCGCCTTCAACGTAAACCTTAGCTTTGCTCTTACCAATGGAAAGGGCACCTTGAGGGCCACCGCCACCAGCACCACGTGCAAGAAAGAACTGCCAAATCCCAATAAAAATCAGTGGTGGAATCACCCAACTTAACAGGGTTGTAAACCAAGTATTTTTGGGTGGCGGTGTAGCAGCAAACTCAACTCCCTTTTCTTCTAAGAGTTTGGGTAACTCCAAATCAAAGATGGGTGTAGTTGCAAACACCTGACCCGGCTCGGCATTTTCTGTTTTTATTTGGTAGAGGATCTGGTTTTGACCAACGGAAACGCGGTTGACTTCCCCTTCCTGTACTTGATGAATAAACAAGCTGTAAGGAACACCAGTCGGGCCAGAAGCAAATAAATTAGGCAAAAATAAATTTAAGAGCAAGAATAGCCCTGATACTGCCAGTAATATATTAGCAACGATCCGAAACCGAGGTGACTTAGGCTGTTCTTTAATTCCCATAAATGTTACCAATCCTGAAATAATGAAACTAACTTGAAAATTGTGTATGGGGCATTGGGCATAGGGCATTGGGCATTGGTTTTACCCATTCTCCTCTGTTTCTCATTTTCCTTAACGCTTTGAGAAACTTGATTAAAGACTGGTCAAAAATGCTGGTATATTCGCATCTGAGCAATGTCTACGATGGGCTGTAAGGCTCATGATGCTCGTTAGCCCTTACATCTCTTTGGGAGAAGACTCGCTAACGATAAGGCAAAGTTGTTCGGCTTGTCTGGGTCTTCAAGTATACTATTGTTTCTCATAATTTCTCCCATTTAGCAATGTTTGCAGTATTTTTTTACTTATTTATGTAACTAAACTTAACAATTTAATTAATCTTTGGGAACTAACGAGCAAATACGGTTTACCGTACTCAAAAAATATGCAGAGATTGGGAGATGCAAATAGAAATCCCCCACAAAGAGTTATTTTGAACCCTTTGTGGAGTTTTCGTTGTTCCAATCTGGAATTTTTATCAAGTCATTCTACTCTGAACTTTGGAACTGCGTTCTCCATATATGCGGTTCCTCTAGCCATTAATGTCCATCATGCGACCAGTGGGGGCGATCGCTAGATAATTTAATCACACCGTAAGAACGGCCAACTTGCCATAAAATAGAATTTTCATAACTCGTTCGTGGCTGATTAATACTAACTGTAATTCCACTAGCGTTTTTGATATTTAAGGTTCCTGACCAAGTAATTTCCCAATCAATTGCTAATCTTTGGGTATGACGAGAGGTAAGAACAGGTCGAAAAGCAATATTATAAGCAGACACCATTTCTTTAGCAGCTTGGACAGAACCAGCATTGGTGTAATGTAGCCAATTAATATCTACATTAGGCATCGGTGGAACATCTTTAGCAGCAATTTCATTATTACTAATACGAAAAGCATAGTGCATTAAATAAGCTCGTTCTGAAGGGCGAAATACTGAAGATATATCGATATTTGCTCCGGCATTTTTTAAGGCTTGCTCAAAAGCTTGTACTTTTTGACGGAAGGGAGAAGCTAAATCATCAATTGAGTCGCTGTCTGGGAAAAAATTAACCCAGGCTTTTCCACTCAGTCGTTGTCTTAATCTTTTGGCATATTCAGTTATGTTGTCTAAAGCCAACTCCAAATCAATGCCAAGCTTGGTTTTTGTTGTATTAGAAATCTGTTGAGCTAACTCGGCTCGAAAATTGACGTCTCTGATTTTATAAGTTTCGGCTAGTCCTTTTGTACTGTTGGGGCCAAAGTCTCCATCAGCTACTAACGGTGGATTCAAGCGACCGATCGCTGTTAAACTTTTTTGTAAATCTTTGACCTCATTTACTCCAAAGTTAAGATAGGTTAAGAATTTATTCCCGGCATCGGTGTAGATAGCAAAATAAATTGCAAAACCTTGCTCTAGCGCTTTTTTATAAGTAGCAGTATCGACAATTTCCGTTACTGTTAAAGCATTACTAGTCTGATAATCACGAGTTGCTTGGGCTGTAATATTCCCAAAATCCCCATCAACGGCAGCAATAGGGAAGTCATAATCTAAAAGAAATTTCTGCCAAGCAGTTACAATTGGCCCTTCGGATTTTTTTTGGAGAGTCGGAAGTTGCAAAGCTTGAAGTTTAAAGCTCATAGTTTTTCTTGGATGAAACAATTGTTTTGAGTTAATTTCTCTGTCACTATTCGTCGTATAATTTAAGTTACTACCGCTGCCAATTTGGTATCTCGTACTTCATGAGAGCGATTGGAGTTCAATAAACGCTGTTTTGCAAAACCCACTTTGGATTATAACATCCGCAGTTATATTAGATTTTCTCAGGCGATCGCCGATCATCGTATATATAAACGCCTCTATCCTTTTGTTCTTTCTGTGATATCTTACGGTTCCTGTGCTACGCGTAATACGTTAATTAAATTCATCCTATCAGGTGAGTCTAATGGGTGAGGTACAACAAACACCAAGTATTGTACCTTGAGGCTATCAAATGATTGTTTAGCACCCCAATTTCTCGGCTCAAAAATTAGGAAGTAGATAATGACTGTAAACCAAATTATTGGAGATTCAAAAAATAATATTTTTGCAAACCTTGGTAAACATTTTTTTGCCTGGATGATGGCTTCAAGTAGTAGCAAATATGATCAAATTGTCAGCGATCGCCAACGTTCTATGTTTGCTAATCTCCAAGGTAAAGTTTTAGAAATTGGCCCCAGAATAGGCGCTAACTTACCCTATTATCCTAAAGATATCCATTGGATAGGAATCGAGCCAAATTCACATAGGCATTCTTCTCTTCAAAAACAAGCAGAAAAACTGGGTTTAAATATCGACCTCCGCATTGGTAATGCCGAATGGTTAGATGCCGAAGATAACAGCATCGATACTGTTGTTAGTACATTATTTTTATGCTCTGTGCCGAATATAGATTATACATTGCAGGCAATTTTAAGAGTACTTAAACCAGGCGGACGCTTCTTATTTATTGAACGTGTCGCCGCACCTCAAGGAAGTTTATTGCGACAAGTACAAAACACAATTAGTCCAATTGGGAAAGCAATAGGTGATGGTTGTCATCCAGATAAAGAAATTTGGATAGCATTAGGAAAGGCTGGTTTTAGTAGCATCAATTATGAGCGATTTGATGCGCAATTGCCAATTGTTAGTCCTCATATTATCGGCGTAGCAACAAAATAAAAGTATGAATAAACCCCCGGCTAAAGTCGTGGGGTTTATCAGGTTTTCCAGCAGAGATTTTATGGATTCTCGCGCAGGAAAGTATCAATATCATTTAGTTCCTGCTGATTGAGGCGAAATTCTCCAGCACCAATGATTCCTTCTACCTGCTTGGGATTGCGTCCGCCAACGATCGCCGCAGTCACCGCCGGATTATTTAAAGTCCAAGCGATCGCTACTTCACCTGGAGAGCGATCGTGTTGTTTACCAATGTGTTGCAACACTTCGACTAGCTTCAGGTTACGAGATAGACGTGGCTCCTGAAATTCATTACTGTTTTTGCGCCAATCATTATCTGGGAAATTAGCAACTCGCTCAGGTGTCATCTTTCCTGTAAGCAAACCAGATTGCATAGGTGAATAAACAATCACACCTATGTTATTTTCCTTACAAAAAGGCAGAATCTCCTTTTCGACATCCGGCTTCACCAGCGAATAAGGCGGTTGCAATGACGTAACTGGTGCAATCTCTTGGATACGTTTCAACTGTTCGACATTGAAATTAGAAACTCCGATATAGCGAACCTTACCCTCATCCTTGAGCTTGGCCAAAGTTGTCCAGCCTTCTTCGATTTCTGAGTCAGGGTTGGGCCAGTGGATTTGGTAAAGGTCGATGGTTTCAATGTCTAGTCGGCGCAGACTGGCTTCAACCTCCCGCCGCAAAGAATCCGCTTTTAGACTGCGACCAATTTCGCCTTTTTCATCCCAGATCATTGAGCATTTCGTGAAAATGTAAGGGCGACTAGATCGACCTTTGAGCGCCTTAGCAACAACCTCTTCAGAATGCCCTAAACCATAAATAGCTGCTGTGTCAATCCAATTAACGCCGAGGTCAAGAGCGCGATCGATCGCCGCGATCGATTCTTGGTCATCTTGCTCTCCCCAGCCAAAAGCCCATTCACCGCCACCAATCGCCCAAGCACCAAAGCCGATTGGGGTAATGTTAAGCTCTGAATTGCCAAGCTGTTTGGTTTGCATATCTACCTTCTGCAAGAATTTTTGAGTCAATTGCTACTTTAAGCTGCAAATATTTTCTCAACAGCTATCTGAGGTGTGAATTAGTACTGGTGCAAATATGACAGGCGATCGCTACTTGTGTAGGATTACTAAATCTCAAATATTGTGTTGATACACACTACTTATACACTAAACTTGCTCAAAGATAGTAAAAGTTGTCAGTGCCGAGCAAAATAGAGAAGCAATATGTCAGAAGATTTAAAAGGCAAAGTTGCGCTGATTACAGGTGCAAACAAAGGTATTGGATATGAGATTGCCCGCCAATTAGGTTCTAGAGGTGCTACTGTTCTTGTTGGTTCAAGAGATATAGGACGTGGTGAAGAAGCGGCGAATAAACTTCGTCTTAGCCAGATCGATGCCCAAACAATTCAACTTGATGTGAGCGACCAAAAAACAATCGACTCTGCGGCTAAACAAATCGAGAGCGAATTTGGAAAACTTGATATTCTCGTGAACAATGCTGGAATAGTAAGTGATGGCGATCGCCTTCCACCTAGCCAAGTTGATATTGAAACACTACGACATACTTATGAAACGAATGTATTTGGAGTGTTTGCAGTTACAAAAGCGTTGTTGCCATTTTTAAAGAAATCAAAAGCAGGGCGAATAGTGAATTTATCAAGTGGTTTAGGTTCTCTGACTCTGAACTCCGATCCCAATTACGAATTCGCTGATTTTAAGTTTCTTGCTTATAACTCATCCAAAACAGCAGTGAATGCAATCACAGTTTTATTGGCTGCCGAACTTAAAGATACCCCAATTAAAATCAATGCTGCCGATCCTGGTTTTACAGCAACTGACATTAATCAATATCAAGGGTATCGCACTGTTGAACAGGGTGCGATCGCAGCAGTAAAACTCGCTACTTTACCAGATGATGGTTCTAGCGGAGGATTTTTTGATGAAAACGGTGTGGTTCCTTGGTAAAAACTAGAGGGCATTGGGCATGGGTTATTTCCCTTATTCCCTTATCTCATCGTACCTCTACGGGAAAGCAAGCTAAGTGCAGTGTCTGTTTGCAACGACATACTACGCGGACGTACAAAGTGTTAAAAATTACGAATTACGAATTACGAATTACGAATTACCAAACCTACCGAATATTAACCTCTTGCAAGTAATTTACTTCTTGAAGAGATTCAATTTTAGTAACTGACTTTTTCGGAACAAATAAATTTGTTCTTTTTGCAGAAGCTATCTTTTGATAGTCAGCTACCACGCGTTGTTTTTGGGTATACTCATTCAATTTGGCTTGAGCTTGAGCATAAACTAAAGTATCGTTGGGAATATTTCGGAGAAATTTTACAGCTCGATCGAAATCACCAATAGATGCTTTTTTATAGGCTTTCTGTAAAAAGTAGGCTGCTCTGATCTGCCGTTTTCGATTATATTCAGCTAACTTGTCTTGAACTAAAGCACCTGCACGACTTTCTTGAGGAATTTGACGCAGATATTGTAAGGCGGCAGAAAAATCTTTGTCAGCAGCTTTTTCGTAAGCTTTTGCTAATAAATCTTGCGTCTGTATTTCAATGTTGACAGATGCTTTCTGAACTATTTTATCTGTTTTAGATTGCCAATAAAAAATTTTAGGAACTTTCGCAGCAGCACGAAGAACATCTGACCATCTGCTCTCTTGAAAAGCTAGTTGTGCTATTTCGTATTGCTGTGCAGCTACTTGCCATTGCTCTTGCCATTCTTCAATTGTAGCTTGCGCTTCTGGATAAACATTGCTGTGAGAAGGGATTGATTTAGCGAGTGCGATCGCTTCTTCCAAATCCCCTGCTTGATATTCTTTTGTGGCTTTATATAAAGTATCTGTTTCTGAATATGCAGGTGCAGTATTAACTAAAGAATATACACCAAATCCCATCACTAAAGAATTAGCTGCCAGCCCTACTTTCATTCCTGTGAATAATGGGGATAATTTCCCAGACGCAGGATTTTTTGCTACTTCTAAGGAAAATTGAGAATCTTCCTCTAATGTTTCTGATGGCTGAGGTTCCCAGATTATTTGTTTGAGTACCCGCAACACTTCACCCGCAGACTGAAAGCGGTCTTGGTAATTGTAGCGGATCATTTGGCTGAGAACAGCAGCTAAATAATCGTTAACTGGCGTGTTTTGAGAACGCCAAAAAATTTCATTAGTAGAAGGATCGGTTTTTAATTGTAGTGGTTCTAGCCCTGTTAAAGCCTGGATAGCAATCATACCCAAAGCATAAATATCACTGTTGGGCTGTGTCTGACCAATAAATTGTTCTGGCGGTATGTATCCCAATGAAGTGACGGGAATTCTATAAATGGGCAATTCTGCACCTATGCCAAAATCGATCGACTGGATTGAGCCAAAGTCAATCATAACTAACTTGTTATCAACAGTACGTCTAATCAAGTTTTCCGGCTTGATATCGCAATGGATAACGCCTTGAGAGTGAACAAATTCTAGAATACCTAAGACATCTATTAAAAATTTTACAACTTCGCTCTCACTCCACAGACAGCCCCATTGGCTATCGATGGGCAATTCCGCAGTCAGCGCATGTCCTTCAATACACTCTTGCACTATATAAAATCGCTCGTTTTCTTCAAAACAGGCGATAAATTCAGGAATTTGGTCATGGCTTCCTAGAAGCTTGAGGGTTTGGGTTTCAGTCAGAAACAGTAACCTCAACATCTCCAAATAGCCAGATTCGGAACTGCTAACTTTAATCTGCTTAATAACGCATTTGGGATTCTCTGGATAATCTACATCTACAGCAATGTATGTTTGTCCAAACACCCCTGCACCGAGGCTTTGGACAACTTGGTAACGCCCTTGTAGTAATTTACCGATTATGTGGTGGGTCATGACCTGGTTACTCAGTAAGTCCTTTTATCTAGTTTTTCTGACATTCCCTCCTGTTTCCGGAATACTTTAGAAATAAATAACCAGAATTTTGACACTAAAATATAAGTTAATTTTTTTTAAGTATTTTTGCGTATAAAAAACATTTTTTTAGGAAAAAAATACTTCGCAAACAAAATGCCTTTGTTGGGTTGCGCTTTGCTTCACCCAACCTACAATTTTTCTTAACTTTTAAGTAAGTCGGTGCAATAAAACCAAACTGTGTGAAGGAAAGTAAATAAGCCTCAAACTCTTTCTCCCCCTGCCCCCTGCCTTATCCCAATAATTATTTACACCGACCTACTTACTTTTTCCCCTTGACTTAGCAATTTCTTGTCTAATCTTGAGTCTTTTGTTGATATATTTGCGGCGCAAGAATCACTTGAATTTGCTTTTCGTGGCATTTTTGAGAAAAAACGCTAATTTGCTCGGACTCGCCTCCTTCAATTGACAAAGATTGCAAAAATCCTTGAAATCCTAAAAAAGCTAATTCATAAATAGCTTTTTGAGTAAAAGCACCTTCAAAATAGCCCGTGTGGGTATCAACACCTTGAGGATCTGTATTCTTAAAAGACTTCCGAATAAATGCCAAGGTGAGGAAAATATAATTCCCAAAATTTATCGCTGGCTTTTGGATGGCAGAACTAACTATTCCGATCTGCTTCATCCGGTCATCTTTATAATCTGTACAGTCAAAATATGTAAATAAATCTGCGGGTTGTACCAAGTTTTCTGACATTTCAGTTATCTCTTCAAGTTTTCTATGTTCGCTACTAGAAGAACGAATTTCTAAATATTTATAAGGATTATCAAGTCTGTAACCTTTGCCATAGTCTTGTTTGTGTAAATTAACAACTCCATATCTGGGTGTATGACCCACTGAATCATTTTTATTGTTGAAATGTTTAACTGTTATATTACCAAGCCTGTACCCACTAATACGAGTTCGCGCTGGGAAACTAAAATAATTTGCGGCAGTAGAGGTAAATCGTAATGCTAGGTCGCCTTCATTACAAAATATATAAGCTTCTTCACAACGACGTAAAGAAGAACGAAGAAAATTAGCACGTCCTGGCAAGATACTTTCTACAGGAATATCAGGTGCAACTAGCACAAGTCTGCCTAATCGAAATACATTGCCAATATCCGAATTCGGTTTTTTATTAATAGATTTAACATCAAAAACATCAGAGAGAATCCGAATCACATCTGTTACTACAAAACACCCCATACTATGACTAATAAAAGATAATTTAATACGCTTATTTGGGGAAAGTTTTGCTGTGTAATCTAACTGTCTGATCAATTCAACTAAATCTGTAGTTCCATAATTACTTGCTCTGTAAATATCACGAAAATAAGTAGATATCCTGAGAATAATTAATGTAAAGATAATTGAAGATACAATACCAGATAAAATTAACATTGCTGTGAAAAAGTGGACAGCACTATTACTCAAAATATTTAGGAATAATAAAGCTATGGCAGAGCATATACTAATTGTTAGTCCTAAAGCTAAATTAATAGCTAGTAAAGTTGGTAGAGAAGAAAGTGCGTTGATTAGCTTTTGTCTAAAGGAACCAGATTCATCCGTTTTTATAGGATTTTCTGATGGCCATCTATATCCGATAAAAATATACTTATTTGGTTGTTCAATATGCGTATTAACATATTCATAAATCTTTTTACACCCCGTCTCTGTATCCGATGGTGTAGAACTATATCCATGAATATTTATAATTATTTCTGGGTCGGGGCTTGATTGCAAACTTTTAGAAATTTTCTCAATCATTTCTTGGGCTGAAGGTTCAGCTTTTCCATCATTGATATTAAAAAACTTTTTATTCGCAACTGATGAGAAATATCTATGAGAATTGTCTTCTTCTGTCTCAACGTTCAGTTTCGCAGTACTAACTACTAAATAACCAGGTATTTTTTCTTGATTATTTTTTTTAAATTCGTAAATTTTATACGGTTGATTGTCTGGCAGACTCTGATTATCAGGATAGGTCATTAGGTCTATTTCCTTTCAACAATTTATATTCAGTATATCGCGATCGCTTTTTGGTGATATCGGGTCAGCCTGCTTAGATACTGAGTGAACTCAGTACTTATATGAGCGATCTATAAGCCAACTCTGACCCATACCATTACTGCTTGATGGTCATTAAAAGCTATAGCCTTATTCACCATAGCTTAAAGTTATTCAAGCGTGCCATTCAAGTATGAGCCAGCGTTGGATAGTCCGAAGTTTGTGGTAGTGTAATGAAACAAGGGGGGTTGATGCCTCACCTTGATATAAATTATACCGAGTATCAGATTAACTAAATAATCCTTAAACCCGAAATTTTTTCGGGTTTAAAGTTTGATTTTTATGGAGAATTATCAGTTTCAGGAAGAACAATTGTAATTCCATATTTTGGAGCAGTTGCTAATATTTTGTCAATCAATTCTTGAGTTATAGGTAACGGTGGAACTGATGAATTCTCTACTTTAGTTCCGACTTGTGCAAAAAACTTTTCTATTCCACCTGGAGTAGCCAAAATCAGCATTTTAGCTGGAGCAGAACCAATATTTTTAAAACTATGGAGTTGACCTTTAGGAGAATGTAAAAAGGTTCCGGGAGTTGCTACAACTGTTTGTTCATCAAGATAAAACTCAATCGAACCTTCAAGAATGTAGAATGCTTCATCTTCTCGACTATGAATATGTGGCGGCGGGCCTAGTTGGGGTGCAAGTACTACTTCAAACAGTGCATACTTGCCATCAGTTTGTTCGCTCGTAGCTTTAAAGGTGGTTACATCGCCTGCTACTGAATAACTATCACCATCACCTAGTTGCGATAAGATCCCATGATTAATTGTCATTTTCATCATCTCCTAAGTTTTATGACAAACAGATTGCCCTGCTTGCACAAATAATTAAAATACAGCCTAGCCATGATTCAAAAGCCCAGTAATTAAGCTCTAATGCGCTACCCACTATTGTTTTCCGAAAATTAATTAGAATAATTATTTCATGCTAAAACTGATATTTACCAGAGGCTTCTATCTAAAGAATTAGTTGTTTTCTGCCTATGGGGTTGCCTAACAAGCACCAAAAAATCGCGCGTCGATTTGCTGCAAAATACTCCCCAATGTTGGACACGATTTGCGATAACACTATTCAATTGCATATTGCTTTCTCTTCCCTTTTTTGTATTTGCAGATAATCCATGAAATATTATTGTTAATTATGAATGGAACATGAATAGCGAACGGAGGCGGCAGATCGTGAACGACTGGAATTTACCCTGGGAAGGTGGATGCCGTTGCGGACAGATACGGTTTCAGGTAAGTGCCCCGCCTCTGCTGACGATGGCTTGCCACTGCACGGGTTGTCAGCGAATGACCGCTAGCGCTTTTTCTTTAAGCGTTGCGATTCCAAGCGTTGGGTTCTCAATACTGAAAGGTCAGCCGACCATTGGCGGTTTGCACGGCGCGACCCGCCATTACTTCTGCCCGCACTGCATGAGTTGGATGTTTACTCACCCGGAAGGAATAGATGAGTTCGTCAACCTTCGTGCGACGATGCTGGACGATGCGTCATGGTTCACGCCTTTCATTGAAACTTGGACGAGGGAAAAGCTGCTATGGGCGATGACCTCTGCGGTTCATAGTTTCGAGACCCTGCCCAATTACGAAGACTATGCTCTCCTGATAGAAGAATACGCCAAGCAAGCGTCGAAACCTGCACGATGACGTATGATATCATGTCCGGTGAAAGACTTATCATTAAGAACGCAGGGGAGCAGGGGGCAGGGGGAAATAGGGTTTTTTGGTTTTTGCACAGATGCAAGAATTATAACTAATTAGGCGAACATGATATCAGTCATCAACTCAAATGGTTGCAGTCAGGTTTGGGGAATTTTAGCCACAAAAGTCAATAAACTTTAACGTTGAACTGAAGCTTGCTTTGGCGGGGTTCCGTTCCAAGAGAAAGTAGGTTCGCCCTCGCAATAGCTCCATCTTGCTTCCCAGGGCATGGGAAAATTAGGAACCAGAAAGCGGATTGAAAATCGTCCCCAGGTGTTGCTCAACTTGCCTGACCCATCTTCTCGTGACGTATCACATTTGACATTGGAGTTACCAACCCAATAGCCATGATAAATTCCACGATTGCTCGTTACTCCAGCTAGCCCTTCAATGAAGATAGTTCCTCCTGGATAAGTCCATATAGCAGTTTTACCGCGATCGCTTTGATAGACCACCCTGCCATAGCCGCTATTCCACACTTCATCTGCAAACGTAATTTTTGGCACAGCCGCCAAAACAAATACTGCACTGACAATTACTAGTTGCTGAAGCTTCATTGCACTCCTGATTTCTAGTAAGCGTATAACACTACACACAGATGATATCGCTTATGGTCATAAAACTAATAATATTTAACTATTGACTTCTTCATCATGTTCAACCACCTCAGATTTATCTTGTAATGGCTTCACTACCCGTGCGATCGCTTCCTGAATAAAAGCTTTAATAAATTCATCTCGGCGATTAATTTGAAACTGTCGCTGTACAACTTCTGTCATTCCACCATCACCCCAATCTTGGTCATGACGAAAATATTCAATGAAACTTTTACCGGCAATTCGCGTTAAATAAGCTGCTGTCACGCCTTGAATTGCTCTACCAATAATAAAGGTGGCAACATTGAGTTGCAAGGCTGTAGATAATAATTGAATTGCTCCTTTGACAATGCCTAAACTAGCGATGGTTTTCGCTAAAGAAAGAGCTAATTCTCGTCCCCGTTCCATATTCAATTCACAGCCATACACTCTACCAATTTCCACAACCATTTGAGCGTTGACTGCGGCTGTGGCTAATAAATCTACAACTGGTATTGGCGTGACTGATACCACACCAGCACCAATCCATTGAAACCGTTCTACGATTTTGTCAGCTTGACGGCGACGCTGCCCATCAATGAGTTTTCGCGCTTCGTCTCCCAATCGCAGAGATTGCAAAAGAATATTATCTGCTACTAAATCTTCACCCTCAGCTCGTAAAACAGCAGCCGTGCGCCGCAGCAAAGGAACAATATCCGGTTCCGGCTGGAAGGTTTCGCCAGTTTCGAGTTGTGCAGGTTGGGGATTAGCAGCGATCGCTACCACATCATTAGTAGCAATAAATCCCCGTACCCGTTGACGCAATCTCGCAAGGATGGATTCTTTATCTTCATCTGTATATAAATCAGTTTTGTTGAGAACTAGGAGCGATCGCTTCCCAATTTCTGCCAACCCTCGCAACGGCTCATATTCTGAACGTCGTAAGTCATTATCTACCACAAACAACAGTAAATCTGCTTCTGTCGCCAGTTCTCGCGCCATTTGTTCGCGTTCCGTTCCCGCCACTCCTGCTTCTAAAATCCCTGGCGTATCTGTAATTAAAATCTTGCGTTCTAATCCCTTCAACCGCAGACAATAGGTTTCTCCAACCTGAGTTGTACCCATCGGTGCATCTACTTGACCGACCATGCGTCCCATAATCGCATTTACCAGGGAAGTTTTACCAGCACTCCCCGTACCAAATACCACTACTTGAATTTCACCCCGTGCGAGATTGGCTTCAATCTCTCGCGATCGACTTAATAAAGCTTGGCGTGTGACTTCATCTTGAATTTGCGCTACCTGTTGCCGTACAGCCTGGAGAGTTGTAGAAGCAGCATCAGATTTAGCAGCAGGAATTTGGGCCGCAGTCGCTCGCTTCGGATTGCGACGCGATCGCTTTTCTCCCGATCTAATCACCAATACATAATAAACAAAAGCGGCAACCAAGGCTCCAATCAGGAGAATCAGCAGCAACAGCAGTAAATTGCCTAGCAACGGCGAATAGGATAATTGCCAATAGAGGCGTGACAGGGAATCAATAAGCCATAGGGCTAGCCCCAAAATGACGATCAGACCGACAATCAGCGTTACTAGGCGTGACAGAGGCATGGCTGGGAAAAATTAGTGAATATTCAGTAGGCAGATGCTTCTAATCTTAATAGTTTCAGCATTTTTTACCAGAGTAGGAGATTTGCAAAGAATAAATTACTCAAAAAAATTACGAGAGCAAGCTTAAATAGGAGCGAAGTTAATTCAGTTATTTACTATCTTCCCAATACACAGTTATATCAAGTCCGCCAAATTACTCATCATAAAAGAACCCCACCCCCAGCCCCTCCCCGCCTGCGGGGAGGGGAGACAAAGCACAGCTTTGGCGGGGTGGGGTTCTTCGGGTTTAATAAGCAATCAAGCGGACATGATATTAAAGCAACTGTTGCATCATCAGTTGTGCAAATAGCCCTGATTGATTTCCTAGTTCAACAAAACTACCTTGCTGCACTACTTTGCCATTTGCAAGTACGTAAATTCGGTCAGCGTTTTGAATAGTACTGAGGCGATGAGCGATCGCAACCCTAGTTACCTTTAATTGTTGTAAACTTTCACTGACAATTGCCTGGGTTCTGTTATCTAAAGCGCTAGTCGCTTCATCGAATAGCAAAATCCGGGGTTTCAACACCAACGCCCTAGCAATCAACAACCGTTGTCGTTGTCCACCAGAAAGATTACTACCTCCCTCACTGACGATTGTATGCATCTGCATCGGCATTGCTGCAAGATCATCTGCAAAACCTGCCATCTGGGCTGCTGCCCAAGCTTCGTCCATCGTCACCAAGGCACCACTGGCAATATTCTCGAAAATAGAGGCTGACATCAACCGACTATTTTGCAGTACCACACCCAATTGACGGCGTACAGCATGGACATCCAATGAAGTTAAGTCTTGCCCGTCGTAGTAAATCGTGCCAGATTTGGCAAATTCAAACCCCAAAAGTAATCTCAATAAAGTTGATTTGCCGCTGCCAGAAGGCCCAACAATGGCAATAAATTCTCCTGGTTCAGCACGAATATTGACATTATCCAGCGTCAAGGGGCCATCATCGCGATAGCGGAAAGTTACCCGATCTACAACTAATTTGCCCGATAACCTACCCGGATCTGCTTGAGCAGAACTAATTTCCGGTTCAGCTTGCAAAATTGGTTGCGCCCGTTGCCACAAGGGTAAAACTTGCAAAACTTCCACAACTGTGCTGCTTAAGCTAGTGGCTCCGTTAATAAACGTGCCAAAAGCAACATTGAATGCTAAGAAAGTGCCAGTGGATAAACCACCTCCTCCAGGAGTTTGGGATTGCCCAATTAAGCTAGTAGCAAACCAGAAGAGGGCAGCAGTGGTTAACACAGGTAATACTTGATTGATTACCGCGAGGCTATCTTCAATGCCTTGGGTACTCAGCATTAATTTTAGTTGATGCGTATACTGTTTACCCCAGTAAGCAAAGGCGCGGGTTTCAGCTTTGGCGATTCGGAGTTTGGCAACTCCATTAATTAACTGCACCATTACGCCAAAGATTTGTCCTTGTAGCTCTAGTAATGGGCGAACTTTACGGACAATAAGACTACCAGAGATGATAGTGACGGCAATATTTACCAGTGCCACTGCACAAGCTATGAGAGCTAAGGAAACATTGTAGTAAAATAACAATCCCAGATTCAATAAGGAAAACAAACTGGAGAAGATTGTTTTTAAGACTGTGTTACCCAGTCGCTGGCGAATTTGAGTAATAGCCGTGACTCTAGAATCCAAGTCACCAACTGAGTAAGAGCGAAAAAAGGAAACCTTCAAGTTTAACAATCGATCCCAGACTGCGGCTTGGGTGGAGGAATCGGCAAAAGTTTCCAGCCTAATGGTGGCAAACCCAAGGGCTAGTTGAAACAGCGTTCCGCCAAAGGCAGCAGCCACCAAAGCAACAGCAATTTGGCTCAACAAGCCTCGATCGGCATCTGGGATTGCTTTGTCGATTAGGATAGCCGTAGCTTGAGGTGTCAGCATTCCTAACAGACTGATGGTAATTCCCATTACTAAAACTATAATTAGTTCTTTGTAATGTCCTTGGAGGGCAAACTGAAGTAAATCAAAAGTTTTCAGTTTTTTATCAGGTAAAGGTCGATAGAATGCGTAGGCAGTCTTAGCTAGGGCTGCTGCTATGTTGGCATCAACAGAGATAGGCGTTTGTTCTCCAGGAACGTAGAGTTTGTAATGTGTATCAGACACTGGTAATAGTGCCACTGGCAGTTTATCGGCAAGTGTAAATGCTAACATCGGCCCGCAATCCTTTTGCCACCAGTTCTCCCGCAACTGAATTCGTCGCAAGCGGATACGCGAAGCACGAGCGATCGCTTCTACAGGATCTTGGACTCGATTAGAATCTTCTGAGGCAGCTGGCGGACGAATCTTAATTCCTAATGCTCGTCCTACAGCACCAGCAGCAATTAGTAAGGCTTGATTTGGGTCAGTTGCATCAAGATTACTACTGAATCCTATATTATTTAGTCTGTCTGACTTTGGCTGTGGCAATACAGATGCTAATTCTGCTAACGTCTCTTGCATCACTTGGCTCTCAAGACGTTCCCTGGCTTGAAATCTCAGTAATTCTGCATCCATCTCCTGGCGTTGCAGCAGATTAATGCAGTGAAGGGAGTAGGTTTGTAGTTGGGACAAACCACCTAACAAGGAATCGATATCTTCTATGTCTGCGGTGTTAACACTTTTCAACTCCACAGTGTTATCTGCTTGTAACCAGATATTTTCAGCCAAAGGCAACATTCCAGAGGCAGAAGTTAACGGCAATTCTGCAAACCCCATCCATCTAGCCCGCCCTTGAAGAATTTGCACCCACGATATTTGATGCGGCTGGAAGATTTGGTCTTCGACTAAAGAGAACTGGCGGATTTTTGGCAGCGATGTTGGTATCGTTGGCGTAGCGATCCCAGCAAGTACCGAACCTAATTGATAAATCCAGCGTTCTATCAGAGTTACTACTTCTCTATTAGCGTCAGCAAACAACTGGTTAAAGTCTGCTTTCGATACTTTGAGAATTTCTGTCTCCTCAAGTGACACTGCTAAAACCTCTTGCTGCTTACCCTTTAAACTTGGTGCGATCGCAAACATCGCCTGTCCGGCTGTGCTACTAAATAAATAGCGACGAGTGCCTTCGGGAATGCCATCATTAACTGCGATCGCAAATAGCGCCAAGTAACCAGATTTTACTAGCCAAATTGTCTCCGGGTCATCTAGCAGTAGCGATTCATTGCATTGAAAACGATAGTGTTGTCCTTTGAGATTTGCAAACGATAAGAGGGATGAGGAAGACAAGGAAGTAATTTCTTCCCCTACTCCTCTGCTCCCCTGCTCCCCTGCTCCCCTGCTCCCCTGCCTCCCCTGCTCCCCTGCTCCCCTGCTCCCCTGCTCCCCCGCCTCTTCTGTTTCTTCACTGCGAATCAATTGTAAATACGGCCCTTCAACTTGCTGCAATTGTGCATGGCTTCCCCGTTGGACTATCTTGCCGCGATCGAGGACAATAATTTCATCACAATCTCGGATAGTCGAGAGTCGATGCGCCACGATGATACAAGTGCAACCGCGCAACCGCAGATTACGACTGACGTTCTTTTCTGTTTCGGCATCCAGGGCGCTGGTGGCTTCATCCATAATCAGGATACTGGGATTATTCACCAAAGCACGGGCAATTTCAAGCCGTTGTCGCTGACCACCACTCAAATTAGTAGCACCTTCCAAAAGGTCAGCATGATAGCCTCCTGGCAGTGAAAGGATGACATCGTGAAGCGCTGCGTCTTGACAAGCTCGGACGAGATGACTCTCAGGTATGGTAGTATCCCAAAGCGTCAAGTTGTCTCTGACGCTGCCAGCAAATAACAAAATCTCTTGCTCGACGACAGAAATAGAATTGGCTAGTATCTGGCGAGAAATTTGCTCTCTGGGTTTGCCGTCGAATCGAATTTCTCCCTGCCACGGTTCGTACAGCCCACATAAAAGTTTGGCAACAGTAGACTTACCAGAACCACTCCCACCCACCAAGGCAACTCGCTGCCCTGGCTGGAGCAAAAGATTAAAATTTTCAATCAACGGCGGGGCAATTTGGCTATAGCCAAATGTGACATTGTGTAATTCAACATATCCCTGTAATTTAGGCAAGGGGGCAGAGGGGCAGAGGGGCAGAGGGGAAAGATTGCAATTGTCCTCTTTCTCCCCTGCTCCCCTGCTCCCCTGCTCCCCTGCCCCCCGGTCACTGAGCGTAGCCGAAGTGCTGCTCCCCTGTTCCAACTGCCGGTCAATGGGGTTACGCAAGACATCATCAAGGCGAGTCAGATTACCTTCCATCTCTTGGAGTTCGCTTCCCAGGCTGATGAGATTACTTACTGGGGCGAAAAATCTTTGCATCATGCCGAGAAAAGCTATTAACATACCGATGCTCAAGGCTCCATCCATGACTCGCAAACCGCCTACAGCTAAAAGCAGCATAGAAGCGATCGCTGACAGAAAAGATGGTAAAACACCTATTGTCTGGTTTGTTTCCTCTAATTCCTGCTGGGTGTTGATGGCTTTGGCATAGTGACCCGCCCACCGGGAGAAGAAATCTGACTCTAACCCAGATGCTTTTAGCGTCTCCATACTCTGAAGACCAGAAATTTCTACGCCGCGAACTTTTCCCTGTTCTTGGATGAGTTTGATATTGGCATCTGTGCGCCGCCGTCTCACCCACTGTAAGGCGGCAAGGTTGATCGCGACAAAGGCGATCGCAATTAAAGTTAGTACAACATCATATTGCAGCATCACTACTACATATATAAATACAGATACTGTTGCGATCGCTGTAGTCGCTAATTCACCCGAAAGCATATTAGCAATGCTGTCGTTGAGTTCCATACGGCTACTGATTTCCCCAGCATACCGTTGATCGTAAAAACTCATGGGTAGGCGTAAAATGTGCCAGAGATACCGACTCTCCATACCCACGGACAACTTAATTTTCATTTGACGCAAAAACTGCAACTGTAGCAGCGTCAAAAATCCACTGAGTCCGGCTGTAAAGATCATGCCTAAAATTAGCGGACGCAACCACTCATACCGATGCTCAATCAATACATTGTCTACAAATACCTGGGAAAATGCAGGTAGCGCCAGTCCCGGAATTACTAACAAAAATCCTGCCAGCACGCAGTAAAGTAATGCGCCGATGGAGCCTCGCAACCGCGACCACAAAGCTAAGATTGTACTAGGCTTGCGTCCTTTGCGTTGAAACTCTAAACCAGGTTCTAGAACTAGCACCACACCCGTGTAAGCGCCACTGAATTCTTCCAAGGAGACGATGCGCCGTCCAGTAGCAGGGTCATTGAGATAAACTCGCTGTTTGGTGATTCCTTCTACTACTAAAAAATGGTTAAAGTTCCAAAATACAATGTAGGGAAATTTTAACTGCGACAAGCCAGCTAAGTTGGTTTTAAAGCTTTTAGCGTTGAGTCGATAATTTCTGGCAGCCTTCAAGATATTTAAGGCACTAACTCCATCCCGCGAGACACCGCACGCTTGCCTCAGTTCTGTTAGTGGGACAATGCGATTGTAATAACCGAGAATAATTCCCAAAGCAGCAGCGCCGCATTCTACTACCTCCATTTGCAGCAGAGTAGGAGTATGACACCGCTTGTTTTTTGGCAAGCGCCCTAATATATTTTGCAGATTTTGCCAGAACATAAAAATATTTTTTAAAACTTGGATTTTGGCTTAATTTAAGCGTTTAAACATAAATTTTTAGCTATTTTTCAACATGACTAAAATTGCTGTATTACATTACTTTTCCCTTCGGAAGTCTTGATTGTATTGATGAAGCCAAATTAATAGACCTCTTGCAAAAATCCTTGAATCACCCCTCCCCAACCCTCCCCGTATGTATTGGGGAGGGAGCAAGACTTCAAGTTTCCCCCCTTTATAAGGGGGGATTAAGGGGGGTCGATTCGACTTATGCAAGAGGTCTAATAAGTAAAAAGGTATATTGCTTTCTCATTTTGCTTAAATGCTTTCTCATTTGGGTAGATTTAGCAAGCAAAAAGGCATATTGCTTTCTCATTTCAGTAAATCGCGTACTCATTTGGGTAGATTCAGCAAGCAAAAAGGCATATTGCTTTCTCATTTCAGTAAATCGCGTACTCATTTGGGTAGATTCAGCAAGCAAAATGCCTGAATGCTTTCTCATTTCAGTAGATCGCGTATTCATTTTAGTGTTTTCCGCAAATAATTAGATACATTGTTTTCTCTGTACGCCAAAAGGCATTCTTATTTAAGTAATTTCCGCACTCTAGTACAGCCTCAAGGTTGATTCGATCGGTAAAATTTTTAATAATTTCTTCCTCATTCCTCTTATCGCCAATATCACGAAATGCCACTCCAGGATCTCAGAATCGGCAGGACAAAGGTAATCGGGGCGCGTTCTTCCACAGTGACTTGTACTGAAGTGGTAGTTCCAGAAGTGACTTTCATCTGTGGCCCTTGGGAAGAAGACCATTTGTAGGCGCTGAAGGTCGAATTGTCTGGTTGCAGTCGTGCAGTAATTAGCATCTGTGGCCCTTGTGACATCAAAGCTTCCACGAATTCGGAATTGCCGACTACGCTTAATGCACCTTCTTTAGTCACGGGAAAGGCTGAGACTTCTGTGACAGCACCGATGATGCCACCAAAGCGTTCGCGTTGCACTGTGCTAGGTGTGACTTGTAACTTCATCCCTGGTTGAATTTGCTTACCATTACCAACGGGAAAAAATGCCACACTCACAGGTTGAGCCGATCGCTTTTGTGCAGCGATCGCTCCTATGGGTGTACCCTGTAAAACAACCTGTCCGGGACTTGCGGAGATTTCTAAAATTCGTCCAGAGTAACTGCTCTTGACTAAGCTGTTGCTTGATAGTTGCAGTGCTAATTGAACAATATTTCGCTGGACTTCCTGGATTTCTTTTTTGCGGTTGGTTACAGTTTCTAAGTCTTGTTGCGCCGCAGTCGCTTCTTTGCTATCTAGTTGTTTTAATTGCGCTTCCAAATCTTTAATTGAGTTCAAATTCTCCAGGTATTGTCGTTGAGCATCTGCTTCCTTGACATCCAGTTGCTTGAGTTGCGATTCGGCTTCATTAATTTGTGTCACAGCATTTAAGTAGTCTTGCTGCGACTGTAAGACTGTATCGCCAGAAATTGCTCCCTCCTTCAATAGCTGCTGGCGGTTAGTCAATCTCTGTTTGAAGGTAGGTAAGAGATCCCGCAGTGCTTGTAAGCTTTGGGTTTGATTGGCGCGATCGCGTTGAATCGAATTTAGCCCTTTCTCTTTTAAAATCGGGGTGAGTTTCTGTACCGCCTGGAGGTTTTGCTGCAAAGATTGGCGTTGCTGTTTAATCGCTTCTTTGTCTGCCTTTTGCCGCTGTCCTTGCACTAAGTTAGCAGCGCTATCTTCTGTTTGTAGTTGCCCTAATTTAGAGCGTACTAATTGTAGCTGTTTCATCAGTTCGCTTTGGTCTAGCGTCGCCAGCACATCTCCTCTATTTACATAGTCGCCAACCCGGACATTGATTGTTCGCAATTTACCTGCGATCGGTGACTGGAATGAAGTAATTGTACTGGGATAGACTATTATTCCAGTACCCGTCACCGTAATTGGGATTCGACCTAAAAAACTCCAAGTCAGCCCCGCTGCCACCAACGAACCAACAGCAACTAGAGGTAGCCACTTTTTTGGGCTGACTACCTGCATAATTTGATCTAGTTCTTCCGGCGAAGAAGCACGCTCTAAAGCTTCTTTGCGGAATAAGTCGCTTTTTTGATTAACCACTATAAATCATCCCAATTTGCATTGCATTCAGAAGGAATTGGGTATTAGGCTGACAATTGAATAAAAAATTACCTTCTATCTTTAGCGGAAGGCGGATATGTTTTGTTTGCTTTGGCATACTAATATTCAGATGCAAAAATCAACCTACCATCTGATGAAAGGTCGAAAGCTGAGAAAATCAAATTTTTTATTTTTAAATTTTGCGATTTTGCGTAGACGAAGAGTAACTTTTGTTAAAGTAACGATTTTGAAATCTTTATATGAAAACATTGACGGGTGGGTAAGAAGTAAAGGATAATAATGATTGGTCGCTTACCTTTTGACCTTTCGTTGTTATCCGGCTTACACCCGCCAATGTTTGTGTAACGTTGTAAAGGGTTGTGATGCCAATAATAGCCAGACCACTATGTTATAAGATGTCTGTAGCTTATTCGTAAGGGTCGTTTGTAGTCCTTTGTCAGTTGTTCGTAGCAATTGGCAAAGGATTACTGTTTAATAACTGTCCTAACGAAATAATGCATAACTTACATACTTGCTAGCTTAGTGTTGTTTTGATTTGTAGTGATGATACAAATCATACATATAGAAATTTTTGGCAATACAAACCGTTAAGGTGACTTTTGTTGAGGTGATAACTCAACATAAGCGTACTATGGATATAACCTAGTATTTATTAATACTAGAAGCGCACGCGGTCTCTGCTATTATCAATCCCTTGATTTGATTTTTGAATAACCTTAGCATCTCCTCCACCAATTGCTATTGCAACACCAATTTGATTGGATACTTGTACGTTTTCACCTTTGGCTTTAACGTTAATTTTAGCCTTGGTATCGATATCTACACCTCCGCGTCCTCCGACAATTCCACTGATTTCTTCATCAGTTAACTCGGTCATGACTGCGAGTGTTTCTTGTTCAAATGTTACAACTGACATCAAAATTCCTTCCTTGTACAAAATGGTTTTGGAATAGTGAAATAGTAACTCAACATGAGCCTACTATAGAGATAACCTAGTACTAATAGGTACTAGAAGTACACACGGTCTCTGCTGTTATCAATCTCTTGATTTGAATTTTGATAAACCTTAGCATCTCCTCCACCAATTGCTGATGCGTTACCAACTTGATTGGATACTTGTACGTTCTTACCTTTGGCATTAACGCCAACATTGGTTCTGTTATCGATATCTATACCGCGTCCACCGCCGACAATTCCACTGATTTCTTCATCAGCCAATTCGGTCATTACTGCGAGTGTTTCTTGTTCAAGCGTTACAACTGACATAAAAATTCCTTCCTTGTACAAAATGGTTTTGGAACAGTGAAATAGTAACTCAACATGAGCCTACTATGGAGATAAACTAGTACCTATTAGTACTAGAAGTACACACGGTCTCTGCTATTATCAATCACTTGATTTGAATTTTGATAAACCTTAGCATCTCCTCTACCAATTGCTGATGCGTTACCAACTTGATTGGATACTTGTACGTTCTTACCTTTGGCATTAACGCCAACATTGGTTCTGTTATCGATATCTATACCGCGTCCACCGCCGACAATTCCACTGATTTCTTCATCAGCTAATTCGGTCATTACTGCGAGTGTTTCTTGTTCAAGTGTTACAACTGACATAAAAATTCCTTCCTTGTACAAAATGATTTTGGAATAGTGAAATCTTGACTTTAATTAACCAATTAATAAGAATATTTAGATGCTTAAAATAAAAGTATCTAGCAATTTTTATTACCAAACTTGTTGTTAAAACGTACTAATGAATGTGCTTAACGACAATTTGTTATTGGTTTGTTTTGCGATTTCACTATGTTTAAACAATACAGGTTTTTCAAAATATTTTATATAAAGAAATGATGAAGTTAGTAGAAATTTTTTAAAGATTGGTCTTTTAAGAAATATCAAATATCGGTATTAATTGAAATTAAAAAAAGGTAGGATAAGTCAAAAGTGTATCTAAAAATAAGGTTTTTCAAAGTAACTATATATATCACAAATCCTTGCTGTATAAGTAACAGATAACATCTTAAATTATTCATAAAATAATATCCCCAACTTATAAATAAGTTGGGGATACGTACCTTCAATTGGGTACATAAACCGTGAATTTAATTTGAGTTACTGTGAATGCTAAATGGCTGAAGTCACTGTTGAATCTGTTGTTTGTCCAACTCCATTTATCAGTGTGAATCTTCTTCTTGTGCGTGTTCTTTGCTTAGTTTTCGTATTCACAATATCCTGATTTGAGTCTTGAACAACAGCATCATTTCCATCAGTTGAAGTCGCATTGATCTGTGATGAAAAATCTAAAACAATACTAATACCTCCCACTATTCCTTTTAATTCGCCATCTATCAGTTCCTCAACAATAACTTTTCGATTACAGGTGGATTGAAAACTCACTTGATTGATAGTAGTCATAAATTCCTCCAGAAGTATGCAGACATGTTGTGTCTGAGATGTATTTACAAATAGCAGCTTATTTAATAATTTGTCAACAGATTATAAAAAATATCTTACTTTTCCTAACTAACTTACTTTTGTTATTTTTTAATTTTCACTTTTCTAATTTTTTCTATTTTTATTACTAAGCTTCTAGAATATACAAGCTTCATATTACAATTTTTCATCAAAAAAGATTGTCGTCTAGTCTTTGCCATCCGACAAACATGAATTATCAATAAAAGCTATAAAAACATTTGTTCGATGTTTGCCAAACTACTGCTAATGTTGGCAGCATCACGCATCTTTATTACGGCATTGAACCGCTAAAATCTCAAATCTTCAATCTCAATTCAAACTTCTGACACAAATAGGTTTTTTGTAAACACAGAAGTGACATGATAAAATTCAGAAGTCAGAATAATCTGACTTCTGGCTATTTTACTAAACAATGAGGAGTGTATAATTGGAGTTATACTATGTATTAGTTGAGCAAAAACGAAGATGAATTTGTAGTATTCTCTTCGTCAACCTCCAAGACTTCCAAGAATTACAAGAGCGTTTGTCAGAGTATTATCGAGGCCAGTACCCAATGCTCCAAGTACAGGCCCCAAGAAGACAAATCCTCCCACTACTCCATCTAATTCTTCCTCATTAATTTCTTCCAAAATAGCTTCTTGATTTGTGAGTTGTGTCAATTCATTAACGTTAGTCATAATTTTCTCCAAAAAAAAGTGCGTAGGCATTTGTGCCTTGGATGTACTTATAAATATCAACTTTTATAAAAGCTTGTCAACGGTTTTTATAAAACATCGTACTTTTCCTACTTTTCCTATTTTTCCTGCTTTTCCTACTTTTAAAACCCACTTTTCCTACTTTTCTTCCTAGCATTTTTAAGATGTCCAACACCTGATAAAACACATAGTTTCATACCAAAGGAAGATGTTTTATATAAAATTTTGCCTGTTTAGTCGATATGCTTTGAGTTTTTATGTAAAACGGCAGATTTACAAACAAAAGTTTATACAGTTTATTTACACTGAGCATAGAAAAATAAATATAGCTTATATCAAAAGACTGATTTTTTAGTTTTCAACTAGTAATTTAGTATTGTTTGGCAGAGGATGCAGGGAAGAAATATTGTCAGGTGCTAAATCATCCCGCTTTCTCTGCAACGCCAAAAATTGTAACAATGTCAGAATACATCCATCTACATCAATTCAGGCAAGATTTTAATATGCAGACTATCGCTAAAAAGTCAATAAATAAATCTTGGGCTGGCGCGATCGCAGAACCAGCAAAAGAATTTCCCCTTACTCAACTGTCAATTATTTCTGGTAAAATTCCAGATGGCTTGCGTGGCACTCTTTACCGCAATGGCCCCGCACGGCTAGAACGCGGTGGTAATCGCGTTGGACACTGGTTTGATGGAGATGGGGCAATTCTCGGCATCCATTTCACAGATGCAGGAGCTAGCGGAGTCTATCGCTATGTGCAAACAGCAGAATATCAAGCTGAAACTCAAGCAGATAGGTTTCTTTATGGTGTCTATGGGATGCATCCGCCTGGCCCCATCTGGAAGCGCTGGGGGCAACAAATCAAGAATGCAGCAAATACCTCAGTGTTGGCTTTACCTGATAAATTGTTGGCTTTATGGGAAGCGACCAATCCTTATGCCCTTGATTTGCAAACTTTAGAAACGAAGGGATTGGATGATTTAGGCGCTTTGGATAACGGATTACCTTATTCTGCTCATTACAAGCGCGATTTCCAAACAGGCGAGATTTTTAACTTTGGAATCAGTATCGGCAGTTCCGTACAACTGAATCTCTACAAAAGCGATGCTACTGGCAAAATTATCCAAAAAACTGCTTTTAAGTTAGATCGCTACTCGATAATGCATGATTTTGTTTTAACTCAAAGGTATCTGGTGTTTTTTATGCCACCGATGCGGATGAAAATGCTGTCACTTTTGCTAGGTGTGACTACCTTTAGTGAATCTCTGTTGTGGGAACCTCAATTAGGAACCCAGGTGTTAATCTTCGATCGCGAAAATTTATCCTTAGTTAGTCGTGGCGAAACCGATCCTTGGTTTAATTGGCATTTTGGCAATGGTTGTGAAGATGAAGACGGTTCCGTGGTTCTAGACATGGTGCGATATGCAGATTTTCACCAAACTAATGAATATCTCAGAGAATTTGCAAGTGGTGAGACGCACACAGTTACTAGAGGAACATTGTGGCAAGTTCGCCTCAATCCCCAAACGGGCAAAGTGACAGCAATACAGGAAGTTGTCAATCGCAAGTGTGAATTTCCTGTAGTGCAGCGATCGCAAGTTGGACAACCTTGGCGCTATACTTATGTATCATTAATGCCCCAAAGAGGGGATATAGACAAAGAATTGTTCAGTGCGATCGCCCGCTTCGACTACAAAACTGAAACCCTCACCGAAGCAGACTTAGGAGAAAACCGCTATCCTTCAGAACCCATCTATGCCCAAGATGTCCAAAACTCCGAGCAAGGCTGGGTGTTAACCGTTGTATACGATGCTAATACTCATAGTAGTGAAGTTTGCGTATTTGATAGCGATCGCCTGGATGCAGAACCCGTTTGCAAACTAGGATTACCTAGCGTCATTCCCCACAGCTTCCACGGCACTTGGAAGCCAGCTTAACAATTTGGGGAATGAAGCAGGGGAGTAGGGGAGTAGGGGAGTTATGAGTTATGAGTTATGAGTTATGAGTTGGAGCAGGGGGACAAGGAGGAATTATTGAACAAGTCTCTCCCAAGTCTTCCCCCTCTTCCTTGTCTACCTTAGTCTCTTCTTCATACCCAATTCCCAATGCTCAATACCCAATGCTCAATACCCAATCCCCAATGCCCAATCCCCAATCCCCAATCCCCAATCCCCAATTCACTCTAATCTTTGATAATTGCTAAGTGTAAAAACGTAGTATCCTACATATTGGTATCTAAAAATAAGTCCAAAATCATGAGGAGAAACCGAATAGCATTACTACTTAGCGGAGTGATTGTCAGCTTTGGGCTGTCATCATTGTTAGCTCAAGCACAACAAAAGGTTTCTGATGCCCAAGTCGCGGCAATGGTAGAGGCGCTACGACTAGCTGCACCGCAGACCGGCACCGCAAATGATGGACTTTACAGTGAATGGCAAGTTAAACCAGAAACCTTAAAAGGCTGGTCGAAATATTGTCTTAAACAAGAACTAACACCAACGCAGTTTGAAAATAGTCCCGCCAAAGCACGCCAAGTTGTATCTTGCATCACGCGCCGTGAGTTTAACAAGCAATTTCTCACCAACAGTAATAATGAAATCGCTGCTGTGCGTGGCGTCGGTTGTTGGTGGATGACTGGCAGCTATACAGGCTGCAACAGTGGATTTACTGCTACATATCTTCAAAAAGTTGTCGGTTTTTACCAGCAGCAGCGTTCAAAACCAACAACTACTCCATAGACATCACCAAATTAATCGCCGCGATTTGGTATAAAAATATGAGTGAAAAAGAATGTAGAGACGTAGCACTGGTACGTCTCTACAAGGGTTATGGATAATGCAATATTTAATTTCACCAAATATCTAATGATTAAGCGATCGCAATTAAGTAAACGTGAGTTCGACAAGCCTTTTTTGATCTTTCCAAAACCCTAATTTATCGTTGCTCCTCCCTTTCCCCGTGGGAGAGAGAGGTTGTCCGGGAGAGGTTCATCGAACTTACGTTAAGTAAAATCAACCTCTATGCGTCTATGTTGACTTTAATACAAAGTTTTAGTCTTAACCTATCCGTATTGAGTTATATCTAAACAAGGGATTGTTTGAACTTTGCTAATGCTGTTAGAATGCCTCAATGTCAAAAAAGCAACATTTATTAAACAAAAAACTCGGTTGGTCTTTGGATGAGCGAGATCCAAAGTTCATAGAATCTCTGATGCCCCTAGTTGGCTTTTTCTATCGGTACTATTTCCAAGTTCAAACTAGTGGCTGGGAGAATATTCCACCCCAGCAAAAAGTTTTGTTTGTTGGCTCGCACAATGGTGGACTCGCAGCCCCAGATATGGTGATGATGATGTACGACTGGTTCCGAAGATTTGGTGTAGAAAAACCAGTTTATGGTTTGATGCATCCCAAAGTTTGGCAGGTTAGCCCACCACTAGCGCAATTAGTCGCCAAGGCTGGAGCAATCATTGCTCATCCAAAAATGGCTTACGCTGCCTTACGCTCTGGAGCGAGTCTGCTAGTTTATCCCGGTGGAGCCGAAGATATCTTCCGACCGAATTATTTACGTAATAAAATCTACTTAGCTGGGCGACAAGGATTTATCAAGTTAGCGTTACGGGAAAATGTGCCGATTGTGCCTGTGATTTCTTGGGGCGCTCACGATACACTTATTGTTATCGCTGACTGCTACAAAGTTGCGCGGCAACTCCACGAATGGGGAATGCCTTGGCTATTAGGTATCGACCCAGAAGTTTTTCCAATTTATCTTGGACTGCCTTGGGGATTAGCAATTGGCCCGTTGCCCAATATCCCATTACCAGTGCCCATGTATACGCGGGTTTGTCCGCCAATTGTATTTGAACGCTACGGTCGTGAAGCAGCTAGCGATCGCCATTATGTCAATGAATGTTATGAATTAGTTGTTAGTCAAATGCAACAAGAGTTAAATAACTTAATAAAGCTAACTGCTCAGACCAATTCTCTTTAAATAGTTATGAGTTAAAAGTTTTGAATCTTTAATCGATCGCTCCTAACTCTTGTACAGACAAGGGTTAATCGCGTCTCTACTCCTAACCGCCGCTGACTGGTGGAATTAACACAACCTCATCTCCATCTTGTAGTAAGGTATCTGGTTCGACAAATATCAAATTAATCCCAAAACGGGTTATATCGCGCCATTGGGAGAGTTCAGGGCGTTCAGCTATGAGGCGATCGCATACTGCTTTGACTGGCATATTATTAGGAAATTCCAGCACTAATTCCGAAACCCTAAAGGCTTCTTGATAAGCAGCAAACAATTTGACGGTAACGGTGATTACAGATTTAGACATAGAACATATTTTCCTACACCCTACACCCTAAACCTGCAACCTTGCCCTGACGAGCTTTCAGCTTTTCTTAGTGCCATTCTATTCAGCATTGAGGATTTTTGGTACTTTGAAAAATTCGCCTTCCTGTTCGGGCGCACTGTTGAGAATACTTTCCCGGTCAGGATAGGGTTGCAATTCATCCTCTCGTGTAATGTTGCTGACATCAATTGCGCGTGTTGTTGGCAGTACATTACTGACATCAAGTTCATTCAATTGTTCGATATAGTCCAGAATACTTCCCAACTGAGTAGTGAATTGTTCCTCTTCTTCTGGAGTCAATTCTAAACGAGCAAGATTGGCTACTTTGTGAACTTGTTCTTGGTCAATCATAAATTGTCATTTGTCATTGGTCATTTGTCATTTGTCATTGGTCATTAGTCCTTAGCAAATGACAAAGAACTAATGACTAATGACTAAAAGAATACGTCAATTTGCGATCGCCCGGTGGTTTTTAGCCAGTTTTGAGCTTCGATGTAGTTATTGGGAGCCATGCGAATAGCACGAATCCAATAGTCTGCTGCTTGGTCAAAAAGTGCTTCGCCAGCCTCGTTATCTCCAGCTTCTTTTTCTTTTTCGCCTTGGTAGTGATAAATTACAGCGATGTTGTTCAAGGCTTGGGGCATACGTGGGTTCAACTCAATTGCCTTGTGATATAGTTCTAAAGCCTTGTTGTGGTCGCCATTGCTGGCATAAATTAGCCCCATATTGTAGAGTATATAGCCGCGATCGTTGGTATCTTCCTCTAGTGTTAGAGCTTCTTCATAGTATTCCAATGCCTCAGCATATTCCCCTTCCGCTTGGGCTGACATCCCATCTCGATAATAAACAAACGCTTCTTTAGCTTTTTTGTTAGTTGGCAGGATCTTCAAAATGATATCCGCCATCACAGTAAAGGATTTGTCAATAAAATTATCGTTCTTTTGTGTTCTTGGCATATTTCTCTCTGGGTATTGGGCATTGGGGATTGGGCATGGGGCATTGGGAAAACGCTTTTTTATCCCCTTGTCTGCTTGTCTCCCCAATTCCATAGTTCACTCAATAGTTAATTTAACTGATTTGCGGGGGCGTTCTTCTCACTGAGGGGTACGATACATTCTGAACTATTATGTCGAGAGTTGTTTACCAAGGTGCTAACTGGATATGCAATCATTGCTGGCGCTGGATAAGGACGCAATAGCTGCTGTAGGGTTTGGGCCGTTTGTACTTGGGAATCTAGCCATAAATCGTAATCTTGTGGCTCCAGAATTACTGGCATCCGCTCGTGGATGGGTTGGAGTAATTCGTTAGCTGCCGTTGTCAAAATTGTACAAGAGATTATTTCTTCATTATCAGGCGATCGCCATCTTTCCCACAAACCTGCAAAACCGAAGGGTTGCCCATCTTGGAGACGAAAATAAAATGGCTGCTTTTTACCTTGTTGGCGTTGCCACTCATAAAAGCCATCAGCTAGCACTAAACAACGTCTGTGCTTAAAAGCCGAACGAAAAGCAGGTTTTTCAGCAACAGTTTCTGCCCTAGCATTAATCAGCTTTGCCCCCATTCCTGCATCTTTCGCCCATGACGGAATTAATCCCCAATGCAACTGCTTAAATTCTCGCTTTTTGTTTTCGGGATTTTGTAACACTGTCGCCACCATTTGCGTAGGCGCAATGTTATATTCCGCTGCCAAATCAGGAACTGACTCGACATGGAAAACTTCAGACAATCCTGCTGCCGAATAGTTTAGAGTAAATCTTCCACACATAGTTTTCTTTTCGACCATTAACTAAATTAAACATCTCAAACTATAAATAAATAACATTTTTTTATTTTCTTGAATAATTTCCTGTAGTACGTTCAGAACCTAAATACAAAAAAAATATCCGGTTTTGGGAAAATCTTTTGGTAAAATATTGTATTTTGAACCTTTACTTCTCAACATATTCCTAACTGTATTTTAACATGGAACTACTGCATCTGTACGATTTTTTACCTTCTGGTCATGGTTATAAGATACGTCTTTTATTGACACAACTAGGTATGCCTTTTGAGAGGATAGAGCTTAACATCTTGAAAGGCGAGACTCGAACACCAGAATTTTTAAGTAAAAATCCTAACGGTAAGATACCTGTTCTGGAAATCGAGCCAGGGAAATATTTGGCAGAATCAAATGCTATATTGGTTTATCTAAGTGAAGGTACAGAGTTTTTACCTTATGACCGTTTTTTACGAGCGCAGGTGCTGCAATGGTTATGTTTTGAACAATATAGCCATGAGCCTTTTATTGCTACATCAAGATTTTGGATTTCTATTTTAGGTAAAACTGAAGAATATAGTGAAGCTATCAAACAAAAACGCGAACCAGGCTATGCAGCACTTAACTTGATGGATAAACACTTAACTTCTCAAGATTTTTTTGTCGGAGAACGTTATACGATTGCTGATATTGCTTTGTTCGCCTATACTCATGTAGCTGATGAAGGTGGGTTTGATTTAACACAATATCCTGCTATCCAAGCTTGGATAGAAAGAGTCAAAACTCAACCAAGGTATATCAGTATTACAAAGGCATAAAAATTAGATGAGAGCAAGTTACTATCTCTTGTTTCTTGTCTTTAGTAGAGAATGTCCTGGGTGGAATGTAGATCGCATTCAGAAAGCAGCAAAGTCTTCACAAAAGATATTATTAAGCAACAGTTAGGTATTCGGATCGATTTCCATCAGCTTTTGCCGAGAGGAGAAACCTGACTTAATTCTGATATGAGACTTGGGTACATCAAATTTATCTGCTAGTAGTTTAATTAACTCTTCGTTAGCCTTACCATCAACTGGGGGCGATTTTAAATAAACAGTCAGACTACCATCAGGTTGTTCTTTAATTTTTTGCTGTTTTGAATTAGGTTTAACCTTGATTTTTTTTTGCATAACTTATTTTGTGTAATTGTCGCAGCCATAACCAGCCCAAAACAGAACCCAATACATAATGAGGAAAATCCCACCAAACAAAAGTCGTACCAAGTAACAATTTACCTATCAAGGTGGCGCGCATTTGCTCTAATAGTGGCGGATGCCAAAGTTGCAAGAATTCTAGTATACAGGTGATGACAAAAACCCATATAGGAATTTGGATTACTGCCGCCCAACTTCTGAAAAACCAAAATGCGAACAGACACCAAAATATTTCGTAAAATACAGCTGCTCCGTAGTCATTAAACCAGTGATGAGCAGGGCCGTTATAATACTTAAACAAAAATCCCATCGGTACAACGATGAGTACAGAAATAATAATAAATATTGTTTGCTTACGGTATCGGAGCATTTCTATAGACTAGAGACTATCCAAAATTTTAGCAACGGAACGACTAGAAGTCTCCTCTGGGTACTAGGGAAGAAAATATAAGAAGTTACAAAGCGCCCATAGTAAGTAGTTGGATATTTTTTCTTGAGAAGTTTCTAACTAAATAGTTAATGTTTTTTAACATGAAATTACGCAAATTACAAGTAAGCTACATGGAACTGATAAATAGTTCTTTCATTGATGCTGAACTTACATATTTAGTGAAAAATTTAGGAGAGATAATATGGTTTTCGGTACTACAAATCCTGACACGATAAATGGGAGTTCGGGAAATGACACCATAGTTGGTTGGGCTAGTGGTGGTAACGCCAATACTGCCTCCGGTAACGATATCTTGAATGGCTTGGCTGGTAACGATTCCCTCGCAGGTGGCACGGCGAATGACAGTCTTAGCGGCGGAGATGGCAATGACACACTTGATGGGGGTACAGGAAACGATACTCTAAAAGGTGGTGCAGGCAGTGATACCTTCAAAGGCAGTCGGGGTAACGACAACATTGATGGCGGAGATGGCATTGATACCGCAGACTATAGTCAACTAGGTCAAACCATTACCTTATCAGGTGTTGGAACCATTCAAAAAGGTGGGGGATTGGAAAAAGACCTACTCTTTAAAGTAGAAAGAGTTATTGCTAATCCTAATGTTGCCAACAACACTATAGATGCATCCGAATCTTTGGCTGGGGTATCTATCGCCGTTAACCTACAAACCCAAAGTTTAGCTGCTAATAACGTTCCTGGTTTAGGAAGATTGTCATTTACCGCAGTTAACTTTGATAATGTCATCGGCACAAATGGAAATGACACCATTACTGGTGACAATCAAAATAACCAATTATCCGGTAATAATGGCAATGATACACTTGATGGGGGCACAGGAAACGACACTCTAAAAGGTGATGCAGGCAGTGATACCTTCAAAGCCAGTCAGGGTAACGACAACATTGATGGCGGAGATGGCATTGATACCGCAGACTACAGTCAACTAGGTCAAACCATTACCTTATCAGGTGTTGGAACCATTCAAAAAGCTGGAGGATTGGGACAAGACCTACTCTTTAAAGTAGAAAGGGTTATTGCTAATGCTAATGTTGCCA
This sequence comes from Nostoc sp. DedQUE08, assembly GCF_034530895.1. Taxonomy (NCBI): domain Bacteria; kingdom Bacillati; phylum Cyanobacteriota; class Cyanophyceae; order Nostocales; family Nostocaceae; genus Nostoc; species Nostoc sp. DedQUE08. Next base: position 150,499 of record NZ_JAVRCD010000008.1, read on the forward strand.
ACAACACCATCGATGCATCCCAATCTTTAGCTGGAGTATCTATCGCCGTTAACCTGCAAAGCCGAAGTTTGACTGCTAATAACGTTCCTGGTTTGGGAACATTGTCATTTACCGCAGTCAACTTTGATAATGTCATCGGCACAAATGCAAATGACAACATTGTTGGCGATAACCAAAATAATCAATTATCCGGTAATAATGGCGATGACACACTGAATGGGGGTATAGGAAATGATACTTTAAAAGGTGGTGCAGGTGACGATAGTTACTTTTTTGACACTACTCTTGATATCATTACAGAGGCTGCGAATTCAGGCATAGATACCGTCCGGTCTTCTGTAAGCTACACATTAGGAGCCAATCTGGAGAACCTGAGACTGAGAGAAGGTGGCAACCTTACCGGGATAGGTAACAGTCTTAACAACTTTCTTTTTGGTAATACTTCTAATAACACTCTAAATGCAAGAGTAGGCGATGATACGCTAGACGGTAGTAATGGCGACGATATTCTCAATGGTGAGGACGGCAATGATAGCCTACAAGGCGGGCCGGGCAATGATATCCTCAATGGGGGATCTGGAAATGATATCCTCATCGGTACTTTTCCTGGTAGTCCGCTTCCACCTGGATTAGGGGAAATTGATAACTTGACTGGCGGGGCCGGGGCAGATAGATTTATCCTGGGGGACGCTGAAAACGTTTTCTACGACGATAACAATACTACGAATCCTGGTTTTGGAGACTTGGCTTTTATTACTGACTTCAACTCTAGCCAAGACCGAATAGAACTCAACGGATTTTCACAAGATTACCGCTTGCAAGTTGTTGGAAGTAACACACGAATATTCTTAGACAAACTGGGAGCAGAGCAAGATGAAATCATCGGTATTGTGCAGGGGGTAGTGGGTCTCACACTTGATAGTGACAACTTCACTTTTCTATGAGCGGGAAAATACTGGATAAAGTACAAACAATACATTCGCCAGTCCTGAAGGGTTAGGTTGCTTATCATCAGGCTCAAACATTAATCCTTCAGCCCAGATTGCCACAGTTCAACCAGGGGACGATCCCGATTTCGACTTTAAACTTATTGGCATTTGTGGGGAAAAGGGGAAGGGTTAAAGGGTAAAGGTATGGAATTTTCCCAAACCCAGTAACCTTTAACCTTTCTCCAATCGGAAAGCAAAAGCTACTTTTGCAAGATGTCTATTTACTATTGCTATTTGGGCATGAAAAAATAACTACTACTAGCGTACTCTCTCTCAAAGAACCTTCTAATAATGTCCGTCCCAAACCTGATACTTTACTAACCTACAATCCTCGAAATAAAAAACCAATAATTAGACCAACTATTCCAGCAATCAAACCAGCACAAAAGAAGTAGAAAAACAATTCAAAACTTGCTTGAATATTTTGGGTATATCTGAAATAAAATATTGCCCAGATTGCTCCAAGCGTTCCTAAAATTCCTGTTGGAATCGTTACGATTGCTATGAGACTTTGAGTTTCCATTTATATATGTATAGTATTATGAGCCGTAAAAGCTTATAGTTAAACACATAACAAACATAAAAGACCGAAATTCGACAAAAATCCAAAAATACGCACGAATAGGATCTATAAATACGTACTTATCCAGAACGGATTATGAATAAAATCTGATGAAAATCAATCCTCCTAAAACTGCTCCTTCAATAATGCCTATAATCCAAAAAATTGAAATCCAAAGAAGCCAACTGGCGCTTTCAGAACTAAAAATGAAATCACCTGTAAATTCCTGAAATCCCGTCGAACCAACTAAATGACCAATAAAAGCACCAACTATTCCACCAAGCAATCCTCCCAAAAATGAGTAGAAAAATAACTTGAGAGTTACTTGAATATTTTGGCTATACAGTAGATAAATTATTGCCCAGAGCAATCCTATGATTGCTGAGATTACTACTGGTACTATTATATAAAAAACTATCCCTTTCATCACTTTTTTTGCGGTCTTATCTATGGGTAAACATATAAGGTTCGCGAAGAGCGAACAATCAGCCTTAGTGTCATAGCCGCCACTGATTGTAATGCGCGAATTAATAATGTGCAAATTTTGAATTGATTTGACTATTGCTATTTGGGCATGAAAAAATAAGTACTACTAGCGTACTCCCTCTCAAAGAACCTTCTAATAATGTCCATCCAAAATCTGATACTTTATTAACCTATAATCGACTGATATAAAAAACCAATAATTAGACCAGCTATTCCAGCAATCAAACCGGCACAAAAGAAGTAGAAAAACAATTCAAAACTTGCTTGAATATTTTGGGTATATCTGAAATAAAATATTGCCCAGATTGCTCCAAGCGTTCCTAAAATTCCTGTTGGAATCGTTACGATTGCTATGAGACTTTGAGTTTCCATTTATATATGTATAGTATTATGAGCCGTAAAAGCTTATAGTTAAACACATAACAAACATAAAAGACCGAAATTCGACAAAAATCCAAAAATACGCACGAATAGGATCTATAAATACGTACTTATCCAGAACGGATTATGAATAAAATCTGATGAAAATCAATCCTCCTAAAACTGCCCCCTCAAGAATGCCTATAATCCACAAAAATAAAATCCAAAAGAACCAGTTTAAGCCTTCACCGCCAATAAAAAAACCACTTTTGGCTTCTTTATATGTCTTCAAACCAACTAAATGACCAGTAAAACCACCTACTATTCCACCAAGCAATCCTCCCAAAAATGAGTAGAAAAATAACTTGAGAGTTACTTGAATATTTTGGCTATACAGTAGATAAATTATTGCCCAGAGCAATCCTATGATTGCTGAGATTACTACTGATACTGTTATAGCAAATATTATCACTTTTTTCACTTTTTTCGGTCTTAGCTATGGGTGAACATATAAGGTTCGCGAAGAGCGAACAATCAGCCTTAGTGTCATAGCCACTACTGATTGTAATGCGCGAATTAATAATGTGCGAATTTTGAATTGATTGACTATTGCTATTTGGTTATGAAAAAATAAGTACTACTAGCGTACTCTCTCTCAAATAACCTTCTAATAATGTCCATCCCAAACCTGGTACTTTAATAACTTAAATCGACTGAAAGAAAATAACAATAATTAGACCAACTATTCCAGCAATCAAACCGGCACAAAAGAAGTAGAAAAACAATTCAAAACTTGCTTGAATATTTTGGGTATATCTGAAATAAAATATTGCCCAAATCGCTCCAAGCATTCCTAAAATTACTATTGGAGTCGTTACGATTGCTATGATAGTTTGAGTTTTCATTTATATATGTATAGTATTATGAACCGTAAAAGTTTCTAGTTAAACACATAACAGTAACGATCGGAATTCGACAAAACATAAAATAAATACGCACGAATAGAGCTAAAAACACGTATTTATCCAGAAATGATTATGAATAAAATCTGATGAAAATCAATCCTCCTAAAACTGCTCCTAAAATAATGCCTATAATCCAGAAAATTAAAATACAAAAGAACCAGGCGAAGCCTTCAGAGCCAATAAAGATAGAACCTGGTGCTTCTTTAGATACCCTCGAACCAACTAAATAACCAATAAAACAACCCACTATTCCACCAAGCAATCCTCCCAAAAATGAGTAGAAAAATAACTTGAGAGTTACTTGAATATTTTGGCTATACAGTAGATAAATTATTGCCCAGAGCAATCCTATGATTGCTGAGATTACTACTGGTACTATTATATAAAAGACTATCCCTTTCATCACTTTTTTTGCGGTCTAGCTATGGGTAAACATATAAGGTTCGCTCTTAGCGAACAATCAGCCTTAGTGTTATAGCCCTCACAATAATAATGTGCGAATTTTAAATTGATTTGACTATTGTTATTTTGGCATGAAAAAATAAGTATTACTAGCGTACTCTCTCTCAAAGAACCTTCTAATAATGTCCGTCCCAAATCTGATACTTTATTAACCTACAATCGACTGATATAAAAAACCAATAATTAGACCAGCTATTCCAGCAATAAAATCGGCACAAAAGAAGTAGAAAAACAATTCAAAACTTGCTTGAATATTTTGAGTATATCTGAAATAAAATATTGCCCAAATCACTCCAAGCGTTCCTGAGATTACTGTTGGAGTCGTTACGATTGCTATGACAGTTTGAGTTTTCATTTATATATGTATAGTATTATGAACCGTAAAGATTTCTAGTTAAATACATACCAGAAACAACTGGAATTCGACAAAAAATCCAAAAATACGCACGAATAGAGCTAAAAACACGTATTTATCCAGAACGGATTATGAATAAAATCTGATGAAAATCAATCCTCCTAAAACTGCTCCTACAATAATGCCTATAATCCAGAAAACAAAAAACCAAAAGAACCAGTTTAAGGCTTGATCGCCAATGAAGATACCACCTGGTGCTTCTTTATATGTCCTCGAACCAACTAAATGACCAATAAAACCACCAACTATTCCACCAAACAATCCTCCCAAAAATGAGTAGAAAAACAACTTGAGAGTTACTTGAATATTTTGGCTATACAGTAGATAAATTATTGCCCAGAGCAATCCTATGATTGCTGAGATTCCTACTTGTATCGTTGTACAAAAAATTATCGTTTTCATCACTTTTTTTGCGATCTTAGCTATGGCTAAACATCTAAGGTTAAGACGTTAATAGTAACATGACAAAAAATATCGCCAGAAAACGGGAGCATCCCATTTTGCAAAAAGAGGGAAAAAAAACTAGATTATTCGTGAGTTTCTTCCTTGATTTTTGCTGTGATACTCCCTTAAGGCTAAGGTGGGCTAACAAGCCTCTGAACACTATTACTGAAGCTTTAGAGGTGTTTAGAACGGCTATGTATACTCGATTTTTCAATTGGGTTGCCTGGGAAATTATTGCTCATAATTTAACTATTATTAGCCGAGATACTCTCAAAAATAAAATAAGTCATCACAGTTTTGCTTGAAATTATTACTATCAATTAAGTTTGAAGATTATTTTTAATTGTCCTATAAAATTTAGCGAGATAATATAGTTAAAACTGGCTTGGTTATATGTACTAACTAGTGATTATTAACAAATTTTTATATCTGATTTGTTCAGCAGTTTCGCACCGATAACTAGTCTCAACTCCAGTAATGACTATCTTGATTGTGGTATCAATGATAACTATCTTGATGGAGGTGATATTTTCATCATCTAATTTAAAATTTCTCTGGTAGCAATTCTAATCCTGATTTTACTTATACACTAGGAGTCAGTTTTGCATAAAAACATTGGCAACTTCAGAAAGTACTAATATCAGAAGGCAGATTCAAGGATACTTTATCCTCTTGGCTAGGAGAATACGCAGCCGTGTTCTCCTTTATCCGACGTGAGACTCTTTACAAGCCAGTACTTATCTCTAGGGGTAACACATCTTAATTATTTCTAATTGATTAGCGTTCTAAAATTATCTTGATAATTGCAATTTTGGGTAAATGATAATCAAAACTAATCACCTTGACAAATTTAATCGTCAATAGTTGCAATCAAAACCGATGAAATCCCTCAAAAGTCCCTCATCCAGCTTTTCTAATTTTCAAGCACCAGAACAAACTCCTCAATTGGCCTATAGACCGTTTGGTGGCCAAACTCAAAAAGCATCTTTTACGCCCGTGACACAAACGGATGTAGAGAATGAAGCTGAAGAAAAGATGGAAGTAACTGGATTGGAATTACAAGCCAAGCATCGGACGATTACGCCAGAGGGACAAGAACGGCTGACTGTATTGCAAGCCAAGATGGAGCGATCTTTGAATTCTCGGCTGGAAAAAGCAACTCGATTTGGTCATAACTTTGCCAATATTCCAGTCAGAAGACCAAATACATCAACACCAATTCAAGCAAAACTGACGATTGGGGAGCCTGGAGATAAGTACGAACAGGAAGCTGACCAAACAGCACGTCAGGTGATGCAAAAAATTCATCAGCCACAGAGTGGAAAACTTCAGCAAGAAAAATTATCTGATGAAGAAGAATTGCAAATGAAGCCAGAGGGCAGTATTCAGCGTGAGGAACTGCTAGAAGAAGTACAAATGAAATCTTGGGGAGAAATTCCCTTGCTACAACGGGAGGAACTACCAGAAGAAGAATTGCAAATGAAGCCGCTTGGTACTTCATCCCAGATAATGAATGAGGTAAAATCCCCAAGCAAACCGCTTGAACATGACATTAGTCGAATATTACTGCGGCGTCCACAAACAAAACTGACAGTTAGCCAACCTGGAGACATTTATGAGCAGGAGGCTGATAGTGTCGCCCAATTGGTGATGCAGAGGATGAGCGAACCTGTGCAATCTATCCAACGGGAGGCATTACCAGAGGAAGAAGACCAATTACAAATGAAATCCCTGGCGGATTCTATTACTCCTTTGGTGCAGCGTCAGGGTGGAGGAAGGACAGCCGCAACATCTGAGCTAGAAACTTCAATCCAACAAGCACGTGGCAATGGGCAGCCACTTGCAGATGATATCAAGCACCCAATGGAGCAAGCATTTGGGGCTGATTTCGGTAGCGTCCGGGTTCATACTGATGCTCAATCTGATCGTTTAAATGAATCTATACAAGCTCGTGCTTTTACCACAGGGCAGGATGTGTTCTTCCGTCAAGGCGAATACTCTCCTGGAAGTGATGCAGGCAAGGAGTTACTGGCCCATGAATTGACGCACGTTGTCCAGCAGAATGGCAGTGCAGTGCAGCCGAAATCTCTTCATGTAGCACCAAAAGAAAATAAACTCCAGACAAAAGTGCCGACAACATCTGCGAGGCATGGACTAGCTATCCAACTGCGAGAGAATTTCCAAAAACCAAGTGACGAAGACAACCAAAAAAAATTAGAGTCCAAAACTGATACGGAAAAAGGCGAACAACAAAATCACCCTACAACAGAAAAACATCAAGCTATCGCTACACCTCCAGATAATGGTGGGAACGCGGCAACAGACCCACCTCCAACAAAAAAAGTTGGTGCAGCAGTAACTCAGAAACAGGTTGAGGTTGGGGGAAATCAACCAAAAGAGCTTGAGTCAAAAGATATTAAAGTTAATACAGAAAAGGTCGATTCTCAACAGCAAGCTCAAAGCAAAGGAGCAGATGTAGGTAAGGTAAACGCAGATTTATCTGGAGGAAACGCAGGGAAAGCGATCGCCGGATTACCAAGAGCAAATGTAGCTAGCACCACAGTAAAATTACTTGATGCAGCTGATGGGAAAAAGGCTCCCACTTCCCCTGAAAATGACCCAGCATTTCAAGCGGTAGCTGGCACAACAAGAGAGGTTGCAGGACTTGAGAAAAAACACCCACCTGCTAATAGCAAAGCCCAAGAAGCCCAAGCGGCAGCCCAACCCCCAGGTAATGAAGTAGACAGCAAAGCGCAAGCCAATCAAGTTGGGGAGATGCAACAAGCCCCAACACCAGGATTTGATGCTGCCGCCTTCAAAGCCAAATTGATGCAGCGCATTGCTGATATGGCTCCCAAAAACTTGGAAGAGGCGGACAACTTTAAAAATAACAACAAACTTGACTCTGTTAAGGGCGATTTGAGTGGCCAAGTCAAAGAAGAGCAGAAAAGCTCTCAAGGTCAGCTAGAAGAGAAAACTAAAGAAAAACCTGATGCTAGTGGGATTGAGGCTAAACAAGTAACACCACTGCCCAAGAATGAATCAGGGACACCGCCAACAGGTGTTGATGCAGATAAAGCCGCACCCAAATCTAAAGGACAAGGTGAAGTCGAAGCACCACTGCAAGAGGACAGTAAAAAACTTGACCAGCAGATGAAAGAGGCGGATATTACCGAGGAGCAATTGGCAAACTCCAATGAACCGGAGTTTCAAGGGGCACTCGCAGCCAAGAAAGACGCCCAAACCAATGCACAAGAAGCGCCGCCACAATATCGCCAACAAGAGCAAGGCATACTCGCAACCGCTCAAGCTACGGCAGAAGCTACAGCCCAGCAGCATCTCCAAGCAATGCACGGTATCCGTACCCAAAACCTGGGTCAGGTAGGGGAGCAGCAGGTGGGTGCCAAGAGCAAGGATGAGCAAGCACGGGCAAAAGTTGCTGGTGATATTAATAAGATTTATGACAAGACCAAAAGCAAAGTTGAGAAAACCCTCAACGAACTAGACGGGCAAGTTATACAAGCCTTTGATGCTGGTGCTGCTGATGCCAAAAAAGCCTTCGAGGATTACGTTGGCAAGCGGATGGACGATTATAAGAGCGATCGCTACAGTGGCTTTTTTGGGCCAGCAAAATGGCTGAAAGACAAATTGTTTGGTATGCCCTCAGAGGTGAACGCCTTCTATCAAGAGGGTCGGCAGCTTTATATTAATCAGATGGATGGTGTGATTAACAAAGTTGTCGCCATTATCAGTAAAGGACTGACCCAAGCCAAAGCAGAAATAGCCAATGGTAAGCAGGAGATTCAGAATTATATCAACAAACTGCCACAAGACTTAAAAGGAGTTGGTCAACAAGCTGCCGCAGACATTGACAGCAAATTTGCAGAATTGCAACAAAGTGTTGACGATAAGCAAGATGAGCTAATTGACACCTTAGCGCAGAAATACAAAGAAAACTTGGAAGCTGTTGATGCCCGCATTGAAGAGATGAAGGCAGCAAATAAAGGTTTTATTCAAAAAGCTTTCGACTTCATCGTGGGAGTCATCAAGACGATCGTCGAACTGACCAAAATGCTTTTGCAAGTGCTAGCGCGAGTTGCTGGCGTAGTTGGGCAAATCCTCAAAGACCCGATTGGTTTCTTGACTAATTTGATCCAGGCGGTGAAGCAAGGCTTCCTCAACTTCATGAATAACATCGGGAAGCACCTCCAACAAGGATTAATTGGCTGGCTGACAGGCACAATGGCAGAAACTGGTATTGAAATGCCAGAAAACTTCGACCTTAAAGGAATCTTTAGCCTAGCGATGCAGCTTTTAGGCTTCACTTATGAAGCAATTCGTGCCCAAGCTGTGAAACGATTGGGTGAAGAAAAGGTCAGCCGATTGGAACAAACTGTTGATGTATTTCAAGTTTTAGCCAGTCAGGGAGTGGCTGGGATGTGGGAGTTTGTCCAAAAGAAGATGGGCGACCTCAACGCTTTGGTGATTGAACCCATCAAGAATTTTATTATTGAAAAGGTGATTACAGCCGGGATTGAGTGGATTCTCAGCTTGTTGACTCCGGCTTCAGCATTTATCAAAGCTGCTAAGGCGATTTATGAAATTGTCAAATTCTTTATTGAACGCGCCCAGCAGATTGCCGATTTAATTAATGCGATACTGGATGCGATTGGTGCGATCGCTAGTGGTGCGATCGATCAAGCAATCAAAGGCGTTGAAAATGCCCTAGCTAAATCTTTACCAGTTGCGATCAGTTTCCTAGCAAGTCTTTTGGGCTTAGATGGAATTGCTGGCAAGGTTCAAGCAATATTCAAGAAGCTGCGTAAACCGATGGAAAAAGCAGTTGATTGGGTAATTGATAAAGGTGCGAAGGCGTTTAAGAAAGTTGGCAACAAATTTAACAAGAGTAAGGTTGGAAAGAAATTCAACGCTGCTAAAGATACGGCGAAGGAGAAATATAAAGCAGGTAAGCAATGGGTTGAAGATAAGAAGGAAGCCGGTCAGAAATGGGTTGAGAATAAGAAAAAATCTGTTAAGGATAAGTTTCACAAGTTTGGCAATAAAATTAAGGATAGATTTAGGTCTGGCAAGGATAAACACAAAGAAAGGCAAGCCAGAAATGGCAAAGCTGATGAGCGGACAATGGAGAAGAAACAAGCTGACCTTAAGGCAGCTTTAGCAGAAGCTCAAACACTGATGCTCAATGATAAACTTTCATTTGAAGATGTCGAGAAGCGTCTGCCTAAAATTAAAGCTAAATATAAGATGACTTCGTGCAAACTTGTCATTGACAAAGATGCTGAAGAGCAAACAACTGCTCATCTTGAGGGTGAAATCAATCCTAAGGCGAAGAAAGACAAGGTTTCCAAACCCAAATTATATGACAATCCCGCCCCGATTGTCGGTAAACACGTGGTGAAGGATGTAGTTAAGGGTCGCAAACCACCACGCCATTCTCACCACGTTCCTGCTAAAGGACTAAAAGTTGCCATCAGTCAGGATTTGGAAGCAATCATCAAAAAGCTGAAAAATAAACCTTTCAAAGATGATAATGCTGCTAAGGATCTGGCAAATAATCTTAATACTCGCGTTGCTGAACTCAACAATATTAATAAAGAAGGTGTGGGACTTAGCGCGATTCTAATTCACGAAGATACTCATAAAAAGAGTTCAACAGCTGTGCATAACAGCAAATTGAAAGAACCACTCGCAAAACATCTAGATGCAGAGCAGCAACTGACTCAACAGAAGCGGATAAGGGTTATGGATGCCACTCAGAAAAAGCTTCTTGTGAATCCAAGGACGAATAACTGGAGAGATTTTTTAGCAGCTTGTTACCAAGAAATTAAAAACAAAGCCCAATCACCTAACCAAAAGAAAGTTACTGAAATTATCTTGAGTGATGCAGAAAAAGAATTCAAGGATATTGACGATGATGATAGAGAAAGAATCTTAGAAAACACCAAAGATCAGTTAAACAATTTACTTGAGCGAGCTTTTAATGACGCCTACCACTTTGATAAAACTAAAGTAAAGTTAGCTTTGGATGCCAGCAAAGTAGATGGTAGCTCAAAGAATAAAAACGCAGCTATGAATGATTTGGAGGATCTAGCAGAACAAACATGGGAACCAATTTATAGACCAATACATTAGGTATTATGGTTTCATCTCAAAAAAATGAATACCAATTGATTTTTGGTACTAAATTTAAACTTTAGTTTCATAAAATATTACATAAGGAAGGAGTAAATCTGACACATAGCTGACAAAATAAAATGAAAAGCTGACAATAGCTAACATTTAGCTTGACAAAAGGAGCAGACATCGACATGACTCGGCTTTCCTTAACCTGTTCTTTTGATCCCTCAACATTCAACTTGAGCGAAAGTACCCGCAAAGCAACTAAAATAGACTTTAATATCCAACCAGAGCAGCGTATCAGTTTGGTTAATCAAGGTACGTGGAGTGTACTTCCTTTCGCCAGAGTTCTTCCTTTTACAGATACCTTTGGCAAGGAGATAGTTGGTATTCGCCTTTTACCTGGTAAAGTCTTAGCGCAGAGTCCTGTAGTTGTCTGCTCTCAAAACCAAATTGTTACTGTATCTACTTCTTTAAGTACGGCCCTACCAATGCTCATTTATAGATATAAGTTGTATAAATTACGCCGTGGGAAGGAATCTCTACGTGAGTTGTGGCCGGAGGTAAAGGACGAACTGATCGAACTCCATGTTGCAATGGGTGGAGAGGATCATCTCGAAGGGCTGGAGTCAGTCATCTTCGATGACAAATTATATCCACAAAGCGACAATGCAGCAGTTGTTCAGGAAGCTGCGTGTGAAAGTTTGGAGCGTTTAGACTCAAATCCGCAACACCTACTATATCGAAAATACCTGCATCAAGCAATAACTAAGCAGGTAGTAGCTATTCCGCTTCCCGATCGGCTTGGTACTTGGAGAAATGCAGCAGCAGTTGTAGCGCTACAGATCAGTAACCAGTTGAAGAAAAATATTGAAGAACAGCAACTTGCAGCTTGGGAGGTTGCTAAACTTCCTGCTTCTATAGATACAAGCACCTCCCGCACAATTGAACATATCTTCAAACTCGGTGGTAATGCTGATTTAAGGGTAGCTAAGGCGGCGCAGATTCTGGTAAAACAGCAGGATTCGGTATTGCAAGAATGGAAACGCGATCCGATTTGGACAGCGACAATAACTTTAGCTAACGAGGGCAAAACATATAATGGTTTGGCTCATGTTGAAGCAGCCAAAAACTTAGATGAATCGGGTGAACCAGCACGCGCCTTTGATGCTCTGATCAGCGCTGCATTCTGGTCTTACAATTTCCAGGGCGAAGCTCTAATATCTGTAGTGGATGCAGCACGCTACCTTGCGACACAACATGAATGGGAAGAAATTAGTGAGATTCTTGAAAACCTGGCTAACCTCTACAACAAGTAGAGTGGACTTTCAAAAGTGGTAACTATTGACACTGCCACCTGATTCAATCTCAAATCAGATGGGCATAACCCCCTATCATCTGGCTAATTCCTAAGAGAACCAGACATTACAATCGCTACTAATTAGATGCTGAATTATTACAGCAAAATCATTAATTGTCAAATAACCATATATGTACGCGATCGCTAAAACAGATGATCATCAAATCAACACCGACTTAACCCTACACGACTCCTGCCAATCTCCCTTAACCGTTCGCGCGATCGCACTCACTCTCACCAAACAAAACAACGAACTCATTGTGTGTCGTCTCACCTTCCAAGTCAACCCACAACTCTACCAACGCATCGATACCACCGCTTTATTCAATCTTAAACCAGCTGTGCGTAACCCTCTATCATCTGACAAATTTCTCCGCGAACCAGACATCACCATCGAAACCAGTCTGAAACCCGATTTATTACCACTACTAGCAGAACACGCTGTCAATATTGATGCAACGGCAAAATATATCCTGAATTTAAGTCAAGAACAACCTGATAATCAAATCCTTTCCACCGAAAGTTGGTTAGGTTTATCTGTTAAACAGCAACAAGAATCAGGCGAAATCGGCTATCGTACTTTTTGGTCTTATATTAGTCCAGAAAAACTAGCTCAAACAAGCACGAACGGTGAAGGAATTGCTGAAGGTATTGTCAACTTTTTTAAAGATTGGACTGAAGCTAATTTATCTGTAAAAACTCAGAAAGCATCTGCAAAAATGCTAGAAAGGATCGATAAATTTTTGACTGAATTTGCTGATATTAACCAAGATGAAATAACACAAAAAATAGAGGCAGATTTGCCCTCAGATTCTACAGATGGTAGTATTTTTGAAGAAATAATCAATTTTTTCCAAGCTGATGATTGGCCCTTTGTACAACTTCCAGGACAGCCAGCTTTACAAATATTGTTCCAAGGCGAAAATGGCAAATGGAATTGTTACGCTAGAGCCAGAAGCGAACAAAATCAATTCGTTTTTTATTCAATTTGTCCAGTCAATTCACCAGAAAATAAGCGGCTGGCTGTAGCAGAGTTTTTAACTAGAGCTAATTCTGGCATGATGATCGGCAATTTTGAGTTAGATTTTACCGATGGCGAAATTAGCTACAAAACTAGTATTGATGTTGAAGGTGACAGACTCAGTTTTGCACTTATTCAACGGGTGGTTTACGCCAACGTGACGATGATGGATGAATACTTGCCAGGGATTATGTCTGTGATTTATGGTAATGTCTCACCAGAAGAAGCAATCGCCAAAATTGAAAGGTAGTTAATCAGCCCTTATTCGTAATGATACCGATAAGCTAAAAAATCAATCTGAGTGTTTCCCACCCGATATACAAGCCGATGTTCTAAATCAATTCGCCGCGACCAAATATCTGCATCCATATATTTTAATGGTTCTGGTTTACCAATCCCCTCAAAGGGGTCTTGCATTACAGCCGTAACCAAATCTAACATTTTCGATGCTTTCTGAAAATCCTGCTTAAACCACCAAGCTAAATCTTCTTTAAATTGAGAACTAAAACCAGGATTGCGATTAACAATAACTGGTTTAATTTCAATAGGTTCGGCTTTTTTTTTCTTCTTGCTCAATCCCCAACTCCTGCTGAAGTTCTGCTAGCGTTTGAGATTGGATGTTACCTGTTTTCGACTCCTCTATTGCATCCAGTAAACGACGCGCATTAGCAGGCGATCGCAAAAGATAAACCGTCTCAAGTAAACTCACTAAATCTGATTCAGCAATCAAGGCTACATTTTCACCATCACGACGGTTGATCATATACACCTGATGATTTTCTACTACCAGCTCTAATAACTTAAAAAAGTCATTTCTCGCATCGGTTGGGGATGTGATTTTGTAAAACAGCATTAGTTAATGTACATAAAGTTGTACATAAATTCTAAACTATGCGGTTCGTGGGTAGTTGAATATTTCTTTTTTGCTAGTCCCTAAATAGAAGTCATAGTAACAATTGCCACTATGACTTCTGCTGCGTTTGAGTATTTCTGAGTCTTGATTTAAATTCGCAACTAAACCTTTGCTTCCAAAGATTTGAGTAACTCAGTATTCACGCCTGACTCACGAGTTAGGGCAATTTTGCCAGTACGGGCGATTTCTTTCAAACCAAATTTTTGTAATACTTGCACGATCGCTACCAGTTTACCTGGATCTCCCACAACTTCTAAAGTGAGAGAATCTTCCGCCACATCCACGACTCGCGCCCGGAAAATCTGAGACAATTCGATCACTTCTGAGCGATTGCTGGTACTAGCATTCACCTTCAAAAGCATCAATTCCCGCTCGACACAAGGAGTTTCGGTAATATCCTGGACTTTTAAGACATTGACTAACTTGTACAGTTGCTTAGTGAGTTGCTCGATCACGCGATCGTCACCAGGGACAACCATTGTAATTCGGGAGACTCCTCCTTGTTCAGCAGGGCCAACAGCAAGGCTTTCAATATTAAAGCCGCGACGCGCAAATAAACCAGATATGCGGGAAAGAACACCCGCCTCATCTTCTACGAGAACTGAAAGGGTATGTTTCATCTTCGCCAATAGAGGCTAGAGCAGGAATTGAGTAACGCAGACACTAGCAAAGGGCAACGCTAGACCTACTACCGCACTAAATTTTCAGTGCGACCTCCTATTGTAAACTTAAGAGCTGCACTCATTGCATTTCCAATCGAGAAATTGTTTAGAAATCCTACTGCAAGCAAGAATTTGATTGAATGTATATCTTTTTGTTGGCAGATGCAGCATTTGTTGCAAACCTTTTATACTCAGATTTGATCGGTTTCTAATAGGAGAAAAGTTTTTATGGGTTGGCTACAAAGATTGTTTGGCATGGAAAAACCTCAAAATGCAGAAGTAAATCCGGCTCCACAGGCTATACAGCAAGCTCCTAGTAGTGATGTTGCTAGTGCTACGCAATCAATACCCCCAGAACGTCTGGGATTAAGCGGGGAATACGATCAAAGTGGTTTAGCAAAGCGGGTAGCGTTGGCATTTGATGAAGATCCCCAACTCGACGATGTTAATACCCTTTGGGTGGCTCAGACGGGTAGCACTGTAGTGTTGAAAGGTAAAGTTCCCAGTCAAGAAATTCTCAACAAAATGGTTTCTGTGGCGCGTTCTGTAAATGGTGCTACAGATGTTGACACTAACCAAGCAACGATTGGCTAGGTGCAAGAAGGCAGAAGCTTGAGGGAGATGAGGGAGATGAGGGAGCAGGGGAAGAATTCAAACTCCTAATTCCTAACTCCTAACTCCTAACTCCTCTCTCAATCCAATCTAAAATCGCTTGGTTAACTTGTTCTGGACATTCATCATGGGGACAATGCCCTACGTCTTCCAGATTTAGCAGTTCCAACTTCTCGTTATACTGGGCAAATTGGCTAGCTAGGGCTGGCGGCACAAACCGATCTTTTTGTCCCCAAATTAAAAGCATCGGAATTGTTAAGGTTGGTAATACTGTCTTGACACTGGGGCTAAAGTTAATTCCGATCGCCGCTTTGAATAAAGCACTAAATGCCCTCGCAGAACCCCGGTCTTGGGGAGGCCCTGCTAAAATTTCGATCAGTTCATCGGTAATCGCTTCTGGGTTAGCGTATGCAAGACGTGCCCAGCGACGCAGCACCCCAGGACGGCGCACGAAGTTAAACACAGGTTTAAGTATCAACGGCGAAGCAACAACATTTTTAATTGCTGTGACAAGTGGGCGCAGCACAAGAGGAATTGCTTCTTGTTCTAATGACGGGTCTGGTAAACTCATCATCACCATACCCAGCACCATATCGGGGTGGGCGGCGGCGGCGGCCATAGATATCAGTGAACCGTTGGAATTGCCTATTAATATTGCTGGTTGACGGATAAATGTTTTCCAGAAATCGTAAACTTGCTCAACCCAGAGTTCGATGCTGTAATTAGCTGCGGCTTTTTCAGAAGCACCAAAACCCAACATATCTATGGCGTAAACTGTGTGATGCTCACCCAACACCTCTAAATTATGTCGCCAATGACCAATGGAAGCGCCAAAGCCATGTAACAAAATTAGCGGTGTTGTATTGGGGTGACTTTGGCTAGGACGAATGTAAGTGTAGCGAGTTTGCCAGCCACGCCAAATCCAATCTCTTTGATTACCAACTCGTTCCTGCCAGTGTACCGTAGCGATCGCACTTACCTCCGATTTATCAGCACTAAAATACCATTATAAGAATTGGGAATTGGGAATTGGACATTGGGCATTGGGCATTGGGAATTGGGCATTGGGCATCGAGAAGAGACAAGGTAGACAAGGAAGAGGGGGGAGATAAAAGAGAGACTTGTTCAATAATTACCCCTTGTCCTCATTGTCCCCCTCATCTCCCCTGCTCCCCTGCTCTCCATGCCCCATGCCCTATGCCCCATGCCCCATGCCCCATTTCCTATTTACCTAACAAATTGGGGCATAATTTCGGCAGCTGTGAATATTCCATAGATGCCGCGTTGGTGCAATTGTCTACCAGCTTTTAGATAGCCGAAAGCAGGGCCGCAGACATTGGCTGCCATGCTGGTTTCATCTCCCAGAGTAAATGTATGGGTAGAAATCTTTCCTTCAAAGGTACGTCCTGTTACCTTTACATTGGTGCTGAGAGGCTTTTTGGGATTGCGGGTATCGACTACACCACCAACCGTAACGCGATCGCGCCCTACTATCCCGGCTACTTCTAACATCACATCATCAGCGTGTTCCATATTTTTCAAGGTCAGCACGCCATTAGTTTTATCTAGTAAGGCTTCTACTTCTGCGTCAGTCATCGCCCTAGCAGCTTCTACTGTGTAACCAGGCATGTGACCTATATCTTCACGAACAGTGGCGCGGTAAGCTTCCCAGTTAGCAATTCCTACCCCAAAGGTAATTTCAACTTGATGAATTTCGGCGTAACTTTGGGCGGCTAAAGCTGCTGCTGCTGTTAATAGTCCAGGTGTAGCACCGCATCCTGTCATGTAGGTAATCCCGGCGGCTTGCAGTTCCTCTTTCATCGCTAGGAGTTGTTCTACAGCAGTGGTGCGTTTGATTGCATCTACTAGTACCCCACGCCAACCAGATTTGATAAATTCCTTGGCGACATTGGGAATAAAGTCATTAGGTAGGTTGGGTAAAGCCAAAAAATACCCATCTACTTCAGCTATTTCGATTAAATCCTGAATACTTTGATTTGTTAATGTACCAATTGGCTCTAAATAACCCACCGAACCTTGGGACTGATAGGTTGCAACGGATTTTTCAGTATTTAAACCTTCAGCAGCATAAGCGTAACCTTTTTGATCTGCTGCTGCGACTAAAATCATTTCTTGTTTGCCAGCAACTACCTTGGCGGCTGCTTGTCCGAGTCCGCCAAAACCCAGTACTCCTACACGTATCGCTGGCGAAATATTTAGAGAATTTTTGATTTGTTCAGAATTCATAGTCAATTCGTTAAGTTGAATCAAAAGCCTTGAGTATTCCGCATCTCAGCTTCCGGCTGGTAACTGGTGGCTGATGGCTGATAACTCAAAGCTATAGAGATTAATTATGATTCATTATCCTGGGTTCTTTGGCTGGATATTGCAGATATTTATCTACTAGCGATCGCTTTTGAGTTTTTTGACTGGGAATATACCAGATTTAAACCAATGGGCGCAACTGGCAACCCAGAAAAAAGCTTAAAAAAACTAGCTAAACTTGATGTTCTGACAGAATAGAGTTGCGTGATGATGCAATCACTCATGGGAGCGATCGCCTAAAGTGGTAGGAAGTTGTTAAAATTCTGAGCATTATGAAGCGCATTTGCACTAAAGTTAATATTTTTACAATAACTTCATTATCTGCTTTTCTATTTGCTAACACCACTAATTTATTGCTAGTGCAGACAGTCACAGCTAAACCATTACAGACAAAAAAGCCAGTCAATCAACCAATACCATTTAACTCAAAACTACGAATATATCGTGCAAATAATAGCTTACCAGCAAGCCGTTTGATAACGAGTGAAAGCGCTATTAAAAAGTCTAGTAAGATGCAAATAACAGAAGCAAAACTTACAACATACGAAGAATTTGCAGCCAAAATAGGAGAATACAAATCATCGATTTCCAACAACTGAATGGTGTGGATAGTGACTGGTTTTGTCCAAGGTGAGTTGAGAATGTCTAGAGGTAGAAGTGTCTGTACTGATAACGCTAAACTTGTGGAAGTAAGGGATGCTGAAACTGGCGATTCTTTTGGTAGAAGTATTTACTGCCCTCCAAACAACCAAATAAATTTTATGCCGTAAAGTTGACTTAGAATCAAAATAACTTGATTTCAGGAGATTGACAATTACAGTGGTGCAATCGCTTCATTATCTATAGTGATAATAATTTTGCCTGTTAGCAGTAATTTTAACGCTCATAAATTTCTAATGGTAAATTGTCTGGGTCTTTAAAGAAAGTATACTTTTTACCTGTAATTTCATCAACTCTGATATTTTCTACCTCTAACCCTTTTGATTTTAAATAAAAAACAGTTTCTTCTACATCATCAACTTGAAAAGCAAGATGTCTTAAACCACAAGACTCTGGCTTACTAGGTCGTTCTGGAGGATTTGGGAAAGAGAATAGTTCGATTTGAGTATTTTCTGCAACTTTTAAATCTAATTTATAAGAATTTCTGGCGGCGCGAAAAGTCTCTTGAATAATCGGAAAGCCTAAAGTTTCGACATAAAATGCTTTGGAGCGATCGTAGTCAGAACAAATAATCGCTACATGATGAATACCAGTGGTTTTCATGTGTACTTTTCAAGCTACTAATCATTTACCTGTAGCACTTTTAGCAGAGTTTTGCCAGTCTTTGCAAGTTCAGGGCTTTCGCAAAGTGCTAATCTGGAAAATGCAAACCTTAATGCCATCAGCCTTAAAGACGCTGATCTACTTAGAGCAATATTTATTACTGTAGATCAGATCAGAACTGCTACATTTTGGTATGAAGCAATATACAACGATGATTTTCGTCAGGAGATAGGGTTACTTCCATGAAATTAGATCGCATCACTAGCAATCCCAATCGCATGAATGGACAGCCCTCTATTCGTAATCTTCGTCTTACCGTTCGTCGGGTGATTGAGTTATTAGCTACCTACCCTAATCGAGAAGAACTGCACCAGGAGTTTCCTGAATTAGAAGATGAAGATATTCAGCAAGCCTTAATTTTTGCATCGTCTTACTTGGACGATCGCATCATTGAACTACCTAACCGCTATGAAACTGTTGCTTAATCGGGAATTACCACTCTCTGCGGCAGCATTGCTACGTGATGCAGGTATCGACACTATCTATCTGGGTGAAATTGGGATGTCTGAAGCTGAAGATGCAGAAATCATCCAGAAAGTTAGAGAAGAGAGACGTGTTGTTGCTACACTCGATGCAGATTTTCATACATTGCTAGCACTTGATGAAGCAACTACTCCTTCAGTCATTCGTATTCGGATTGAAAGGTTAGGTTCTCAAGCATTAGCAAATTTGTTGCTGACGGTAATCGCTGAGTGTGAAGAGGATTTGGAACAAGGAGCAGCCGTTACAGTTGAGCCAAGCCGTATTCGTATGCGTCGTTTACCGTTATTGTCTGATATCTAACCTTTGGGATAGTCTTTTAACCATCTCCTTTATCGACTTGTTAGCCAGCATTCAGTAAGTTTGTCTACCGATTACATCAGTAGCAGTGTCAATAAGGTTGTCGTAATGTAACAGCAAGATGTTTTTGTTCATGCGTTCTTCGCGTCGAATTTCGTACATATCTTTGGTTTTGCTGAAGTCACTACGTTTGCCAGCAATGACGACGAAATGGAATCGTGACCTATCCATCGTAACAAACTCATCAGGCAGTGCAACGTCAGCTCGTCTTGATTTATCAAATGTCTCTTTCAGCGAAGAATAATAACTATCCAGCCAACGTCGCCAGTCACGTAATTGCTTTATGCCTTTGCGAAACACTTCTCCAAGGTCGCCCTCAGCAATCGCGATCCTGCCTTTAGGCGCTTCAAGTTCAACAAAGACAAACTCATGGCCGCCTGAACTCTGACCAATAATTAAGTAGTCGGTTCGATAAGAACTGCCGAGCTGAAACTCAGGGAAAAGATAAGTTGCGTGGTGACCAAAATGAAAATACTTACTAAGAAGTGAGCCAATGATAAAGTAGGCGCGATGTTCGCTAATGAATTTTAAAATACTGCGTTCATTGACATCTTCGGACTCAAGCAATTGTTTGAAGCAAGCAAGTTTATTATTGAGTCCTACACGATCTTGAAGATCAACAATGTCCATGTAGTTGTTTGGAAACAGGCTGATATAGTGGCGTGCAGCTTTAGGGTACTTATGAAAAAGCGACTTTCTAAATTGGGGGGTAACGACCTCCTGCTCTTTAAGTGAGCGGAATTCTGCTTCTTCGTCAGAGGTGAGTATCGTGTAGTCTCTGTCGTACAACTTCATGTGCTGACCTGCTTGCCATTGCTAGCTAACTAGTTATTTAAACGGATTTTTTCTGGATATCTACTAGAATTTAATATGCCCATTTTTAAATTGAAAATACTCTACACGCTCACCGTTAATCAGCAACGCTGAATTTTTACTATTCCTGTAAAACAGTCTTTGATACAATCCTAGTTTTCTTCAGGTCTGCTTCCGAAAGTTCTTCCCCAGCTTGCAAGCGAGTGGCAGAAGTTTGCAATACTGTCGCTGCACCTTTATCTCCGATTTGTAAAGCGGTTTTAGCTGCTGTTTGTAGCATTGTCGCTGCACCAGTGCGATCGCCTTGTTGCAATTTCGCCTCGGCTAACTGGGCTTGGCGATACTTGGCTTTACTTGAGGTCGGGAATTACCTGAATCAGTCCAGTCTGGAAGGCTTTATCGTAGGTGATGACAACTAAACTTTCAAGTTCAGCTTGAGCCATGATAATACGATCAAAGGGATCTCGGTGGGCGATCGGTAGGCTTCCTGCTCTGAGCGCATGGGCTGTGGTGATGGCAAGTTCGATAAATTTAGCCTGATGCAATATCTGTAAATATTGCTCAACGAGTTGTTTGGCTTCGGGTAGTTTACCCATCTGGTATTTGGTGGCAATTTCCCAAGCGGAAGCACTGCTAACAATGATGCGATGATTTGGGTTGCGAATGATCTCTCGGCAGTCAGTGTGAAGTTTTGGGTCGTCAAAGAGCCACCACAGAAGGATATGAGTGTCGATGAGGTAGCTCATTCCCATTGCTGGAGTTCATCTTCTGGTAATGGTTCAAAGAAAGCATCACCGAGTTGTCCTTTCAATAAACCAGGGGTGCGCGGTTCGACTTCGCTCACCGCAAGAGGTTGTGTACCTTCTTGACTTAAACCTAGCCGAAAGTAGTGAATTAGGTCATAAATTTCTGCTAGTTTGTCTTCAGGGATATCTTGCAATTCTTGGACAATCTTCTGGATCAGCATAAGTCAAACTCTTCGCTGGTTGTTAATTAATAAGTTAGGAATATGCGACTACTTTGTTGCTCAATTGAGGAATAAAATATTTTTTCTCGCTTTGCGCTTTAGCGCGAAACTTTCATACCGTTAATTAGCAAGGCTGAATTACTATTCCTGTAAAACAGTCTTTGATACAATCCTAGTTTTCTTCAAGTCAGCTTCAGAAAGTTTTTCCCCAGCTTGCAAGCGAGTAGCGGAAGTTTGCAATACTGTTGCTGCACCTTTATCTCCTATTTGTAAAGCGGTTTTAGCAGCCGTTTGCAACATTGTGGCTGCACCAGTGCGATCGCCTTGTTGCAATTTCGCTTCGGCTAACTGGGTTTGGCGATACTTCGCTAATGCTAAAATAGAATGTTGCACCTGGGGATTAGATGTCGGTTGATACGCCTGCACTACATCTGCATACACTGGCATCAAGGGCGAAAGTAAGCCTTGTTCGTTAACCAACGGGTCATCATAACGAATTTGCAGATGCCCGATCGCTTGCTTCCCTTCTGGCAATTGTCCCAGATAAATGTTCGCCAAAACTACGCGTTCTACATCCTGCATCAAATCTCCCAAACGCACAGCAAAGCCACCGTCAGCTTCAGTTTCCACTGGTAACTCGATTGTGTCTGGGGCAACTTGAGCAATGGGTTTCAATTCTGCTAATCGGACATTGGGTACTAAAGATAACAGCAAGTAAGCATTAGTTAGCCCAATCGATTGAATCCGTCCAAATAGTCGGCTAAATTGCTCCACAGCTTGTTCGGGACGTTCAATATAAGCTAGAGTTCCACCACCGACATCGGCAATGTTTTCTAGCATATCTTGATTCCAGCTATTGCCAAATCCGAAAGTGTTGATAGTTAGGTTAAGTTTGACAGCCTTTTGCGCCAGTTTCAGACAGCGTTTATTGTCATCTCGCCCTATATCCCACTTCCAAATCCGCAAACCGCTTTCACCATGCCCATCCGTCAGCAGAAACGCCTGAGAAACAGCGCCTCTTGTGCCCTTCATCAGTTCTGTAATTCCCAATTCCAAACCATCAGCGATCGCAGTACCGCCGCTAGCGGTCAGTTTGCTTTTTATTTGAGATTTGATGCTTTCGGGGTCTTCAATCGCTTGGTTGGGGATAATGACTTCCGCAGTGCCAGAAAAAGCTACAACCGAGATGCGATCGCCTACTTTCAACCGATCGATTAAACCTTCCACCGCCTGGATCGCCATTTTAATTGGATGTCCATGCATGGAACCACTTTTATCCAAAATCAAGCAGAGATTAAGGGGAAGATTTCGATCGGACTCACCAGCGATTGCCGAAATTGTAATTGCCAATTGACGTTGGCTACTTGTTTGAGCCAGATCAACATTATTGTCATTTAACGCCGAGAGCAATTTAACTTTCATCTAAACTTGAGTTTACTGGGGAGGAGTATCTTGCAAAACTGTTTTGGAGACAATTCTGGTTTTCTTGCGATCGCTTTCAGATAAATCTCCACCAGATTGTAGCTGGGTGGCAGAAGTTTGCAACACTGTCGCTGCACTAGTATCTCCCATTTGCAGTGCAGTTTTCGCAGCCGTTTGTAACATTGTCGCCGCACCAGAGCGATCGCCCTGTTGTAATTTCGTCTCGGCTAGCTGGGTTTGGCGATACTTCGCTAATGCCAAAATAGACTGTTGCACCTGGGGATTCGGGTCTGCTTGGTAATTTTTGACTACATGGGCATAAACTGGGATATTTGGTGTAACTAAACCTACTTTGTTAGCGGCTGGATCGTCGTAGCGGACTTGCACATTAGCGATCGCTTGTTCACCTGTTGGCAATTGTCCCAAATAAATATTAGCTAAGATTACCCGTTCTGCATCTTTCATTAAATCTCCCAACCGCACAGCGAAACGTCCATCAGCTTCTTGTTGCAGCGGTAACTCGATTGTGTCTGGGGAAACTTGGGCGATGGGTTTAAGTTCCGCTAGCCGGACATTGGGCATCAGGGAGAATAACAGATAAGCATTAGTCAATCCCACTGTTTGAACGCGGCTGAACAGGCGATTAAACTCTTCAGCTGCCTGTTCGGGTTTTTGAATATAAGATAAAGTACCTAAGCCAGCATCGGCAATTTTTTCTAAAACATCTTGGTTCCAGTTGTCACCAAATCCCAAAGTATTTAAAGTTAAATTATAGCTAGCAGCCAATTGAGCGAATTTCAAACAGCGATTGTTATCACCGTGTTCATTTTCACCGTCGGTTAATAAAAAAGCTTGGGAAACAGTATCTTTTTTGCCCTTCGCCAACTCCTCAATCCCCAAACGCAACCCTTCATCAATCGCAGTTCCCCCATCGGCGGCGAGGCGATTGATTTGCTGTTTGATTTTCTCTGGATTTTCGACACTTTGATTGGCTACTAAGACTTTGGCACGGTGATCGAAAACTACCACACTGAGGCGATCGCCAGGGTTGAGTCTATCTACCAGACGATTCGCGGCTTTTTTCACCGTTTCTAGCGATCGCCCATTCATCGAACCACTATGATCGAGAATTAAACACAAATTCAGGGGTACATGGCGGTCTTGAGTCTCTGCGATCGCCGAAATCGAAATTCCCAACTGACGTTGACTGTTCAGTTGATTTGCGTCCAAATTACCATCATTCAAGGCAGGCTGCAAATTAACCTTCATAACTCAGAGTCCCTATTCAGGATATACATACTAAAAAATAACTTCAAAGCACCACTTTAGCTCTACGGAAAACTTATCCAACACAAATACATTAATATAATCAGAATATCTTAGAAGCCAAGCATTGGCAGATGCGAAGCCACCTTTAGCATTAGGGAGAAATCCGCACCTTAAGGAAGGTGAGCATCGCGCTAGGATGTATTACAGTTAACGGCATAGTTTCAAGCGATCAGTTGCTATGGACAATTCCCCAATCAAGGCTGTTCAAGCCCCATATTACGGCGATAACTTTTACCGGACACCACCGCCAGATTTACCTTCCCTCTTATTGAAGGAGCGAATCGTCTATATTGGGATGCCACTGGTGCCTGCTGTCACGGAATTGATCGTGGCTCAATTGCTGTTTTTGCAATCCGACGACCCCGAAAAACCGATTAAAATCTATATCAACTCCACCGGCACTTCCGGTTACAGTGGCGAACCCATTGGCTTTGAAACCGAAGCCTTCGCCATCTATGACACCATGAAATATATCAAGCCTCCTATCCATACCATCTGCGTAGGTTCTGCGATGGGTATGTCAGCGATGCTTCTCAGTGCTGGTACAAAAGGTTGCCGCGCTAGTTTACCTCACTCCTCGATTATCCTGCATCAGCCCAAGAGCTACGCCCAAGGTCAAGCAACGGATATTCAAATTCGCGCCAGGGAAGTTTTGGTAAATAAAGGGGCCTTAGTTGATATCTTACATCGCACCACTGGACAGGCTCCAGAAAAAATTACTAAAGACATGGATCGGTTGTTATATTTAACACCCTATGAAGCGAAGGAATACGGTTTAATTGACCGGGTTTTTGAGAAAGAAGAACTCGCCAATCCTCCACTTCCTGCCAGTGTTCTTTAATTTATCTTTTGTCCTTTGTCATTCGTCCTTTGTCCTTATGTTAATAACCAAAAATTATTAATGTTAACAACCAATTGACCAATGACCAATGACCAATGACTAATGACTGACTAATTAAAAACGGAGTAAATTATGCCTATAGGCGTTCCTAAAGTTCCTTACCGGATGCCCGGTGGACAATATACAGATTGGATTAGCATCTACGATCGCCTTTACCGAGAACGGATTATATTCTTGGGGCGTGATATTGATGATGAAATTGCCAATCAAATTATCGCTGTAATGCTGTATCTGGACTCAGACGATCCAGGTAAAGACATTTATTTATACATCAATTCTCCCGGTGGAATGGTTACATCTGGCATGGCTATTTTTGACACCATGCAACATATAAAATCAGATGTAGTGACTATTTGCGTGGGTTTAGCTGCTTCAATGGGGTCTTTCCTGCTGGCTGCTGGCACCAAAGGCAAACGCCTAGCATTGCCTCACTCACGGATTATGATTCACCAGCCTTCAGGTGGTACCCGTGGACAAGCAACCGATATCGAAATTGAAGCTAGAGAGATTCTGCGGATTCGTCACCAGCTCAATGGCATTTATGCTGATAAAACAGGTCAGACCATAGAAAAAATTGAAAAAGATATGGATCGTGACTTTTTCATGTCTGCCGAAGAGGCAAAAGAATACGGTTTAATTGACCGTGTGATTGAAGAACGAACCTCTGTAGTAGCTGGTTAGTAGGGAGGTAGGGGGCAGGGGAGCAGAGGAGCAGAGGAGCAGAGGAGCAGAGGAACAAGGAAGAATAATTAATTCCCCAATGCCCAATGCCCCATGCCCCATGCCCCATGCCCAATGCCCAATGCCCTTTTATAAACAAACTGTCAACATTGAACTTTAAAATAGAAAATTAGCCCTTATCATTAATAGTCCGGGCTTGAAGCTGATACTGACAGATAATAGCCAATAGCTAAATATTCGATAGCTGATAGCTCAAGATGGATCTTGGAGATTGCTACCGTTTACTAGGTTTAAGATCGGGAGCTTCTTTTGCTGACATCAAAGCGTCTTACCGACGACTGGCGCAGCAATATCATCCCGATATCAACCCAGATGACAACAAAGCCAAAGATAAGTTTATTGCCTTGACAGAAGCGTACAAACTCCTGATGACAGTGGTACTACCAGAGGAAACTGTGGCACATTCAACTCAGGTATCAACATCTGGTGGGCGTGATGACGCTAAGGCAACGCATAGGCAGAAAACACCAGTAACAACGGTGACAAGTCAAGAATCAGGGAAACCAAAGCCGCCTAATCTGTTGGAAATAGAAGAACGGCTGAAGTGGAAGACTTATGAGCAATTGCAGCGATTTTTGCAAGAAAAACGATTTCCGCAAGCGATCGCCCTGGCGGAAGCTTTAGCAGATCGTTTGTCAACAGATGCAGAAGTTCGTCAATGGTTAGCGATCGCCTATCAAATTTGGGGACGGGCGCTAATTTCCGAAAAACAACTACTCAAAGCCAGAATTTATCTTAAAAAAGCTTTGAAAACAGACCCTCATAATAAAAGTCTCTGGTATGAAGTCCAGCGCGATTTTCAGCGCTTGGAGCAAATTTTTTAAAGATTCAAAATTAGCCCTTTCAAGACTGATAAAATTTTTGGACAAGAATTTTTCTGATTTTTTGTGTTATCTGCGACTAATGCAGTTAAATAAATTCCCAAAAAATGCTGAGTCATCTTGAAAGGGCTAGTTCTGAGTAGAAAACTTTTACCAAAAACCTTGATTTTAGGATTCTATTAGAAAATAAACGCTTCAATTATCATAGGACTTACGCACACTCTACGAATTCTCGGCGATCTTCTCTTCTCTACGAGACGCTAAGAGCGAACGAGATGCTTCTCTTTCAGAGACGCTAAAGCGAACGCGAAGGCGTCTTGTAAGACTTCCCACAAAATCTAAAATTGGTACGATCATCGCTGCCATCCACGTAGCACTGCTCCCAAGGTAGCGATTCCCTCGACAATCTTTTTAGTTGGTTGAAAGCTAAAAGCTAACCTGATGGCATCATCTCCCTGTCCATTGGCGTAGCAGCGAGTTCCTGGGAGAAAACTGATACCGTGTTCATTGGCAGCAGTTAGGAGTGCTTCGGCGCTGATGTCTGGCGGCAATTTACACCACACAAAAAAGCCACCACCTGGTCGCAAAGCAACTACATCACTGGGAAACTCCTGAGCGATCGCTTCTAACAACAAATTACACTTATGTTTGTACCAGACGATTAGCTCCTGAATGTGATAATCTAGTTTGCCTGTAGCACAGTAGCGACCAACCACATGGCTGACAAACGGCCCCACAGGCCCTTCACTTTTGAACATTGCCAACCGCTCAATAATTGCTGGATCGCCACAAGCCCAGCCTAGCCGGATACCAGGCGCAATGATTTTCGAGAAGGTATTCACGTATAACACCCACCCATCCTTGTCAAGGCTTGCCAAGGATGGTACAACTTCACCTTGGAAGCGCAAATCGCTATAGGCATCGTCTTCCACCACCAACACGCCATACTCAGCCGCTAATGCTACCAGTTTTTGGCGACGAGATAACGGCATAGTAGAGCCTGTGGGATTATGAAAAGTAGGGATAGTGTAAATAAACCTGGGTCGAATCCCCCGTTTTTTCAAGTCGCTTAAAGTTTCTTCTAACGCATCTACATCCATTCCCATCTCATCTACAGGAATAGTAATCAGGCGGGCGCCAGCCTGGACAAATCTATTAACTACTTCTAAGAAGGTTGGCCCTTCCACAATTACCACATCACCACGTTCGACAAACACATCTGGTAGCAAGCCCAAAATCTGACTGGAACCGTAGCCAATAATGACGCGATCGCGATCGGCAGGGATTCCTTGAGCCTGCAAGCGGAGGATTATTTGTTCATAAAGTTGGGCTGAAGGTGGCCCGTAATTGAGAGCGAGCGGAGCTTCTTCTGCCAGTACAGCAGCACTTGCAGCAGACAAATCAGCATGAGGAAAGAGAATTGGGTCAGCCAGACCATAGGCAAAGCTGACGGTGATGATTTTGGTTAACTCAGTGCCGTAAGTTGGTGGTGTCAGATTTCTAGCTCTTTCGGCGAACAAATCAGCAATTTGGTAAGCAGAAGTGGTAGAAGCCATAAGCGATTAAAAATTGAGAGTCAGAATATAGAACACACACAAAGGCAATTAGCAAAAAGTCATACGTATGTATTCTTTCTTATAACATCTTGACAAGTATCGTAAAAATTGGTTGCTAGAACAAAATTACTATGGTGAAATTAATTAACTTCAAGTGGCAGCAGCTAATTCTAAGCTTAGGCTGCCTACTACTAATTATTGCCTGTCAAAGTTTATATCCCACTACTAACCCAGATGTTAAAATTCTCAAGGTCGCCACAGACCCCACCTTTGTCCCTTTTGAATTTCAAACAGCTGACGGTAAGTTAGAAGGTTTTGATATTGATTTGATGAATGCGTTGGCGTCGCCCGCCGCAGGCATCGCTAAAGTAGCAGGTTTTGCAATCCAGTTTGAAAGTCTGCCCTTTGATGGCACGATCTCAACTTTGCAAGCTAAAAGAGTTGATGCAGCAATTAGTGGAATCACAATTACCGCCGAACGCCTGAAAACAATTGCTTTTTCACGACCTTATTTTAAAGCCGGACTTGCGATCGCTGTCCGCGAAGACAATCAAAATATTAAAGACTTAAAAAGTCTCAAAGGTAAAAAAATTGCTGTCCAAATTGGTTCCACTGGGGCAGATTTTGCCAAAACCATCCCCAACGCCAAAATTAGTACTTTTAATTCTGGGCCAGAATTTTTCCAAGACTTACTCAATGGCAACGTTGATGCTGTGGTTAGCGATGCTTTCGCTACTTTGTATGCGATTAAAAACGGCAAACTCAAAGGCATTAGAGTTGTTGCGGATTTGCTCACCCAAGAATACTACGGGATTGCGACGCCCAAGGATTCACCACATTTGGATGCAATTAACAAAGGTTTAGCAACTTTGTTATCCAATGGCACTTACAAGCAAATTTATCAAAAATGGTTTGACGCTGAACCTCCACAATTGCCAGACTCTTGATAATTGGGCATTGGGGATTGGGCATTGGGCATTGGGGATTGGGCATTGGGCATTGGGCATTGGGCATTGGAGATTGGATAGTAGAAAAATTATTTCCTAGTCCCCAGTCTCTAGTCCCCAGTCCCCAGTCCCCAGTCCTCAGTCCCCAGTCCCCAGTTCCCAGTCCCCAGTTCCAGTCCCCAGTCCCCAGTTCCAGTCCCCAGTCCCCAGTCCCCAGTCCCCAGTCCCCATTCCCCATTTCCAAGGAATTAGCTGCCAATATATGAAATATTTATCTAATATGCGTCACAATTAATACTGCCACTAAAATTCATTGATCAACTACAATCTACTGTAGTCAGGGACAGCCAATTGTGGCACCTTGGATGTTAGTGGCTAGAAGCACCTTGGAACGAATGGGAATAAAGGAACTTCCACTATGCTGATTTGCCCTCAGTGTAAATTTGAAAACCCCAATAGCAACAAATTCTGTCAAAACTGTGGCACATCCCTGACTCACAAGGTTTGTCCTGAATGCGGTACCGATGATGTACCTGTGAATGTATTACGTTGTCATAACTGTGACGCAGAATGTGGAACAGTGTTTTGGGCAATTATTGCTAAAGAAACGACTGGGGAAGCTTTGAGAGGAGAAGGGGATGTCAAAGATGTGGGAGGTGAGGGAGATGAACAAGCAATACCTTCCTCATCTCCTGTATCTCCTACTCAAATTACATTAGGCTCCTATTTAGACTCCCAAGAACGCTATCAATTATTAGATGCGCTACCTACGCAAACGGAAACTGCCATTATTACTGATGTGGGTGTGAGAGTTCTAGACTGTCAGCCGTATCAAATATCACCGATTGAGGCAATCCTAGAAAATCAGGAATCAGATTTGCTCACACCATCAGTGGAAGCGAATGAGATTCCTCGCCTTGCTAAACTTTATATTGCTTTACAATCCCAAGGTGAGCGGAGGATACCGTCGATTCACGACGCATGGCAGCAAGGTGATATACAGGTATTAATAATCGAAAACCGCTCGGATTGGCAGTATTTACTCGACCTGTGGCAAGAAGAAACAACCAGTTCGTTAAAAATTTTACACTGGTGTTATGAAATGACCCAACTTTGGGCAGTATTGGAACCAGTAAATTGTCGTCAAAGCCTTTTAGATTTGTCGAATTTGCGATTGGATGAAGACCAAACGTTGGCACTACAAAGGTTGTATGTGGAATCAGCGAATTCTCAGCCTGCCACAGAGTCGTCAGAAGATATCCCTCGCCAAACATCTGCCATTCCAGAGGAGCCGTTAACTATCCAAGCTTTGGGAAGGGTTTGGCAAGCACTATTTAGACAATCGCAACGGACTCAATTTGGCTCCGTAGTCCAAATGTTGGGGGATTTAGAGGTAGGTAAGATTCAGACAATCGCCCAATTGCGATCGCGTTTGGAGGAAATTTCTATTGAACTGGAAGCATTAGGAACTGCAACTTTGCCCCCAATAAAGGAGAACAATACTGCTGTGTCCACTATCCCGCAATCAGATGAGTCAGAAGATATCATTAGCAAAACTGATGATATGCCAACTGTGGTGCTGGCGATGCAGTTAAGTAGCTTAGAAGATGCAGGACGCACAGATGTGGGGCGTCAACGTCATCATAACGAGGACTGCTTTGGCATCGAAACCAAAATTCAGAAACTGGAGTTCCCTAAAAGTCGAGTTTTAGAAGGGCATGGTTTGTATATTCTTTGTGATGGTATGGGTGGACATGCTGGCGGCGAGATAGCCAGCGAGTTAGCAGTCAACACCCTACGGGAATACTTTCAAGAACACTGGATTGCCAACCAGCTGCCAACAGAAGATAGCATTCGTGAGGCAGTGTATTTAGCTAATGAGGCGATTTACAAGCTCAATCAACAAGATGCCCGTTCTGGAGTTGGGCGTATGGGTACAACTTTAGTCATGCTTTTAATTCAAGATACTCAAGCAGCAGTTGCTCATGTGGGAGATAGCCGTCTCTATCGCCTGACGCGCAAGCAGGGGCTAGAACAAGTCACAGTAGATCACGAAGTTGGGCAACGGGAAATAAATCGAGGAGTGGAAGCAAGCATAGCTTACGCCCGCCCAGATGCTTACCAACTTACCCAAGCCTTGGGGCCTCGTGATGAAAACTCGATTAATCCCGACGTTGGCTTTTTCGACATCAACGAAGACACTCTTCTGCTGTTGGCATCGGACGGTCTATCAGACAATGATTTACTAGAAACTCATTGGCAGACCCACTTAGAACCCTTACTTAGTTCTGGTGTTAACTTAGAACGGGGCGTTACAGAATTAATTGATTTGGCAAATCAACACAACGGTCACGACAATATTACTGGTATACTTATTCGGGCAAAAGTACGTCCAAATCTAGAAAGTTAAAGAAGGGACTGGGGACGGGGGACTGGGGACTAGGGACTAAGATAAAATTCTTTATACCCAATACCCAATCCCCAATCCCCAATCCCCAATCCCCAATACTCAGTCCTCTTACCTTATAGGTTACATTGTGGTTAGTCTGACCCTGTTAGAACCGCAACAGAAAACGCCCCTCCAGCAGTGGAGCTTTGAGAACTCCTCCATAATTCGGATTGGTCGAGCGGCAGATAATCACGTTGTTTTAAATGATAGTTTAGTTTCGCGGCATCATCTAGAACTAAGAAAAGTCGGTGATGCTAGCAATGGCGATGCTTGGCAGCTGATTAGTCAGGGTACAAATGGGACTTTTCTCAACGGTATCCTTGTACTTCAGAGTCCGTTACCAGATAATTCCCTTTTGCAATTGGCACAGGGAGGCCCAATATTGCAATTCCAAATTCAGCAGGTAACAGTACTGGAAACTGGTTTGCGATCGCAGCAACAAATACAAGGGACAGAAAAAAACGCCGCTGAGACACTTTACTCAGCAAAAAATCTGGCAAATTTATCTTCTACTTGCACGCACGAAGGCAATTCTCCAAACAATCTGTTTTGCATCCACTGCGGTCAACCTCTCTCAGTCCAACAGAGAATTCGCCATTATCAGGTGTTGCGAACTCTCGGACAAGGAGGTATGGGTACTACCTATCTGGCTTGGGATGAGGCTGGTGTGATTGCGGGTGTGCCACAACTGCTGGTGTTGAAGCAAATGAATGCTGATATGCTAAAAATTGTCAAAGCTCAAGAGCTATTTGAGCGAGAGGCGCATACTCTCAAATCCCTTAACCATCCTGGAATTCCCAAGTATTACGACTTCTTTGTAGAAAACGGAAAAAAATACTTGGCAATGGAACTAATCCACGGACAAGATTTGGAGAAACGTGTCTATACCACTGGCCCAGTGACACCAAACCAAGCGATCGCTTGGATGATCCAAACCTGTGATATTTTAGACTATCTTCATAGCCAAGAGCCTCCACTGATTCACCGCGATATCAAACCCGCCAATTTAATGGTGCGAAGTTCAGAAAATCGTATAGTGGTGCTAGATTTTGGCGCAGTTAAGGAAATTGGCACAGCACCCGGTACTCGAATTGGTGCAGAAGGTTACTGCGCTCCCGAACAAGAAAGAGGACAACCTTTGACTCAATCTGATTTGTATGCAATTGGGCCAACGCTGATTTTTCTGCTCACAGGCGAAAACCCGTTCAAGTATTACCGCCAACGAGGGCGAAACTTCAGGTTTGATGTGGCAAAAGTTCCCACCATTAGTTCCCAATTAAGAGATGTTATCGATCGGGTTACAGAACCATTGCCACGCGATCGCTATCAAAATGCAAAAGAATTGGCTGCGGCTTTAGCTTCCTGCAAAGTTTAGAGAATCGGGAGTATGTAGAGACGCTATTAATCGCGTCTAGGGAGTAATGAATATTAACAATTTCTATTCCCTATGCCCTATTCTCTATGCTTTATTCCCTACTCTTCATCCCAAGTTTCTACAGCGAGCAATTCACTAACTGGGTCTTGCATACTAAAGCCAAAGTCAAGCAGTTCTTGTTTCCAGTGCTGCCATTCATTACCATAGAGCAGAGCGATTTTCCAGATGCTATCGCTTGGCTTGATAATATTCGATTCTATGAGTGATTGCACGTTGCGCTGCAATTTCACCATTGGGTGAATCACTTGCTGAGTCATAACCTCGATTGAATTCTGAATTTTGTGGGTAAATGCTTAATTAAAACTGCTTCCCATTCTGCAATTGTTGCCGGCCCGTAGAGTGGTTTAATTTGGTAAAGCTAGTCTTAACTTTTTAACTATACCATAACAAACTCTACTAAGTTACTGATAAATTCGGTTTTGTACGGTAATTACCACCAGAAAATCCCAATTTTACCAAGCAGTCCTTAAACTTTTCGCAGAAGTCAGACAAAAGTTTTGGGAGAAGGAGTAAGGGATGCTTATGTTTACCCTTTTTCCTTTAACTTTTGCCCCTTTTGTTTTTCCTCTTTACGTTTACCTTTTTTCCGCAACAGTGCAACACTACCTTTCGTAAGATATCTATTGTGGACGCCGAGCAGAATAATTAGTCCTCAGGGAAGTTCCACTAAGTAGTGTGACTGAGGAGTACTAGGAAAATTCTGTTTGTTTAAATTAAGAAAAATATGCTTGCTTGTTGCACTAGCTATAGGATACGAGCTACTTTGAAGGTTTTTGACCGACTGGGAAATTTGCAATTGAGTAGAAATGGTCTACTCTTTCTGTTGATTTAAATGTTATTTAGATTATCGCAAACATCTGGCTTTAGGCGAAATAATTGTAAATCTTTATATAATTTTTATGTTTTGTTTAGAGAATAAGACCTGTTAGGGCACAGGGTAGGGTTTTGCTTTGAGGTATAGGAGCGATGCCTACGGCGGTAAACTACGCATGGCAAAATTGTTGCTACAACATAGGTTTACCATAAGGTTGTCTCGTTTTCAGAGTCAGCATTTGAAGTTTGTGTAAAAAATTTTTAGCGCGGATGTTATTTTCTGTTGAGCAAATGGGTATCCTCAGAACGGAGGCTTGCTGATACTTAAGTGTTTACCGCAGCAAGTATGTGAGACATGGCTGGTTCAGACGAAGAATACCTAATTAACCGCAAAAAGCAGATTCAGCGGCGACAAAAGATTCTCACGATAGTGTCGATGTTCTCGTTTTTTGGTTCTACGTTATTTGCAGTCGTTCCAGCAATCCAACAGGCTACCCAACCTAAGCCAGCAACTGCGTCTGCTTCTCCTGAGTCAGGATTACAGCAACAGGCGCAGGGCTACGAGTTGGTTTTACAACGGGAACCAGAAAACCAACTTGCTTTAGAGAAATTGTCTTTGCTGCGGTTGCAATTGAAAGATTATAAAGGTGCGATAGAACCTTTGGAGAAGTTGGTGAAGTTGCACCCTGAGCGGCAAGATTACAAAGTTGTATTAGAGAAGATTAAAAAACAAGAGGGGAATGGCGATCGCAGCACAAACAACCCGCCAAAATCTAAGTAACAATTTCACTTAAATATTTTTGGAAGATCATAATTTTAAGATTACAAATAAATACAAGATGTTTAATGGCAAATCGATTTTAATCACTGGTGGTACAGGCTCCTTCGGCAAACAATTTGTGAAAACGGTTCTCAGCCGATATCAGCCTCAGAAAGTCATAGTTTATTCACGGGATGAACTGAAGCAGTATGAGATGGCTCAGGAGTTTAACGCACCTGTGATGCGCTATTTTATTGGAGATGTGCGCGATCGCGATCGTTTGCATATGGCAATGAGAGGTGTAGATTATGTTATTCATGCTGCGGCACTCAAGCATATTCCTGCTGCTGAATACAACCCAATGGAATGTATTAAAACTAATATTCACGGTGCAAATAATGTCATTGATGTTGCCATTGAGCAAGAAGTAGAAAAAGTAATTGCTCTATCAACAGATAAGGCAGTTAATCCAATTAATCTCTATGGCGCAACCAAGCTAGCTGCGGATAAACTTTTTGTTGCAGCTAATAACATTGTTGGGTCAATGAAAACTCGCTTTGCTGTAGTTCGCTACGGTAATGTTGTTGGTTCAAGAGGCTCAGTTGTACCCTTCTTTCAAAAACTGATTCAGGAAAAATCCGCCGAAATTCCCATTACAGATCCACGTATGACCCGCTTTTGGATTACCCTACAACATGCTGTAGGTTTAGTTTTTAATAGCTTTGAAAGAATGCACGGTGGAGAAATATTTGTCCCCAAGATTCCTTCAATGAAAATTACTGATTTAGCTGAAACACTCGCACCAGGAGTTCCAATTAAAATTGTTGGTATTAGACCAGGAGAGAAACTACATGAAGCTATGTTTTGTTCTGAAGCTTCACATTTAGCCTTGGAGTTTGCGGATCATTATGTAATTAGACCAACTATTGAATATGCCTATTCTATTGATTACACCTGCAATGCTTTAGGTGAAAAAGGAGTCCCTGTGGCAGAAGGGTTTGAGTATAGCTCAGAGATAAATACAGAATGGCTAAAAGGTTTCCAATTATTGGATATGTTGAAGCAATGAGTGACTACATTCCCTATGGGCGGCAAGATATTAATCAAGAAGATATTGATGCTGTAATTGAAGTTTTGCACTCAAACTGGATTACTCAAGGCCCAGTGATAGAGAGGTTTGAACAAGCGGTTGCTAACTATTGTGGGGCAAAATATGCTGTAGCGGTTTCCAGTGCCACAGCTGCATTACATATTGCTTGTCTTGCAGCTGATTTAGGGCAAGGAGACGTTCTTTGGACATCACCAAATACCTTTGTTGCCTCAGCTAATTGTGGACTTTATTGTAATGCCAAAGTAGATTTTATTGATATTGATTCAAATACCTATAATTTAAGCGTAGATGAATTAGAAAGTAAGTTAGCTGAGGCAGAAGATCAAGGGTGCCTGCCAAAAGTATTAATACCTGTGCATTTTGCAGGGCAATCTTGTGAAATGGAGAAAATTGCCGCTTTATCGCAGCAATATGGTTTCAAAATTATTGAAGATGCTTCTCATGCAATCGGGGGAACCTATCAGAGACAATCTGTTGGTTCTTGTCAATTTTCTGATATGACAGTTTTTAGCTTTCATCCAGTCAAGATTATCACGACTGGCGAAGGCGGTATGGTGCTAACAAATCAGGAGGAATTGTATCAAAGATTAATTAGATTAAGAAGTCATGGCATAACTCGCAATCCAGATTTCATGCAAGGAGAATCTCATGGATCTTGGTATTATCAGCAACTTGAATTAGGTTTCAACTATCGGATAACAGATATTCAAGCAGCATTAGGCGCTAGTCAGATGCAAAGACTAGATGAATTTGTAGAACGTCGCTGGTTTTTAGCTAACCGCTATAATCAACTACTGCAAGATTTACCATTAATGCTGCCGTGGCAACATCCAGATACTTATTCTAGCTGGCATCTTTATGTGATTCGGCTCAAACTGGATAAGATTAATAAAACTCATCGGCAGGTATTTGAAGAACTTCGCGGTGCAGGAATTGGTGTGAGTTTGCACTATATTCCAGTTCATATACAGCCTTATTACCAAAAATTCGGTTTTAAATTAG
The DNA here is from genome assembly GCF_034530895.1 of Nostoc sp. DedQUE08. Classification (NCBI taxonomy): domain Bacteria; kingdom Bacillati; phylum Cyanobacteriota; class Cyanophyceae; order Nostocales; family Nostocaceae; genus Nostoc; species Nostoc sp. DedQUE08. The sequence goes on from NZ_JAVRCD010000008.1 coordinate 187,443, forward strand.
GACACTTTCCACAAGTAGAAAAGTATTACAAAGAAGCTATTAGTATTCCAATATTTTATGGACTAGATGAAGAGAGTCAAGATAGGGTAGTAGCTTCGTTAAAAGAGAGGCTGATATGAAAACTGTAATTATTGTTCAGACAAGAATGACTTCAACTCGGCTTCCCAGAAAAGTACTCAAAAAGGTATTGGATAAGCCTTTATTAGAATACCAGATTGAGAGACTAAAGCGAGTAAAGCTGGCTGATGAAATTATGATTGCTACTACAACCAATAGTGCAGATTTGTCAATCATTGAACTTTGCGATCGCCTTTCAATACCGTATTTTCGAGGCTCTGAAGAAGACGTATTAGCCAGATACTATGGAGCAGCCAAAGAACATCAAGCAGATGTAGTAGTTCGCGTTACTTCTGATTGTCCGCTAATTGATCCACAAGTGATTGACAAGGTAATTCAATTTTATATTAATTATAAATATGAATATGATTATGTTTCTAACTCTTTAGAGAGAAGTTATCCACGAGGAATGGATACTGAAGTTTTTTCATTTTTAGCATTACATCAGGCGTTTGTAGAAGCAACAGCACAATCTGACCGAGAGCATGTTACTCCATTTATTTATATGCACCCTGAACGTTATCGATTAGCTCAGGTAGTTTATTCAGAAAATGAAAGTTCACATCGTTGGACAGTTGATACAGCAGATGATTTTGAACTGATCAAAAGAATTATTGAAGCACTTTATCCTGAAATTCCAAAATTTACTCTTGAGGATTGTTTGGATTTACTCAGAAAGTATCCTGATTGGTCACGAATTAACGCACACGTAGAACAAAAGAAATATGCTGTATAACTATTAATTTATCAAAAATGAAGCTATTTATCCGGGTAGATGCATCAACACAAATAGGTACAGGTCATGTAATGCGTTGTCTAGCTTTAGCCCAGGCTTGGCAAGATGCAGGTGGTCAAGTAATTTTTGTGATGGCGACGGAAGTACCAGATTTAATAACTCGGTTAAAGGCAGAAAGAATGGAAGTTATCTACCTGCCGATTGAGATTGGAAGTGCTGAAGATGCAGAAGAAATAGCGAAAATGGCACGCCATTTTGATGCTAATTGGGTTGTGGTAGATGGCTACCACTTTGGTGCTAAGTATCAAGAAATCATCAAGGAATCTGAGCTAAAACTTTTATTCATTGATGATTATGGACACGCAAAACAGTACCACGCGGACATTGTTTTAAATCAAAATATTCATGCTTGTGAGGGATTATACAGGAATAGACAGCCATATACCAAACTGTTACTTGGTACAAGTTATAGCCTTTTGCGGCGGGAATTTTGGCAGTGGCGGGGATGGCAGCGATCGCTCCCTCTGATAGCTAAGAAGTTACTAGTTACACTAGGCGGTGCAGATCCAGATAATGTAACTCTCAAGGTGATTCAAGGATTACAACAAGTAGAAATAGAAGGGCTAGAAGCAGTTGTTGTAGTTGGAGGAAGTAATCCGCATTATGAGCAGCTGCGATCGGCTAGTCAGGAGTCCAGGTTTACTATTCACCTGAAAAGGAATGTAACGGATATGTCCGATCTTATGTCTTGGGCTGATGTGGCAGTGACCCCTGGTGGTAGCACTTGTTGGGAACTGGCTTTTATGGGTTTGCCTAGTGTAATGGTAATTTTGGCAGATAACCAACGGGCGATTGCCGAAAAACTAGAGGCAATGGGAGTAGTTGTCAATTTGGGATGGCATGAGAATGTTTCTGCTGTTGAAATAGCAGCGGCAGTAACGCAATTACTGATAACTGCTGAAAGGCGGGAAAAAATGACTAGATGTAGCCAAGAATTAGTGGATGGTCAAGGAAGCAGTCGAGTTTTGTGCTATTTAAAAGATAACTTTTTTCAATTGCGCTCGGTGCAGCAAGATGATTGTCGGCTGTTATGGGAATGGTCAAACGCTCCAGAAGTACGTGCGCTTTCTTTTTCTTCAAAGTCTATACTTTGGGAAAATCATGTTCAATGGTTTAAATCTAAATTGATTAACCCTAATTGTATCTTTTACATTGCCATTAACAATAATAATGTACCTATTGGACAGATTCGATATGACATAGAAAATTATGAAGCTACTGTTTCCATGAGTATTGACCCAACGTTTCGTAATCAGGGTTATGGCAGTAGCTTAATTAAATTAGCTTGTAAACAAATATTTTCTGATTACAATATTACTAGAATTAATGCCTACATAAAACCAAGTAATCATGCATCTGTTAAGGCATTTTCCAAAGCGGGTTTTAAGAGTATGGGAATAACTACACTGCAAGGAAATCAAGCAATCCTTCTAATCATAGACAAGTGTAAATTTGATTAATTGAGAGAGTAAATGCGAGAAATTAACATTGCAGATAGAATAATCGGTGCTAGTCATCTCCCCTTCGTAGTTGCTGAAATTTCCGGCAATCATAACCAATCTTTAGAAAGAGCTTTAGATATCGTTGAAGCAGCTGCTAAAGCCGGGGTACATGCAATTAAAGTTCAGACTTATACTGCTGATACAATGACCTTAGACATAAATGAGGGTGATTTTTACATTAATTCCCCTAATAGTCTATGGCATGGGAAATCTCTGTATCAGCTATATCAGCAGGCTTACACACCTTGGGAATGGCACAAACCTATTTTTGAGCGTTGCGAGGAACTAGGAATAATTGGGTTTAGCACTCCTTTTGATGCTACCTCTGTAGATTTTCTCGTATCTTTAAATGTACCTTGCTACAAAATCGCCTCTTTTGAAAATACCGATTTACCTCTAATTCGCAAAGTTGCCAGCACAGGTAAACCGATGATTATTTCTACTGGTATGGCAACAATTTCTGAGTTGGATGAAACTGTTCGGACAGCACAAGAAGCTGGATGTCAAGATTTAATATTACTCAAATGTACTAGTAGCTATCCTGCCACACCAGAAAATACTAACCTGTTAACTATTCCTCAAATGCGTGAGTTGTTTAATGTGCAGGTAGGGTTATCCGATCACACAATGGGTATTGGAGTTGCTGTTGCTAGTGTTGCTTTAGGAGCTACATTAATTGAGAAGCACTTTACTCTGTGTCGCGCTGATGGTGGAGTCGATTCAGCCTTTTCAATGGAACCAGCAGAGATGCAGCAATTAGTAATAGAATCGCAAATAGCTTGGCAAGCTTTGGGCAGTATAAAATATGGAGCCACTGAGGCTGAAAAAGAATCATTGCTTTATCGGCGATCGCTCTACGTTGCCAAAGATATGAAAGCCGGAGAGATTCTCACTCCAGAAAACCTAAAAGCAGTACGTCCAGGTTTAGGATTACCGCCCAGCTTTTTCGACATTGTTATCGGTAAAGCAGTTAATCAAAATATCAAAAAAGGTACGCCTTTTACCTGGAAACTAGTATTAGCAAGTGAGGAATAGAAAGCTCACTAATAGATAGAATAGTGCTAATTTTAGTTATTATCTATATATATGTTTATGTTTAACATTAAAAAGTTAAGGATGAATCGTCAATGAGTGAAGTTAGCACAAGTGTGCAGATATTACGAAAACACTATCAGAATCTTGTAAGGACAAAAGGTGACTCACCTGGTTCTGGACAGTGGGGTTCTATAGATGAATCTCTTGTTAGATATTTAGAACTTATGAAAATTGGAGACCTTAATGGATGTCGAATTTTAGATATAGGATGTAGTATCGGTTATTTTGCAGAATATTTGCAAGAACACAATATTATTTGCCAATATACAGGCATAGATATTGTACCTGAAGCTATTCAAATTGCACGTAAAAAATTTCCAGATATGAAATTCGAGTGTTTAGATATAACTCAAGAAAGTTTAGAAGAAACCTATGATTATGTTTTAGTCTCTGCTGTTTTCAATAATTTTACACCTAACGGTAATATTTTTCTACAAACTTTAATCAAAAAAGCATTCTCTTTATGTGAGAAAGGTCTAGCATTTAATTTTATTTCCTCTTATGTGAATTTTCGACAAGAAACGATGGCTTATTATGAACCAGAGACAGTTTTAAGTTTCTGTATTCAGCAGCTATCGAGAAAAGCCACAATAATTCATCATTACTATCATTGTGATGTTTGTATTTATGTTTACAAGTAAATGAATATTAAAGAATTTGTAATTAATTGGCAGGAAATAGCAAATATTTGGGATGATTTTGTTGAAGATTCTCCTCAAGGAACTGTTTTTGCCAAAACTGAATTTCTCAATTCATTAGGAGTTCCTTTTCAAATTATTACAGTTTATTTTAGACACAAAATAGTTGCAGGTACTGTTATCTTATTTTCTGAAGATTGCAAGCCATTACCTGCTCCTTTCCCTTTCACACCTTATCAAGGACTGTTACTAGCAGACAATTTTGCTAAAACAAATCACAAACGCAATTGTGAAGAATTTTTTATTGTCACTTGGTTCGTAGAAAAACTTATAGAGAAATTTGATAAAATTTCCCTAGCCCATTCATGGCAATTACAAGATATACGACCATTTCAATGGTATAACTACCATACACCTGAAAAAGGAAAGTTTGAAGTTAAACTCAGATATACGGGGATATTAAAATTAACAAAATTTGATAGCTTTGACTTTTATCTCAGTTGCATCCGCGCTGTCAGGCGTCAGGAAATGCGGAAAGCTATCAAGAATAAATTATCTATTCAAGTGTCTGACAATATTCATATTTTAGACAAACTACACAGAGAAGTTTGGGCTAGACAAGGAATAGAACATATAGAAAAAGAATCTTACTTACTTAAAGCAATAACAGAGAAATCTTTAGCCAAAGGATTTGGAATACTGAAAGTATGCTATTTGGATACAATTCCTATTTCTGCAATTTTATTCCTCTTTGATCGTAAGCGTGGTTATTATATGTTTGCTGGGAATAATTCTGAATACAGAGAAAGTGGTGGCTCAACATTGTTACTACTCGATTTAATTGAAGAGTGTTTTAAACGCAACTTGCAAGAAATTGATTTTGTAGGAGTTAATTCTCCAAATAGAGGAGATTACAAACTCAGTTTTAATCCAGAGATTAAGCCTTATTTTGTTACAGATTTTAATAGAGATTTGTATCTATATAAATAAATATAAAATTTGACTGGAGAAGTAACTAAAACTGTGAATCGTGTCATTGCCACAATAGAAGCTCGGATGGGTTCTTCACGCCTTCCTGGTAAAGTCCTCAAGGAAGCAGTGGGTAAACCAATGCTGTTGTTAATGATTGAGCGTATCCGTCGCGCTCGTTATATAGACGAAGTAGTAGTTGCCACAACCACTAATGAAAAGGACGAAGCGATCGCATCCTTATGCAGTGAAAACAATATTCCTTACTTTCGTGGTTCAGAAGAAAATGTATTAGAACGAGTTGTGGAAACTGGGCGACACTATCAAGCAGAAGTTAGTGTCCTTTTAACCGGAGATTGCCCGCTAATTGACCCTTATGTGATTGACCAGCACATTTGTGCCTTTTTTGCAGCTTACCCCCATGTGGATTACGTTGCTAATTGTGAAGTACGTTCATATCCTCATGGGCTGGATCTCATGGTGCTGTCTTGGAAAACACTAGCTCAAACAGTTGATTTTGCCTCCAGCAAACCCTTTCGTGAACATGTTGGTTGGTACATCCGACGACATCCAGAGCTATATCGTCGCTTGGATATGATTGCTCCTCCAGGTTTAAGTAATCCTTTTTTCCGTATTACCCTTGACTATCAAGAAGACTACGATCGCATCAAAGCCATTTTTGAAGCACTTTATCCTCAGAATCCCCAATTTACTACAGTAGACATTCTTCACTATGCCCAACAACAAGGATGGATTGACTCCTAAGAGAGATTAAACTCATGAAAGTGTGTGTCGGTATTATTGGTTTGGGAAAAATTGGGCATCGCTTTGGTATTTCCCCACAAGGCGATCCACTCAGCCATTCCGAAGGGTATGCCCAAATCCCTAACGTAACAGTTGTATTAGGAGTAGATCCAGATCCAGAGGCTTGTAGAAATTTTCAGCAACGTTTTTCCGAAGCACAGGTATACTCCAGTCTGAAAGATGTACCACATGGACTTCACCTCGACGTAGTATCAGTATGTAGTCCTACTCACCTACACGCTCAGGGAGTTATTGCTGCACTCGCTTGGCGATCGCGTGTCATCCTGTGCGAAAAACCCCTTGCAATTAATGCAGCAGAAGCAGAAATGATGCTAGCTGCTTGCTCTGCACAGGGCTGTATTTTGATAACTAACTATTCGCGTCGTTGGACACCAATGCTGCAAGCCTTGAAAAATCTAACGAACCAAGATGATGGCTTAGGAACCCCAATTGGTGCTTGCTTACGCTACAACGGTGGTTTATTGCACAATGGAACCCATTGGATCGATATGTTATTGGCTTTATTCGGATCGGTTGCTTGTACATATCGTCTGGAAAAATTATCTGTTGCTCAAGATGACGCTGGCGAGTCAATTGCACTATCCTGGAACAGCGGATTAACTGCATATTTGATTGCAGTACGTGGAACTGGGTGTTCAATCGGCGAAGGCGAACTCTGGGGAACCAGCGGTATGCTGCGGTATAGCGCCGGGGGACAGCAAGTCACTTGGCAGACAGTTCAACCCAGCCAATGGTCAAGCTTTCAAGAGTTAAGTCAAGCAAAGATCATCTGTGAAGCTGGCTTAAAAGGCCACATTTTGGGGGCTGTCACCGAAGCTGTGCAATTAGCACAAATTGGCGGACAACCAACCTGTTCTGGCGTTGATGGTGTACTTGCTTTACAAGTTGTTGAAATGGCAAGAAACAACAAATTTCTAATTAAGTAGGTAATTTGATGGTTATTACTAGAGAAAAACCGGCTTTGCTTGGAGGTTCCAAAGTTTTTCCAGAGCCATTCCCAAGGTATATCAGTACTAATTTCCAGGAAACTGAGGCCGCGATTCAAGTATTGAAAAGCGGTATTTTATCTGACTATATCGGTGCTGCTGGGCTGTACTTTATGGGTGGCAAACAAGTTCGCACCTTAGAAGAACAATGGGCTAACTACTTTAATGTTCGTCACGCTTTGAGTGTTAACTCTGCTACTAGTGGTTTACATGCCGCTGTGATTGCAGCAGGTGTGAAGTTTGGCGATGAGGTAATTGTGCCGCCACAAACCATGTCAGCAACAGCAACAGCAGTGGTTATGGCAAATGGTACTCCTGTTTTTGTCGATCAAGAGGAGGCCACTTGCTGCATCGATCCAGAAGCTGTTGAAGCTGCTATTGGACCGCGTACAAAAGCAATTATCGCAGTCAATTTGTTTGGGGGTCCAGCCAAACTGTTGCGCTTACGTAAGTTAGCAGATCGACACGGTTTGATTCTAATTGAGGACAATGCTCAAGCACCAGGGGGCCAGCATCAGGGGCGTTGGTTGGGAACAATTGGGCATTTGGGGGTTTTCAGCCTCAATTGTCACAAAACGATCCAGTGTGGTGAAGGGGGAATCGTAGCCACTAATGACGATCGCTTGGCCCGGCGAGTGGCACTAGTACGCAATCACGGGGAGAATGCAATTGAAGCGGAAAATTGGTATGAAGATACTGATATTGTTGGTTACAATTACCGTTTAACTGAACTTCAGGCAGCGATCGCTCAGGTTCAACTCCAACGTTTAGAAGAATTGACACAGCCACGGCTGAAAATTGCTGAAGCTTTAGACCAAGGGTTGTCTGAGTTTAAAGCATTGCGGACGACTAAAGTTGACTCTGGCGATCGCCATGTTTACTATACATATCCCATCTGGATCGATCCACAACAAGCTGGATTGTCGCGGGACAGATTTGTGGAAGCACTTCAAGCAGAAGGATGTCCTGTGACGGGGCGTTACGTGCGTCCCTTATACAGACTACCTCTTTTCCAAAGGCTGCAACAAGAAGGCAAGACAATTGTCAGTCATCCTACAGGTGTCTGTCCCATAGCTGAAAAGACATATAGCGAGACGCTTTTATCTACAACTCTTATGCAAATACCTGGGGGTATTGACTTAGTTGATGGTTTCATAGCTTCCGTGGCTAAAGTCCTCGCTCATGCCGAAGAGTTAAGCCAAGGGCAAGATGAATGAAGATTATTGCGATCGCTCACGACCCAGGTGGTGCAAATGCTGTCGCCGCAACAGTTGCAGCCTTGCGGGTAGCGGGTACACAGGTTGAAGCGTATGCCAAAGGCCCGGCCATCCGTCAATTTCAACGCCTTGAAGTTGCTTGCACGCCAATTTCTGAGGAACACCAAACTCTTTTTAGCAGATTAACAGGAGATATTCTGCTAACAGGAACATCTCAATATAATGAGTTTGAACGTGATGCTATTTTATGGGCGAGGCAAAAGCATATTCCTAGTATTGCGGTCATAGATTATTGGGCAAATTATCGGCAGCGTTTTCAAGCGTTCAACAATCCTAATACGGAACCAACTTTTCCCGATATCATCACAGCTATAGATGAAGTATGTGCCGCAGGAATGCTTGCAGATGGAATACCAGAGAAGCGAATACGCATTGTGGGACAGCCCTATTTTGCTTGGCTAATTGCTAGGCAAAAATCCAAAAAAAGTATTTTCAAACTTCCAGAAAATATTTTCTTTGCTTCTCAACAAAATGCCAATGAAATTGAGATGCTCCGTATCTTAATTAAGGTATTAACTGACTATAAACATTTAAAAAAATTGCTCATCCGGTTTCATCCCCGCCAAGGTAAGTGTCCTAGTTCACTTGATTTGCTAGCAAAATCAAGCTTCCCATTTGCGATTGACGAAAGCCCTAATATACTAGACACACTGCAACAACAGGATATTGTTTTGGGAATTACTTCCATTATTCTAATTGAAGCAGCCTTGATGGGGATACCAACAGGTAGCTTGGTTATGGGTGTGAATGACACGTTAATAACCAAGAAATGGGGATTTACACTTCCCTTAAACACCCCAGAAAAGCTGCAAGAGTTTTTGTATTTTACCGAACATAGGGAAATAGACAAGCAGTTCTTTGAACAGCAATGCAATGCAGATTATCGAGTAGCACAGTTATGTAAAGCCATAATTTAGTTGCTTTGTATCTCCTAATAAATACGGCTTCAAAAAAATTTGTTTTTTATACATTTGGTATTATTAGATATGTCAACAGTTAGATTAGTTATAGTTCAAGGTCCCAATCAAATGTTATATTCTCTTTCTGTCCTTCGTTATCTCGAAGCAACTGGAGAATATAAAGACTGTGAAGATATATTAATATTAGGTGGATATAGAGCCGACCCAAAACTTACAGAAGTTTGCTTACAAATATCTAAAATTTGGAATTTTAAATCAAAAATAATTTTACATGGTTTTGATTATTTATGCCAAGATAATTTTTTAGATTTTGTATCAGCATCAGAATTATTAAAAAGAGTTATCAATCTTCAATCTGTTGATGTTATATTCGTACTCCGCAATTGGCAATTTATCAACGAAGTATTTTTATACGCTTACCCTAGCGCTCGTAAAATATGTTACGGAGAATTAGGCTGGTTAGATTTTAGTAGTACTTTATGGAGTAATTTTTATGGCAGTCCACCTATTAATCCATCGGGTAAGTTTATTCAAATAGATGAGGCATATCCTGTGTTAGTACCTGTGGATGCAGACCATGCTTTTGAACAATGTCCCATTAAGGTTGTTGGAGGTGATTTTTTTAAGTCTGTTATATACGACAGTGCTAAACAGATCCAAGGACTTAGCAATTACTGTGCGTTAATTGTAGAACAACTTGGTAGTTCCATCACCTTTGTCCTAACATCATATGATACAGAGGCAGGATTTATTAAGAGTTACCAAGATGAAATAGAATGTTATTTGTCTTGCGTCTTACCATATACTCAGGAAGATGAAGCTATAGTTGTCAAAGGACATCCCAGGCAAATATACAACCAGTCGGAATTACTGACAAACAAGCTGTGCGAATTGGAACGCAGAGCCTTTGTTGTTTCAGAATTTACCCAAGTTCCTATTGAGTTATTTATTCCTTTTCTTCCAATAAAAAAGGTAATTGCCCCTATGTCTTCAGCTTCTATAACATTGGGATACTTGGGAGCTTCTGAATTGGTTATAGGATTTGGTGAAAACTTAATAAGTAAATATATATTTCCTAAATGCCAGGAAACCATATTGATTGGGCAGTACCAACGAGCATTAGAAGCGAAATATTCATGTAAGCAAAATTGTGAACCAATCAAGTATTTAGAACTTAAAGATAACTTAAAACAATATTATCAACAGCAAATATACATTAATCTATCTGACGATAATTCTACTCAAAGATATGTTGAGGAATTGACCGAAAAAAATGATTTTATTGATAGGGTACTTAGCTTTGAAAAATCTAAAATACAGCATCCAGATATATCTGTATTGCAAGAGTTGCTTGATTTTAGAAACCATCTGTCCGAATTTTTGTTAACAATAGAAGTAAATTTACTTGAAAGATTATACTCTAACAAATTAGGTAAAGCTTATCAAGCACTATTAAATAGTGGCATTAAAAATGAACCATTCACTATTACTGAACAAAACTTTGTGGTTGAAATATTAGATCATCTTGCTAAAGGATTTGATCAACCAAAAGCTATTCAATATTTGCTAGCAGTAATGCTGTACTGCCGCCCTTACCAATTACCTTTAACTTACAACCTGACTCTTATTCCTAATTGGCTACTTAATGACTACTTTCAATTTCTCTTACAACCTCCTCTTTATTTCCAGGATATAGGAGAAGCAAATATTTATTATGAATATCTAAGTATTATTGTAGATTACATACATAATAATACTCTTAATAATCCAGATTCTAAGTTCTGGCAGAGCGTAGGACATAAGTTTACAATTGAGGCTAACTTTATTCCATTGTATTTTAATAAATTTAATTTAAAGGATATATACGAAAAACGCGCTAATATTATAGAATTCTATTTAAAAAAATCTGATTTTCAAATCGACTATAATTTCCCAGAACGCTCCCCAGAACGGCAGAAAATTCGCCTTGGAATACTTGCAAGTCATTTTAGCCCACAAACAGAAACTTTTGCTAGCTTGTCACTGTACAAGAATTTAAATAGAGATTCATTTGAGATTATTATTTTTACCTTACAAACTAGTAATCATCGCTTAGAACGATATTGTGCTGGTCATGCAGATACTTTCGTTCGGCTACCAAATGATCTGCCTAACCAAGTGCAAAGCATTCGGGATGCGGAACTGGATATCTTGTTCATTTCTACTAATGTGACCGCAGTTACACATGCAATTACTTTAATTGCTTTACATCGGCTAGCACGAATACAGATAGTTGACGCAAATTCGCCAGTAACAACAGGAATGCGTCATACAGATTATTACCTTTCAAGTAAACTTTCTGAAATTGAAGATAATCCTCAACAACATTATACAGAAAAGTTAATTACATTAGATAGTCCTCCTCAATGTTTCGATTTTGCAACAGAAGAGAAAATACTTGCTACAACTTCTATTAGCAGAAACAGTTTAGGTATTGCTACAACTGCTGTAGTTTATGTTTCAGGTGCTAATTACTACAAGATAATTCCAGAGCAAGAAGAAACTTGGACAAAGATAATTGCTAACGTAACTAATTCTGTACTATTACTTTATCCATTTAATCCAAACTGGTCATCTTCTTATCCTTCTATTGCTTTCCGTAAGCGTATAGTTACTACTTTTGCTAAATATGGTCTTAGCGAAGATAGGTTGATTATTCTTGAGGCAGCACCGAATCGTGCTGATGTTAAAGAACGTTTGAAAATTGCTGATATATACTTAGATTCTTATCCTTACTCCGGTATGACTTCACTCATTGATCCTTTGGAAGTGGGCTTACCAACCGTGGTAATGGAAGCAGAACCTTCTCGTTCTCGCAAAGGAGCGTCACTTTTGCGAGAACTTGAGATATTTGATTTAATTACCAACAATGAGGAGGCTTATATTGAAGTAGCTGTTGCTTTAGGAAACAGCCGAGAATTATGTAAACAAAAAAGCGCCACAATTAAAGAGAAAATGCTGGGTAATCCCAGGTTTTTGGATAGTCGCTCTTTTTCAGCTAAAATAGGAAACTTATTTCAAAAACTTTTTATTGACTATCTTGCAGATAGCCTAAACGAAACTTTTAGCTTAAGGGATATTAATTTAATTATTTTCCCAGATTGGCATCAATCAGAAGACTTAATAGGTTTTGACTTAGAACGAGTAATTAAAGCTCTTACTAGTTATCCGGCTAGCCAAAACACCACTCTCTTAATTGCTATTACTAATATTTCTCTGGAAGATGCGGAAATTTTTCTATCCAGTGTGCTCATAAGTATTTTGATAAATGATGATATAGATGTTCCTGATAAACTAGAAATTTCGTTGGTAGAGAATTGGAATGATATTCAGTGCCAAGCTTTGCTTCCGCGTTTGAAAGCTCGAATTGTTTTGGAACATGAAAATCAACAAGCACTGACACAGATCAAAGTAGAAAACCTTTTATCCTATGATTTGGATAGTTTTATTACATCAAATTGTGAAATTACATCTATTTAACTAAAGCAGGCTAAATCATTCCTGAGACATAATAACCCTGACTTCTTTAACAAGTCAGGGTTATTTGGTTTTACTTGTCTCACAAACTAAATTAGGATTGCTATTAAGGTCATTTTGCTTCTATGTACCTTTGCCACATCTGTTCGTAAGCTTTTTCCATCTCACGAGTGAATTGTTTACCATTCCACAAGGGTGCTATTTGTCTTGATTGGCGAAGTTTCCAAGAGATTTGCTCTCTTAAGGCTGCATCATTGCCCAAACGCACACCCCACTCTATATACTCTTCATTAGTCCAGGCAATACCTTCTGTGATACCTGCATTCATCATCATGGTATAGCTATTACGCGCTGCAAATTGTTCACCAACTCTTGTCACTAAAGGGATACCCATCCACAATATTTCTAAGGTTGTTGTCGCTCCGTTGTAGGGAAATGTATCTAATACAATATCAGCAATGCCTAAATTAGCACGATGAACCGACTCTAAATGAACTTGTGGTAAAAATCGTAACCGAGAACAATCTACACCTTCTTCTTCGGCAATTTGGTAAAAGAAGCGTTTAATTGTTTCCTCTTCAGCAAGTCCCTTAATCAGAAAGTAGCTGTTAGCTACTTGTTTAATAATTTGCATTTGCCACTTTGTCGTTTCTGGATGGCGTTTATATCCTCTTTGGGCGCTGAGATAGACAACAGCATCCATAGGAATATCCAAGTCATCGCGGCGGAGAGTTGGTACACCAACTTCAAAACCATCTACTGCTATGTAAGTTTGAGGTAATCGCCAGATTTTCTCTGTATAGTAATTTTGTGCATCATCTGGCAGTACATAAGGATCTGCGATAAAGTAATCAATTGCAGGTATACCTGATGCATCCCATCCCAGCCAAGTTACTTGAATTGGGGCTGGCTTGAGTGCCATCACTTCACTGGTAATATCGAGAGTGATGCTATCAAGGTCAATTAAAATATCAATTTCGTCTTGATATATCTGGTCAGCAATCTCTAGACCATTCATACCTAATTGACGAGGTTTTCCTGCCTGACCTAGATACCACTCTTGGAGATAGTCATTTACTAATGTGTAGTTAACAAAGTAAGTATGAATATCAAATTTATCTCGATCATGATGCTGAAATAACCAGCGAGCTAGCCAACCAACAGAATGATTCCTTAAAGCGTAAGATACATAACCAATTTTTAATTTTTTTGTAGCTCCGTATAATTTTTTGTTATTGGTATTGTTATGACAATAAATTTTTCCTTCTGATTGGGCAAGAGCTTTAATATAAAAGTTAAAAACTTCAGCTACCTGATTATGAATAGCTCGGAAATCTGCAGGAGCATCTTTAATGTGAGGTATCGCAAAAGATGGCGTAAGCAACCGTAATATTCTTCCTTCTTCTAAAGGAATTCGTTCAGCTTTAATAAACTGTTGAAACACAGTTTCTAATTCTTGAGAAGTTGTACATATCTCTTGCCAATACCCCCCTGCTGACATTAGACCTCTTAACAGCAAATGAAGTGCAAAAATTTTGTCAGCCAAACCTTCTGATAAGGAATAACACAATCTAGCTATCTCTATCCCTTGAGAATAATTACGAGCATCTTGATAAAAAGTTGCTAAATGCCGCAAAATTTCTACATTATCTGGTTCCAATCGTAAATGCAAGCTAAGAATAGATGCTGCTAGCATAGGCTGCCGCAAAGTATGACCAATTCGCATAGCAGCGGGAAGCAATATAGAGAAGCATTGATGAGTATCAGGAAAATAAGGAAGACTAGCTTCTATCAAATTTAGATTGACTGGATTTAAGGGTATAATAGTTAAAAACTCTTTTAAAACTTGTATCAATAGTTCGATATCAATTTCTATATCTTCTTTTGCTTTTAAGCTCTCAATTAATCCCCATTTATTCAAATCATCAATTTCTTCAATTTTTTCTAACTTGAGAGAAAGTATAAGGATTTGAAGCAAATTATTTATATAACTAGGATTAATTTCCCGCATATGCTGGCGAATTAACCAAGCTAGAGAATATTCTGCCAGTGTTTCACGCCTTTCAGCTTCTATTTGCAAAATTTGAAATAGTTGATTTGTCCAAATAGGTAACTGTTCTTCATCTGCCTCTGTCATTGGCAGCATCCAAGTCATTTGAGCTTCCGCTTCTTGCCCTTGTAGTAGCATTAATAGTCCTAAATCCCAATAATAGGAGATAGTATTTGGTTCTATCGCTATTGCTTGCTCGTATAATTTGGCTGCTTGCAAATAGTTCTCTTGAATGAAGTATTCTTTAGCCTGAACTTGCCAATTATATATATCAGTAATCATTTTGATTCTTATAGAAAAAGGTATAGGCAATCCAATTGTGAATAAATCACAAAATTGAAATAGAGTGGATAGAAGAATCTACCCACTTCAGAAAATGCGTAATTTAGCTGAATAAAAGTCGTGATGACAATTAAAGTTCTATATCAAGTGTTGTCGGTGAGTAATTTTGATCTACTAACTCACATATCTACTTAGATAAACTGGTAAAGCCAGTGGGGCAAGTCGGTGTTCCACTGGGAAAGTCGGTTGCTGCGAGTGTAACTATATCTGAACCACCATTAACTCTAGCTTTATCAGCTTCACATACAATAGCTATAGTAGTAGCTTCACTGGTAGCAGCTTGCGTTGCTACACCCACAGCACCAATATAAGTTTTAAGAGGTGCAGTCGCAAGTATTACTCCTCCTTGGTTAGTTACTTGACTAGGCCTGCCGTCAATTGTGTACTGGTAATTTGATGTTTTTGTTGCAATACCAAGACCTAATTTCCCAATTTCACCAGCCTGTGCAAATGTGTTTTGTTCTAGGTAGAAAGCCTGTTGAGCGCGGTTCATGGAACCTACGTAGGTTTTAGCTTCTGACTGCTTGGCTTTGTTAGCTTGGTTTAAGAAAGAAGGCAGAGCGATCGCAGACAAAATACCGATGATGATAATTACTACTAGTAATTCAATAAGTGTAAAACCCTCATTTTCATTCTTTTTGTTGAGGATGTGTTGGAGAAACTTAGCTTTTAATTCGGTTTTCATAAGTGTTTTCCTGGGGTAGGAAGTGCTTGGGTGTTCTAGATGTAACTTACCCAACTGCGATCGCTTTCCTATCACCTCCAGAAAAAAAGTTTGAGGAGATACAATTACACGATCCAGAATCCTTGCATCCGAAATGACACAAACATCACTAAATCTCTGCTGTTGACCAAGGGTGAGATTCTCAACTTCGATTGTGAGAGTATCTTATTCAAACTCAGGTGGCCACAGTTCTGATATTGCCAGTTCCCAACCTGGCAGCAAGTCTGGTAGTGTGAGGATGTCGCCATTGTGCATCACCACTGGATCTTGATTTATTCGATAAACCGTTACTGTCAATTTGTCAGGGTCAATCAATATACCGACTGTAGACCCAAGTTGCAAGAATAGCTGAATCTTCTCTTCAAGTGGTTTGATTCTGTCACTTTTAGATTTAATCTCAACCATCAAGTCTGGAACCAACTCTACAAAGTCGCGCTTGGTCTTCTTCAATCGTTCAGCTTTAACAAAAGACACATCAGGGGCACGCAAGTTTCTTTTTTCCGAGTCGTCCTCTTCTATATTCGGTAGAATAAATCCTGCGCTAGAACCAGTTATACGTCCTAGCTTGCGCGACATTACCCAGTTATTCAAAAAGGTAATTAGACGAGCGCCAATTTCTTCTGACTCGTAATCTGATGGCCCCATAACTATGATTTTCCCCTCTACCAGCTCCATCTGCCATTCTGGATGCTCGGTTTGTAGCTGCTCTAAGTCTGTAATAGTAAAAGACATAACACGACAGCAAATACTCTTATAGCTATCATAAATACTCCTCGCACATCAAGCGGCAACATATAAGCGCTGTCTCTGTATTCCCGATTTTTCTAACTTGCGATCGCTTCCCATCTGACGTAGCCAATCACAGTTTATTATGCTATATTAAGCGTAGTCGTTATGAGTTCGTATATTTTCATGACTAACACAACTGTAGAAAACTTGGTAATTATCGGTTCTGGGCCAGCAGGGTACACAGCCGCCATCTATGCTGGACGCGCTAACCTGAAACCCGTTGTATTTGAGGGTTTCCAAGCTGGGGGTTTACCTGGTGGGCAACTAATGACAACGACGGAAGTTGAGAATTTTCCGGGATTTCCTAAAGGAATTACTGGGCCAGAACTGATGGATCAGATGAAGGCGCAGGCAGAGCGCTGGGGGGCTGAACTATATACTGAAGATGTTATCTCAGTTGACTTGAGTCAGCGTCCATTTACAGTGCGATCGCAAGAAAGGGAAATTAAAACCAACAGCATCGTTATTGCTACGGGTGCAACAGCAAAGCGTTTGGGTTTACCCAACGAACACGAATTTTGGAGTCGGGGTATTTCCGCTTGTGCAATTTGCGATGGTGCAACACCAATTTTCCACGGCGCAGAATTGGCTGTGATTGGTGCTGGCGACTCGGCGGCAGAAGAGTCAATTTACCTCACTAAATACGGTTCTAAGGTAAATATGTTGGTACGCACCGATAAAATGCGGGCTTCTAAAGCCATGCAAGACCGCGTTTTGAACAACCCGAAAATCCAAGTGCATTGGAACACAGAAGCCGTGGATATCTTCGGTAATGGTCATATGGAAGGGGTGAAAGTCCGCAATACTAAAACTGGTGAAGAGAGCCAACTGCACGCTAAGGGTTTATTTTACGCCGTTGGTCACAGTCCCAATACCTCTCTATTTAAAGGACAATTAGAACTGGATGAAGTAGGTTACGTTGTCACTAAGCCTGGTTCTGTAGAAACCAGTGTAGAAGGCGTTTTTGCTGCTGGCGACGTACAAGATCATGAGTTTCGCCAAGCAATTACGGCTGCGGGTACTGGTTGTATGGCGGCGATGTTGGCAGAACGCTGGTTGTCATCCAGTGGCTTGATTCAAGAATTCCATCAACAGCCAGAAACAAAAGATAATGAATTAGAACATCAGCCAGCCGAAAAGACTGAAGCTGAGGAAGAAGCTGGATTTAATTTGGATGGGACACGCCATGAAGGAGGCTATGCTTTACGGAAATTGTTCCATGAAAGCGATCGCTTACTCCTGGTTAAATACGTTTCTCCTGGTTGTGGCCCTTGTCATACCCTGAAGCCAATTTTAAATAAAGTGGTGGATGAATTTGATAGCAAGATTCACTTTGTGGAAATTGACATCGACAAAGACCGAGATATTGCTGAAAATGCTGGTGTGACAGGAACGCCAACGGTTCAATTGTTCAAAAATAAGGAACTGGTGAAGGAAGTCAAAGGCGTGAAGCAAAAGAGCGAATATCGCCAGTTGATTGAAAGTAATCTTTGAGATAGTACGTATTGGACAGTTCCCAATATCCAACACCTGCCATAGCCCAATACGTTTGGATTATAGGTTATTGGTGTAGATAATTGGTATTTTAAGACGCGATAAATCGCGTCTCTACATCAGGGTTTTGTTGCTCATTCTGAACTGTATTGCGTCATAGCTGACAACTTTACTGCTCATTTTTTGCATCTTGATACAGGTGCAAAGAATGAGTCTATCTCCTAAATTGAGCTAATTAATATTAATTATCTTGATGAGGATCGCTTGTACTTTGATCGGTTTCTAGGAGCCGTGAAATAAGCATCTCTGGTTTTCTACTAATAATAGACCTAACTTTATCAATAGCAATTACTTCACTGATTTTCACAACCATTTCCCAGAAAGTATCCTCCTCTGTATCTTTGTTGTAAGTTCTATGTTTAAAGGACAATAAATCATCCCAAACTCCGATAATTGTGGCGAAATACCACTTATCTCTCACTAGTATCCAGATTTCTTGTTCTAAGTAAGTCTGTAGAAGAGGTTTCACAATGACTAAGATAATAAAAAATATTGTGCTACATATTAATTAAGTATTAACAGCCAAGACCACAGTTAAAATACTGAAAGTGTGTCAAAAAAATTAAAGGCTGCATCATCAAGAGGACTGATTCGTTGATAAAGATTATCGCGAATATTGTAGGACTCTGAATCGTAGTTAAAAGCTTTGGCAAAAATCAGGCATAATTTCACCTCTAACTCAGTCTATATCTGTATCCACGTGAAGTAGTCGGACTTTTATTTAAAGATGTTTACGCAATCCCCTATCTAAATATGTAAAATGGTCAGCGTATCAAGCTTTGCTCCAGGCGATCGCTTTATGGCCATTACAAAACGGCGACTACCGACATTTTTACAGTTTGGCAAAAGTCTCAATCTTTCCCAAAAACTCATGCTCATCGGGTTAGCCATTACCCTATTTTTCATCTTCCTGGCATTTTTCGCTCCCGTATTGCAGGCTTGGGGATGGCTGCAAAACCCCAAAGATTTTCTCTCTAATCCAATTCACGAGCCACCCTCAGCTAAACATTGGTTTGGTACTAGCCGTCTGGGCTATGATGTGTTCTCCCGGACATTGTTCGGCGCTCAAGCTGCTTTGCAGGTGGTGATTTTGGCAACGGCGCTGAGTATGATTATCGGTGTGCCTTTGGGGATGCTGAGTGGTTATCTCGGCGGTAAATTGGATAAAGTGCTGCTATTTATTATGGATAGTATCTACACCTTACCGGGACTACTGCTGTCTGTGACACTGGCCTTTGTGGTGGGGCGTGGGATATTGAATGCAGCGATCGCTATTAGCATTGCTTACATCCCCCAATATTACCGCGTTGTTCGTAACCACACCGTTAGCGTGAAAACCGAAGTGTTCATCGAAGCTGCTCAAGCAATGGGCGCTTCCACTTGGGTTGTGCTTTCTCGTTATTTGTTTTTCAACGTCATTCAAAGCGTACCCGTCCTATTCACGCTCAACGCCGCTGATGCGATTTTGGTGTTGGGCGGTTTGGGCTTTTTGGGGTTAGGACTTCCCGAAGAAGTGGCAGAATGGGGACACGATTTAAAACAAGCCCTAGAAGCTCTACCTACTGGTATTTGGTGGACTACACTTTTCCCTGGTTTAACGATGACATTTATGGTGGTAGGGTTATCACTACTTGGTGAGGGGTTAAATGAATTTGTCAATCCCCGATTACGGAGAGAAAATAGAATCCGACAATAGTCATTGGTCAGTAGAGACGCGATTAATCGCGTCTGTACAATGGTCATTAATTTTAGACAAATGACAAATGACAAATAAACAATACAGAGATTTGTATGAAAGATAATCTAACGTTAATTGCTGCCGCTACTGGCGGCTTTATCCTTTCCGTTGCTCTTGCTGGTATCTTAAGAGGTGCGCCAATTACAGCTTGGCAAGAGCAATCTAGTGTTCGTACTATGACTGTTGCTAATTTACGAGTCGCACCCAATAGGACAGAAAATTTAGAATATTTTCGTGCCAAATCCTAAAACCCTGACGAATTGTTGATTTTGAACTCGATGATAGGGAATAGGGAATGGGTGATAACTGTTCACCAATTACCAATGCCTAATGCCTCATACCCAATTACAAATGACAAATGACAAATGACAAATGACAAATGACAAAATTCAAGTAGTTGGCATTGATGTTGGGGGAACAGCAATTAAGCTGGGGCGTTTTGCAGATGATGGTACTTGTCTGCAATCTTTGACTGTGGTATCTCCTCAACCAACAACGCCGGAAGCGGTGTTGGCGGTTCTGGTAGATGCGATCGCTCAAATCGATCCAGGTAATCAAGCTGTTGCGATTGGTGTTGGTACTCCTGGCCCATCCGATGCCGCCGGACGCATTGCCAAAATCGCTATTAACTTACCTGGATGGATCGATGTGCCTTTAGCAGACTGGTTAGAAGCTAAAACTGGCAAACCAACTGCGATCGCTAATGATGCTAATTGCGCTCTTTTGGGAGAAGCTTGGCTGGGAGCCGGTCGCCACTTTCAAAATCTGATTCTGCTAACTTTAGGTACTGGGGTTGGTGGCGCAATTATCCTTGATGGCAAACTATTTATTGGACATCAAGGAGCCGCCGGGGAATTGGGTTTAATTTCATTAAATCCTGATGGGCCAATTTGTAATAGTGGCAATCGAGGCTCTTTGGAACAATATGCCTGTGCTACTGCAATTCGCCGCCGCACTCTCAAGGAACCCATCGAATTGGGTTTTCTTGCCCAACAAGGAGATGCCGCAGCATTGACTTTTTGGCAAGAATATGGTGCTAATTTGGGAATTGGTTTGACGAGTTTGATTTATGTACTCACACCACAAGCGATCGTGATTGGTGGCGGTATCAGTGGTAGCTTTGAGTTTTTCTTACCAAGTGTGAAGGCAGAAATTGAGAAGCGAGTGCAGCCTTTATCGCGAGAGGGTTTACAGATATTGCCAGCGGAGTTAGGCAATTTTGCTGGGATAGTAGGTGCAGCAAAGTTGGCATGGCAAAACTATTCAAGATTTTAAATTATGGTTCAAACAACCCCAGCTAGAGACATCTGTCTTTACAAATTAGAAGAAAAATTAAGCTCTAACTACGAGGTAATTTAATTAATTTTACATTACGTAACATAGTTTAATTTATTCTTGCCCACTTACTTAGCAATTCTAACTGATGTTGAAAAGTGAGTGAAAAGCAACTATTTAAGCTTGAATAAGCGCTATGTAATGTCAGAAGATGCAGTAAAGATGTTTTTCTGACAAAAATCATAAAATGAGTATGTTATTCAGAACCAAAGCCAGTCCAATGACTAAAGGCTTGAAGTATCAGCAAAGAGTCAAGCAAACTTTTACCGTAATGCTAATAAGAGCTAGCCATCGCTACGTACTCGCGGCATTAATATTCAGCTTGATAATTCTTGCCTGCATTAACATCTTAAAATCTAGCCAATCTTCAGTCACCGAATCTCCTATTAACAGTAAAGTCCTGAAGATTTGGTCAGATAAAGGTTATACCTTGGAAGAGGATGAAGCGCTTCAGAAGATAATTAGTAACTGGGAACAACAAAGCGGCAACAAAATTAAACTTACTTTCTATACTAACGATGAGTTGCCACAAAAGACTCAAAGGGCACTTCAGGCAGGTAATTCACCCGATCTCGTCATAAATAGCAGTGCTGAGAGGGAGCTGTATCCACGTCTTGCCTGGGAAGGTAAATTGGCAGATGTCTCTGATGTAATTGAGCCAGTCAAAAGTATTTATTCTGAAGGTGTGTTGGAAGCAGTTCGTTTATATAACAACGTTGATAAAAAACCGAGTTACTATGCAGTCCCAATTAATCAATTAACAATTCACATCTTTTACTGGCGAGACTTACTAGAGAAAGTAGGTCGAACTCAAAGCGATATCCCTAAAGACTGGGATGCTTTCTGGGAGTTTTGGAAACAAGTGCAGGATGATTTGCGCGCACAGCAAAAACAGAATATTTACGGGTTAGGCTTTCCTTTCTCCACTGGTTCTACGGATACCTACTACTTATTTGAGCAGATTTTAGAGGCATACAATGTCCAAATTTTAGACTCCAAGGGTCAACTTCTGCTCAACGATCCCAAGGTGTATCAAGGTATTGTTAAAAGCTTAGAGTGGTATGCGAAATTTTTCCAGCAAGGCTACGTACCACCAGACGCAGTAAACTGGTTAAATCCAGACAATAATCGCAGCTTACTCAATCGTGGCGTGGTTATGACGCCTAACAGTTCGCTCTCGATTTCTGCTGCTGTCCGCCAAGATTCTGACACCTATCGTCACAAGCTTGGTATCCTAGAATTTCCGAACAAACCTAATGGTAAACCGATGCGCTTCTTAGTCTCGATTAATGAAATAGTTTTGTTTGCCGAGTCTAAAAACCAAAAGGTAGCCAAAGACTTTCTCGCATATTTAATTAAACCTGAGATTATAGGAAACTATCTCAAAGCTACCGGAGGTCGGTATCTACCAGTAATGAAGCCTGTTTGGAAAGATCCTTTTTGGACAAATCCAGCAGATCCTCATCTTTCCACTGCAACTCAAACATTAACTAAAGATACTCGTCCATTTTATATTGTCCAAAACCCTGCTTACAGCCTAGTTTTAGAAGAGAATGTTTGGGGTAAAGCTCTCAATGGAATAGTTGTCAATAGAATATCTCCAGAAGAAGCAGCAGACACGGCAATTGAGCGGATAAAACAAATTTTTGATGAATGGCAGTAAGTGATAAGTAGAATCGCGTAAATATTTGTAGTTGGGATGAGGCAGGAGGCAGAAGTTTTAAAATATTTGAATGCGTGAATTTTGAATTGTTAATTTTACCTTGTTCTGCTATACAGAAATTTCAAGACAAAGAATATCCTGTTGCTTTTTGAACGTATTTCACAACTTTTTCATAAGATTCAGGATTACTCACAGGGTTGATGATAATAGGAATAGTGCCATCTGGCAACCAAAAAGTTATCCTGCCGTTCGGTTCGTGACAAAAGGAACTGATGCAGTTGAGATTAATGACATATTCATTTTTTTCGTAAATTATTTTCACCCAGTGGGCACGCTCTAATTCTAATCCTGTCACACATTCTAAATAATCGAGAATTTTTTGATAATCTTCCAGGTTATTTTGTGGGTTAATTATTATGGGAATGGCACTATCGGGTAGCCAAAAAGTAACTCTGCCATTCAGTTCATAACAAAAAGCATGGACACGTTCAAAATTTACTACATATTCTTTCCTCTCGTAAAGGATTTTCACCCAGTACGCCACAACATCTCCTCAAGTCCGAAATTTACGAATGATGCACCCTGGATATCCAAATCTACTGAAGTCTTAAGTTAATGTTGCAATTAATTTTGAATTTTGAATTTTGAATTTTGAATTGTTATGACACCTCCAATGGTGTTGGTGTGCTAGATGTCGAAAGGGAAAGAGCGATCGCTGTTTGAATGAATCCTTTAAATAAAGGATGAGGTGTACTGGGGCGTGATTGAAATTCTGGATGAAATTGGCAAGCAAGAAAGAATGGGTGCTTGGTTAATTCCACAATTTCAACTAAACGTCCATCAGGAGAAGTACCACTAATTACATAGCCAGACTTTAACAACAAATCGCGGTAAGCATTGTTGAACTCATAGCGATGTCGATGTCGTTCATAAATTACATCTTCTTGATAGAGCTTAAAAGCTAAAGTATCAGGGAGAACACGACAAGGATATAATCCTAAGCGCATTGTACCCCCTAAATCCACAACTTCCTGCTGTTCTGGCAATAAATTAATTACCGGATTAGTTGTGTAAGGGTCAAATTCAGCACTATTAGCACCTGTTAATCCCCCTACGTTTCTGGCCCATTCAATCACAGAACATTGCATACCCAGGCATAAACCCAAGAAGGGAATTTGGCGATCGCGGGCGTATTTAATGGCGGCAATTTTGCCATCGACTCCTCGAACCCCGAAACCTCCTGGTACAACTATGCCATCGACACCTTTAAGATAATTTTCGGCTGGTTCAGTTTCCAATTCTTCTGAATTCACCCAACGCAGACGCAGTTTGCCATAAGTGGAGATTGCAGCATGGTTCAGCGCTTCCACTACAGATAGGTAGGCATCACTTAACTGCACATATTTACCAACAATGGCAATTTCTACCTCGTGTTTAGGACTATGCAAGCGTTGTACCAGGGTTTGCCACTGCGTCAAATCTGGTTTACGTTGTTCCATTTGCAGCAAGTTCAGCACTTGTTCTGCCATTCCTTCCCGTTCTAGATTTAGCGGTACTTCATAGATACTTTTGGCATCTTGAGAAGTGATAACGCATTCTTCCGGCACATCGCAAAATCCCGACAATTTCTGCTTTAATCCCTTGGGTAAAGGGCGATCGCTCCGACAAACTAAAATATCTGGTTGAATGCCAATGGATCTGAGTTCTTTAACTGAATGCTGTGTCGGCTTAGTTTTCATTTCACCCGCAGAGGCAATCCACGGCACCAAAGTTACGTGCATATACAGCACATTCTGCCGCCCCACCTCTTTACGGAACTGGCGAATTGCTTCCAAAAACGGCAGCGATTCAATATCTCCCACCGTCCCGCCGATTTCTGTAATTACTACAGAAGGATTTGTACTTTTAGCAACTCGCAGAATCCGGTCTTTAATTTCATTGGTAATATGAGGAATTACCTGTACAGTACCGCCATTGTAATCTCCGCGCCGTTCTTTATTGATGACTGCCTGGTAAATCGAGCCAGTAGTAACGCAGTTCAAACGCGACATCGAGGTATCGGTAAAGCGTTCGTAATGCCCCAAGTCTAAATCTGTCTCCGCACCATCTTGGGTAACGAATACTTCCCCATGCTGAAAGGGACTCATCGTGCCAGGATCGATATTGATATAAGGGTCGAGTTTGAGAATCGACACCGAATATTCGCGCGACTTGAGCAAACGCCCTAGACTTGCTGCTACAATGCCCTTACCAATACTGGAAACTACGCCTCCAGTAACAAAGATAAACTTAGTCATAGTAGTTTGAATTTCTAACAACTTCTAAAAATACATCCCGTCATTGTGCCACAGTTGTTGTGGTGTCATCTTCTGTGATTTGCTGTGAAAAACCTCTTAGGATTAGTAATATTAGGCTGTATTCTCACCTCCTCGGTAGCATTGGCAGAGCCATCTCTTATAGTCGTTTTTCCCCAGACAAACTACCAGACAAGTGCCCAAAAAATCTTTTTTCTGGGCACTGCACCACCAGATGGTCAGGTTTTGATCAATAGTAAGCCAATTACCCGCAGCAAAGCTGGTCATTTTTCCCCTAGTTTCCCCTTGCAGTTGGGGGAGAATCTTTTTACTGTGCGTTACCACAATCAAGAACTTAAAATTAAGGTGATCGGGCTTAACGCTAGCCCTGAACTACCACAGGGGGTAGCTTTTGCGAAAGATTCCCTGACTCCCGCAGTTGACATTGCCAGATTACCGGGAGAAGTAATTTGTTTTGGCGCGTTAGCGAAGCTCCCCGAAGGGATCGCACCCCCTAACGCTAATGTCTCTGTAACCCTGGCTAATCAAACTATTGCCCTTTTACCCCAACCTCAACAAGCACAACTACCAAGTAATTTGGCAGCTTTGACAGGTCAAAATCAGCCTCATGCCCAGTCTAGCCTAGGCAACTATCAAGGTTGCACTACGGTGGCAACAGCCGCCGATCTGGGAAAACCTCAATTTCAACTGACACTTGACGGCAAGACGATAACTCAACCAGGATCTGGTAAGATTGAAATCCTCTCAAGAGCGCAATTGCCAGTTTTTGAGGTTACAGTAGAGTCAGGCGTTGCTCGTACTGGCCCTAGCACCGATTATTCCCGACTCACACCACTGCCCAAAGGCACACGCGCAACAGTTACAGGTAGGGAAGGTGAATGGTTGCGCCTAGATTACGGCGCTTGGATTAATAGTAAAGAAACCCGCATTCTACCTGGTGCAGTTCCGCCACAAACAATAATTCGCAGTGTCGGATACCGTCAACTCCCTAGTGCGACAGAAATAGTTTTCCCTTTACAAGTTCCCGTACCTGTGAGCGTGCAACAAAGTGAGGGTGCTTTCGCTCTCACTCTCTACAATACCACTGCCCAAACGGACATAATTCGCCTGGATGATGACCCCCTAATTTATCGCCTAGACTGGCAACAGGAAGCCCCAGGACAAGTAAAATACACCTTTAACCTCAAAAAAGCTCAACAGTGGGGATATAAGCTGAGATACGACGGTACAACCCTGGTTTTGGCTTTGCGTCATCCGCCTAAAATCGGGAACACAAGACGCAAGCTTTTAGCTAATTTCAAGATTGTACTAGATCCAGGGCATGGCGGTAAAGAATCTGGTGCCAGTGGCCCAACTGGATATTTAGAAAAAGATGTGAATTTGGTGGTATCTAAGTTGCTGCGCGATGAGTTGGTGAAGGAAGGAGCAACGGTAGTAATGACACGGGAGGACGACAAGGAAGTTTCGCTAGTAGAACGTCAGGCAATTATCAGTCAAGAAGAACCTGCGATCGCTATTTCTATACACCACAACTCCCTACCCGATGATGGTGATGCTGAAAAAACCAAGGGATTCGCTGCTTTTTGGTATCAACCCCAAGCCCATAACTTGGCAATGTTTTTACAGACCTATGTTGTTAAAAAACTCGGCAAACCTTCTTATGGTGTATTTTGGGATAATTTGGCGCTGACACGTCCGACAGCTGCACCATCAGTGTTGTTGGAATTGGGTTTTATGAGTAATCCCGATGAATTTGAGCAGGTAGTGAACCCAGAAGAACAGAAGAAAATGGCAAAAGCGATCGCTCAGGGAATTACTGAGTGGGTTAGGAGTGTGAGATAAATTTTGAGGTACAACAGTAGTTCCTCATTGTATTTAGTGGAGTGCGATCGCCTCCGGCGGGGCGTAGCCCATCGCTCTTTTTTAACTAGTTCCTGCTCAATGTTGCGATCGGTCTTTGTTCAAGCTTTTTGAGTTTTATAGTGTATTGCCAAGCATAGCACTTGGTGCTATATAATAAGCGAAGATAATGACCATAGCATGATAATTTACAAAACCCGATGGTTTGACCGTTGGGCACGCAAAGAGGGTTTAAACGACCTCAGCCTCTGCGCGGCTGTAAACGAAATGACAGCAGGACTTTACGAAGCCGATCTAGGAGGCGGGCTGTTCAAAAAGCGGATTGCCCACTCTGGACAAGGTAAGCGTGGTGACTTTCGTACATTGGTCGCAACCAACAAGGGAGATTGCTGGTTTTTTGTTTTCGGCTTCTCGAAAAACGAGCGCAGTAACATTAACAAAAAAGAAGAAAAAGCATTAAAAAAGCTGGCATCAGTGCTGTTATCTTACACGCTAGAGGATCTAGAAAAGGCCAAGCTGGAAGATGAATTGATGGAGGTAATTTGCAATGGCGAAGAAGAAATCAGCGATTCTTGAAGCAGTTCACGAAACGGCTACAGGGCTGCACAAGGCTGGACTGATGGATCAAACTACATTGCGTGAATTCGACAGTCTGTGCTTGTCTGTGATTGAACCGCTAGAACCTGAACAAATTAAGCAAATACGCGAATCATCTCATGTAAGTCAGGCAGTATTTGCTGCGATTTTAAATACAAGTCTATCAACGGTTCAAAAGTGGGAAATCGGTCAGAAGCGTCCCAGTGGCACTGCTCTTAAGCTGTTGCACCTAGTTAAGAAACGGGGATTGAATACCCTGATTGATTAAGGGGTCAACCCTGCATACTTGCTGGATGCGATCGCCTCCGGCGGGGCGTAGCCCATCACTATTTTTTAGCTAGTTGCTGTTCAATGTTGCGATCAGTCTTTGTTTAAGCTTTTTGACTATGACTATAGCATGATTGTTAAGAGTTGCTTAGATTTTGGGAATCCTATAGATAGGTCGTCTCATACAACATCGCCAGTTAGTCATGTGGATGTAATTTTTAAGAGCTGATTCGTAAAGAAAATCTAAAGGGACTGTGGATGAGTAAGAGTGGATTT